>JAKADQ010000057.1 GCA_021820405.1 Thermoplasmata archaeon | reverse complement strand
CACGTCCTCTCCCCTGTGTGGATCGGGTACCCCTATAACCGCTGCCTCCTCTATTTTTTGATTTCTGTATAAAATCTCCTCAATTTCCCTTGGATATATGTTATATCCTCCGGCGATTATAATATCTTTCTTTCTGTCTACAATACGTATATAGCCCTCATCGTCTATAAGCCCTATGTCGCCGGTATAAAGCCAGCCATCCCGGATGGTTTCTTCTGTTTCCTTTTTTCTGTTGAGGTATCCCATCATTACCTGCGGCCCTTTAACTGTAATCTCGCCTGGCTCTCCAAATGGCATCTCCCTATCACCTGTTTCAGCATCCATGATTCTTACTTGAGTATTCGGCATGGGAAATCCCACGGATCCAATCTTCTTCTTAGTCCTATCGATAGGGGTTGCACAGACCACGGGGGAAGTTTCAGTCAATCCATAACCCTCTATAATCGAACCTTTTGTTCTACTTGTAAATTCCTCTTCAAGTTCATTTGGAAGTGGAGCTGCTCCAGAAATCAAAAGGGATATTCCGGAAAGGTCATACTTTTTGCTCAGCTTATTTCTCAGAATTGAGTGATACATCGTTGGTATTCCAGGAAACACTATATTTTTCTCCTTTCCTATAGTCTTAAGAATTCTCTCAGTGTCTCTGGGATCAGGCACTATAATGATTCTGCTTCCTAGAAATATTGGAAGAAGAAGGGCAGTCATCATTCCGTATACATGAAAGAACGGTATGGCAGATAGAAAATCCAAATCCTTTTTCAATTTTTCAGGAACCCATTCTTCCAACATATACATGTTTGATATCAGGTTATAATGGCTAAGCAAGGCTCCCTTTGGAATACCTGTTGTTCCTCCTGTATACTGTATAACTGCTGGCGATAGCTTTGGAACAACCTTTTCTTCACCAAGTTCCTTTGCTCCATTTGATGATGGCCCAAAGAGGACGATCTGTTTTGTGTACTCGACCTGAACATCCTCTTTCTTTATCTTTCTTGATAAAGAGAAAATGGAACCAATAAATCCGGGCAAATAATCCTTGATCCTTGTAACTATAATCTTGCTGACAGTTGCGGGCACGAGACTTTCAACCTTCGGAAAGAAATCATCCAGCACAATAAGTATTCCAGCCGAGGAATCATTCATTTCTTCCTTAACTTCGTAGGCCGTGTACAGTGGATTCACCTGAACCACTATTGCCCCAAGTTTCAGTATGGCAAAGAATAGAATCGCATACTGTGGTGAATTTGGAACCATAAGTCCAACTCTGTCTGATTCCCTCACTCCCTGATCAAAAAGAAAATTTGCCGCTCTATCCACACTGGCCTTAAATTCGGAATATGTCCATTTTTTTCCAATGAAATCCAGAGCTATATTCTTTGGATATTTCTTTGTAGTTTCTTCCAGAACGGAATATACAGTCCTCTCAGGTATATCGATGTGTCTTCGTACATTTTCTGGATAATTTTTTATTAAAATCTCTTCATATCTATCAGTTCCAGAACTCTCCATAATTATCTACCTTGTAATTGTTAATATGTTTTAATTTTTTCATAAACGAGCTTCATATAAATATGAAAATACAATTTTGCATCTCATTCTGGAGGAATTCCAGATTTTTGATTATAATCCGATCGCTGTATAGCCTTATTATTTTGAAATCTTAAATTTATTTTTGTTCCTCAGAGGCAAATCAAGTCGAAAAAAGAAAAGCAATTGATCCTTATCTAGATGAAAAGAACATAACGTTACTGGGAGGTTAACCTGTCAAAAATTATATAGTGTTAAAATCTAATAGTTTGTGCATAAACAATCCATAACCACGGAAGATTACTTAAAATCCATTCATGAGTTGACGGAATATAGAGGTTATGCGAGCTTAACAGATATTGCCAGGATTCTTGGTACAGCAAGACAGAGTGTTTATGACGAGATAAATATAATGCTCGATAGGGAGCTTGTTAGAAGAATAGATAGGGGAAAGTATGTTCTAACACAAACAGGACAGATTAATGCAAACAAATTTTTGCGAAAACACAGGATAGCCGAAATACTTCTGTTTCGTGGGCTATCAATGAACTGGGAGCATCTTGATGACCAGGCTATGGGTATTGAGCATGGAATGACCGATGAGATCATGGAAAAGGTGTGCGAAAAATATGGTTGTTCCCGATGCCCTCACGGGAATCCGGTGCCTGATCAGAATGGTGTTGCCGAACCGGTACAGGATATGAAAATGTCAGGTGCAATTCAGGGTCAGAGGTACATTGTATCAAGAGTCATTTTTGAAGAAAAGTCCATACTGTCGTTTCTAAGTGAAAACCAGTTATATCCGGGGACAGAGGTTACATATACCTATGAAGGCGTGTGGAATCTTAACGAAAAGGAAATCCATTTCCCTGACAACGTTAAGGAAGCGCTTAGAATCAAACTATTAAATCAGGCTTAAAAATGAAAATAGGGGGACCATTACAGAGTATTTACGATCATTTAAGCTGAAAGTCCACAACTCAAGTCGTGGAATGAATGCGAAGCCTATATATCTTAAAATGGAACTAAGATTCAGACATGAGACTTCTACTGTGAGAACCCCACATGCTTTAGCTGTGGGAGTATGCCATATATGGCATCTGAAATATTCATAGACATCCATCTTTTTTGTCGATTGTGGATTTTTATGTTATTATTAACTGATAATATGTATGGATATCCTTACCGAAATATAGTTATGTAAGGGATACCTTACATAACAAAATGAAGTTACGGGATGCACTTGTTCTGTTTGGCCCGGCCTGGGTCATCATGATGGCGGATGTCGATGCCTCAAGTGTGATTACGGCTGTAACTAATGGAGAAATGTATGGTTATGGAATGATATTTTTTCTTCTAATCCTCTCCATACCCCTCTTCATAATACAGGATGCAATGGGGAGAATTGGTTCCACTGTTGAGGGCTATGGCTTTGGGGATCTTATAAGAATGCATTTCTCAAAAAGAATGGCAGTTTTGGCATCCTTTCCAATGTTCGGAATCGATATATTTACCTATGTGGTTGAATATGCGGGCATCGGAATAGGGGCGCTCATAATCGGGATACCGCTTTATATCTCTCTTCCCACGATCTTCGTAATTCATCTTTTGATACTTCTTCTGAAGGAATATACCAGGATAGAAAGGCCTCTTATTGTAGTATCATTCATTTTGCCCATTGCCTTTATCGGGGAGATGTTGCTGCGAGGAGTACAAATCCATGATGGCCTGCAATCTTTCTTTTATTTTTCATCATCCCATAACTACATATTTTTCCTTGCGGCTAATGTCGGCGCAGTAATTATGCCATTTATGCTGTTCTACCAGAGTTCAGCAACATCATATAAATATACCAAATTAAAAATGAAAATCGATGACGGAATAAGATGGTCCCGGAAGGAGACTCTTACGGGTGCATTTTTTTCAGAATTGATAATGGTTGTAATAGAAATGGGCTCCACTGGAATCCACAGGAACAGCGGGGTATTTAATGCCGAATCACTATCACAAAATCTCCTGACAATAGCCGGGCCATACTCCCATATATTCTTCGGAATAGGCCTGATAATGGCGGGTTTTCTGGCTCTTGTAACCATATCATTGGGAAGTTCCTGGGGAACACTTGAATCTTTGGGAAAGTATACTCATAGAAACATGGTGATTCTATATATGACCGAATCCATACCGGCGCTTATCCTCACCCTTTTAATTTCACATCCTCAATCAATGGTGTTTTTTGTTCTCGAACTTATGTCATTGAGCCCCATAGTTTTGCTTCTTCCGGGAATCATGGGTGGACTTATAGTAACAAATAAAAAGATAATGGGGAAATATGCATATGGTCCATTTGCTGAGGCCATTTACTGGATTACTCTCATAGTCATGGTCTCCTTCGGAGTATTGTCTATCTTTGTTTAGTACTTTAAATTAAAAAATGTGGGATTATTTGAAGGCAAGGTATGCCTTGTGTGCCTTTTCGAATCTGTGGTTCACAGACTTCCATTCCACATTCTTCATAAATGCATCCAGATATGGAGCTCTCTTTGCACCATAATCAACATAGTAGGCATGCTCGTAAACATCCAGAGCGAGAACCACTATGGCATTCCATATTCCGTTGGTGTTGTGCACATCTGCACCAATGTTTCTTAACTTTCCAGTATTAAGGTCATAGACCAGAAGGGCCCAGCCTCTGAATGCCGTTCCTGTAGCCTTGAAGTCCTCCACCCATTTCTCATAGGAGCCGAAATCCTCCTCGATTTTTTTCTTCAGCTCAGGTGAAAGATTCTTCTCACCATCTTTTTTAAGGCTTTCAAAGTATATTTCGTGAAGCAGGGACCCATCATAATTGAAGGTCTCTTCAAGCTTTAATTCTCTGAATTCACTGTAATTCTGATTCGCCTTGCTTCTGTCTGCATTTGGGAGCCTCTCCCAGATTTCATTTAACTTTGTAACGTACCCGTTATAGTGGGTCTCAAAATGATATTCTATCTGCTGGTCGGATATCCCATCAAGTCCCTTTGGCTTTAATTGATTTTTCTTTTCCCATTTTTCTACCATTTTTTCACCAATTCTGTATTTACTGCGTCTTTAAAAAATGTTTTGGTCTCTTAAGAATGATTATTAAATTATAACTGCTATTGATTGCATCTTCATGCCATAAATTTTTAAAACGGTATATAGAAATAATCTGTTCAGTTAACCTTAAATAAATATCAATATCAATTTGAGGGATACAGGACTATTATCGCGATCCTGAAGCAGTCTACCGAAGGAGATTAATATGCAACAATGGCTTTCTACAATGATAATGATAACTAAATCCGATACATGATAGTCATTGACAATACTCTGATAAATGAAACAGATCCCATAACCTTAATCTCTGAAGAATTCTGACGGTGAGGCCTGTAAAAAGGCTGAACAGATTCTATCAGAATCAGGAGTCTCGACCTCAGGCTTGAAGCACTCTGAGAAATAAGGGATGATATATTTCCCGTATAAATCAAACAGAGCCTTTTATGTTTGCCATCCTAAGCACTGTAGAGATAGGAATCGAGTTGACACACCGCTTCAAATCCCAATCTTCTGCATATGGGTGCTGAAGTATTTTTCAATGCCTGAATTATTGCGACGTTTGCACCAGCCTTGCCGGCATCCTTCAGTCTCATATCAACAAAGGAAGAATATATGCCTTTTCCTCTATATTCCGGCAGAGTTCCGGCACCTAACAGTATTACTAAATGATTTTCCGGATCAATCACGCTTGCTGAGAAGGCTACGGGTTTATTCTCCCCTGTGAATGCAAGATATAGATGGCTGTTCTTCCCTTGCGAAGCGTAAAGGTCTATGATTATCCTCGCAATCTCATCAGTTAAACCCATCCCAAAGGATTTAGTTATTAGGGAAGTATTTTCTTCAAAATCGCCTACCTCTACCTCTCTTATTTTAAAGTCCTCATTTGTATCTATAGCGATATCAATATCTTTCAGAACCATGCCAAATGCAGATTCTTCCTCAATCCTTTTAAATCCAATTTCAGTGAGATATTTATCCATGTTTTTCGGTCTGGTGGTGGGACCAACAAGCCATTGAAAACCTTTTTTTTCCTTTTCATAAATTTCAATCACAGAACTGATCATACTCTGGCATTTTGCCTCGTCAACATCCGCAAGCCCCACACAGTTAAGGAAAGGATTATTTATTGTAGAAATCCTGCCTTTCACACCCTCAACCTTTAAAGGTTTCAGCAGTCCACCAGGAAGTTGATCAACAAAGAGTGCATAATAGGTTTCTTCTATCCGTCTCAAAATTTTTTGGTTATTTATTTTGGAAGGCATCTATAATCAATATTGAATCATATTTGAGTTTTTCTAAGGTTTGGATCATGTCACACACAACTATCTTCCAGTCTCATGTTCTGTGTATTCATCTCCAAGAATCCTTACGTTTTCCTTAACTATTGATCCTTTTTATTACTGATGTCAAATTATGGAAAAATTGAATCCAGGTTATGCCCTCAGGTCTCCCATCAGTGATAATCCGGAATCTATGATTATGGTCTGTCCGGTTATGTTTGGAGATAATACGAGGAAATTTACGGTTTCTGCAATTTCTTCAGGTTGGATAATACTACCAGTCAGTGTGTGTTTTAATTTATAATCCTCCTCCGTCATGTGCATGTATTCCATGAGGCTGTCTCCCATCTTGGTTTTAACGATGGAAGGCGCGATCGCATTTACCCTTATCCTTTTATCCTTTAATTCAAGCGCAAGGTATTCTGTCAGCTTGATTATTGCAGCTTTGAGGCTGCCATACAGTGAAAGGGATTCCATCGTCCTGATGCCTGCAAGAGATGACATCATTATTATGGAACCACCTTCCTGCATTATTCTGGCCATTTCCTGAGTGCAATATATGGCAGAAAGATAGTCTGTTGAAACCATTTTTTCTATTAGACTATCATCACATTCCAGAAATGGCATACCTATGCCCAAACCGGCATTATTCACCAATATATCGCATTTACCATATTTTTTCTTTGTTTCGTCCGCTATGAGCCTTGCACCGACACGAGTGGATACATCAGATTTTACCATGATTCCATCTCCATACTTTCTCACCTCTGCCAGTGTATCTTCCCCATCTTCAACCCTCTTTTTTACATTAACCACTATGTTCGCGCCCTGTTTTGCCAAATATACAGCAATCTCTCTCCCAATACCTCTCCCTGATCCGGTTACGACAGCTACCTTTCCTTTTAGATCCATATGTTCTTAATCTTTCACACAATAGTTAAACTTTGTCCTGAGTAATGCTCTGTTGAACAACTCCTATTAAAATTCTCCATTTGAGCTATTCTTCTCCTGATTTCCCTTCAGTTTTCCTCAGTTTAAGGATTTCACCTCCGTCTTTGCCCCCCTATTTATATAGTCATACACC
>JAKADQ010000056.1 GCA_021820405.1 Thermoplasmata archaeon | reverse complement strand
CTCTGGGAAAATATATCCGGAATTGCGCTTCTTCGTACCTTAATGGTGGATTCCCGCAGAAGAAAGAACGCAAGAATAAATGATACCAGATAAAACAGGGATGAAATTACGTATATTTCCTTCAGGATGGAGACCGAACTTGGATTCTCGATTACAACTGCAAGGCCTATGACAAGTCCAAAAACAGTACCTATCGTGGATATGGAATTAAAGCTGCCCACTACCCTTGCCCACTGGCTTTCCTGCTCATTTTCAATTACCAGGAGGGTTGAAACAGGTACGGACGCCATTGCTAAGAATTGATACATCACTAGAATTCCAATATATTCATAAACAGTAGATACGAAAGCAATAAGAAAGAGCGAAACGAAACTGCCCATAAATCCTATTAAAACGAATATCTTTCTCTTTTTTACGTTGTCTGAAATATTTCCCCAGAGAATCAGGGCTATTACTGATGATAGGGAAGAAAGTGAAGAGGCAATTCCAACAAAGACGACACCTCTGGAAAAATAGATAGAAATAAAAAGAGGAATCATCGGATTTAAAAGACCTGCTGAAAGATTTGACGTTATATAAGAAGAATACCACAAACGCCACCTCTTACTATAACTGAGAGGAGTTGATGCAGCTGAATCCATTTAGACCATTTCCTGCGGATTTCTCCATTGTAATTAAATATTCTATTCCTTCAATTTCTCACCGGTGATGAAAGAGAGCATTTTAAGGAAGTCTTTTGCAGGCTTGGAAAATTCAGTGAAATTGACAAAACCGTGTACCATCCCAAGGCATCTAAAGGAGGTAACATTGACGCCTTCCTTAATCATTCTGTCCGCAAGGCTCTCTCCCATGTCCCGCAGTGGATCATATTCTCCCGTAGCTATAATGGTTTCCTCAATACCCTTAAAAGTGTCAGATGCAAATAACGAAAAGTAAGGTGAAATAAAATCCTCACTTCTCAAAAGATACATCTTTGCAATCCAAAGAAGTAGCTCTCTGTCGAGTCGGTATCCCTTTGTATATTCTCTCATGGAAAAGGATGATTGGTCAAGTCCAACAAAGGGGTATATCATAACCTGGACTTTTGGAAGATTTTTACCCTGGTCCCTGAGCATCAGGCTCGCTGCTCCACACAGATTTCCACCGGAACTATCACCCATAAGGGCGATCTTACTTCTATCTATGCCAAGTTCATCACTATGTTCATATACCCACAGAAAAGAATTCACGGCATCATTTACGGCTGTGGGAAAGCGATATTCCGGAGCCAATCGATACCCAACCGAAATCACCTTGCAGCCGGAAGAATTTGCAACTATTCTGCATACATCGTCATGAGATTGAATTGAATCAAAAACAAACCCTCCTCCATGAAAATAAATGATCATTCCTTTTCCGTGGGCATCAGGCTCGTACATTCTTGCATCTAGAACCACATCGGAATACGCAATGTGGAAATCTTTAATTGCCTTAATCTTCTCCTTTGAAGCCACCACATAGGATTGTTCAAGAATTTTTCTCAGTTCGGGTACCTGTTCCTCATTAAATTTCCAGGGTTCAATCATCTTTGACAATTCAATTGATTTGCGTAGGGAGGGATCAATGGCCATATTCAGGTCAAATTAAGGCTATACTTAAAGATTGACTAAATATCCTCCTATGTTCTATTCATTTGTATTAAAAGGCAAGATCACATAAAATTACTAAGCAATTAAATTTAGTTTGAAGGTTAAAGATGCGAAACCGGCAATCACATTAGAGAAATGGGCTTTCGAATAGTTACCTTTATGGTATCTCATACTCAATTGTTTATTAATCTATTTTCTATATACATCGAAGATGGAATATATCCGGTTGATGAAATACCCTGGTGCGAAAAAGGTAATGCTCGGGGAAATACAGGAAATATATAAAAAATCAAAAAGAACAAACTTTATAGATGTCTTTGGGGGTTCTGGTTCGGTCTCATTAAATATCCAAAGCAAGTATACAGTTTATAATGACCTTAACCCAGAACTGTGTGCTCTTTTCATGAGTATCCAGGAAAGACCCGAAAACATATATTTTCTCATGAAAGAGGGCGTGAAGTGCAGGAGGCAATTAATCGCGGACGGTAGCCTAAGATTAAATCAGATAGATGAGGAAGCAACCTTAACCATCAAGAAAGCTGCGAGAGATCACGGAATACCAGAAAAGGATGTGAATGCAGTATTATTCCTCACAAAGATGAATCTCTCTTTTGGGGGAATGGGAGGCACATATGCAACTAGAAAGGAAAAGGCTTCAATGGCCTACATATCAAAAACACTCGATCAATTTGAGAGCATTGGTGGAAACGTTAAGAAGTGGAAAATTGAAAATTTGGATTTCCGCGATCTTGTTAAGAAGTATGATGGGACTGAGGCGTTTTTCTATTTCGATCCACCATACCTTGGAGCAAACTGGTACGATATGAACTTCGATTTAGGGGACTTTCATGACCTAGCCAATATTCTATCCGGAATAGATGGAAAATATTTGATGACAATTGATCCCGAATCATCTCATATTCAGGAGATTTTCGGCGAACCAGATTACATAAGGGAATTTAAGAATGAGAACGGCCCTGAGGAAGGCCTAACAAACCCACCAAGAAGGAGGGCATTCTATGTTCGTATCTAAAGAAACAGCAAATATTATCGTTACACGAAACCAATTACGCGAAATGTGATAAAACAGATGAATTAGGAAAGTTAAAAAAATAAAAGTAAAATCATTTAAAAAAAGTTTCGAACCCTAATCAAATATGATGGGCGAGAGAGGATTTTTGCTGCATCCTTTCTTTGATACAATCAAATATCTATTAATGTTTTATTGAATTTTATCCAATAATGGATTGTCCAAGGTTCGATTAGGTTGTTTCTGAGGAAAGGGCGTAGAAGTTCTCAAACATGGTTATTGTTAAGATCCTTGTGATCCTAAAAATTTATGGCGTTTCTTACAGATCCTCCAGAAAATTCTTCAACAAGCATCAAGAACTCATAGATATACTCAGAATAGATGTGATTCTAAATGCATGGAAAGGATCGATTCTTCTTCCAAAGAAAAGAACCTCTCTGAAATATCCTACTGTGATCAGGAATCTCGAAGAATATCAAAGCATCCTTGATGATGGATCCCAGTTTTCCATATTTGATTACGATCCTCTTCCTCCTGATGTTGCAACTCAGGAAACAATCAGATCGAGGGGCCTTACTGGTCAATGAAAGACTATCCATCCTTTATGCTCTCCCTTGGATTGAGTCCAAGAGTGGAATGCCCCAACTGTGAAAAAAATGTACGACTCAGGGAAGGGACCAATAAGTGCCCATTCTGCAAATCTCCATTGTCTGTAAGAGATATATACCCTCCACTCAGGTAGATCAATTGAGGACAAAAAGGAAAATGAACCTCTCCATGGCTCTGGGGGGCTTCACAGGTAGCACAGGTAGATCTATTAAATGTTGCTGAGAAGGAGGATCCTTTCGATCCAATGAAAACTCCTTACAGGCCTGGAATGACCAAAGAGGAGATCTTCGACCTGATGATGGAAAAGATGATCCGAAAGGGTGAGAAAATAACCCCGGCGATAAAGGCAATCATGGAGAAACTCGCTGAAGGCGCTGCGGATATGGGAAGGAAAAAATGAAAAGAAGCCAGGGTATTCGTCAGAGATGGGGACACTGGGATTTGAACCCAGATCTGCGGGTCTCTTCCCGGTTCATAGTTCCAGTCAATCATCACACATTCAGATGACCCGATTCTAATCAAAACCTGACTGGAGCCCGTTAGGATACCTGACTACCCCATGTCCCCATTCAGATACCAATACTTCGGTGTATATCGCTCATAGTATTTTCCTATAAATATCTATTTCCTGAGGCATTTTGAAAAAACAATCTAGCAATCAGATCAAAAAAAAGACTCTGATACTATAAGTGCATTCAAAGTATTATTTAGAAAACAATAAAAAAAGAGATCAACTTTTACTGGCTTTTCTCTGTCTCTTCAGTCTTCTGATTCTTTTTTTTCTCCATTTCCATCTCATATTTCCTCTTTTTTTCCAGTCTCGGGAACTTCTTTTCAACATTTCACCTCAAATTCGAACATCAAAGATCGTGAATCGATGTTTTTTAGGAGTTATGGCTATCACATCTGGATTTTAGCCTTACAACCTGTATCCGGTATATCCCCCGCTATTATAAATATTTATTTTGTGAACGTTTATTTACCAATTTAGATTAAACTCCTATGGCTGACGATATTGAGAAATCTTTAAAGGAGATAATGAGGAGTCTGCCTTCGGAAGAGATGTATATAGAATCCGTTCGGGAAATAGTCAAGGATCTGATTAAAGAATATATACGAAAGAAGCTCAACGAAAATAAGGAACTGAAAAAGGAACTGGCTTCTGTTATTGAAAATTACCTGGAAGCTAAAATTAAAGAATATGACTCAATGGCAAGGATGGCTAAAATAACAGCAAAGATAGGTTTTTTGAGTGCCCCTGAATCCATAAGGGAGGAGGCAACAAAGGATCTAATCGAATCATTTAGAAAAGAGATTGAGGAGATAATTCTGAGGACCTTGTAGTTTTATTTCGAGAAATCCTTCTTGATCACGCTCATGGAATTCAGATCAAAAAGCGTAAGGATACTTGGTTCTGGTGAATAATTCATCATTTTTTGGTATTCTGTCTGGGACTGCCACGTTGATGAATTTACATATCTGACTCCCTTGTAATTTCCCGTATAATGGCCATGTATATGCCCAGTAATGAATATGTCGGGAACGTTTTCCATCACGTGATAATCCTCATTTGACGGTATAATTGGAGTTCGCCCTCCATAGGCAGATCCCATGTATCTTCTTTTCAGCATAAGTTCTATTGCACTTCCAACACTATCCATGCTCCCTCCTGGAATTAATTCTATCAGATCATTTAAGGCCATTCCGTGATAAATTGTTATATTTTTCCTGTTGAGGACTAGATTGTATGGGTTAGGCAAAAAACTGACGCCGGATGAAAACATCTCCCTGATTTTATCGTTAAAAGCAGGTTGTGGTTCGGCAAGTCTAACGGTATCGTGGTTTCCCGGCATAATATAAACCTTGATATCTTCGGGAATCTGGTTGACAAATTCCGCAAGATATTCGTACTGTTCGTATGGATTAATAATCTCCAGATCATCTTCCTGTCCCGGATATACGCCTATTCCATCTATCACGTCGCCACTGAGTATGAGGTGTTTCAGATTTCCGCTTTCATCTCCGGAACTTTTTATCCAGTTAATCATTTTTTTATAGGAGTCTTTTAAAAAGGTCTTACTTCCAACATGTATGTCAGAAATTGAACCAACATATTCGGGTTCTTTTCCAGTGTAGTCAATTGCTCTTTCAGGTATGTCCGGCCTAATTATCTCATTTGCAAACACAACAGGCTCACTTCTGCCTCTATCGTTTGTCTGCTCTGGTTTGCTTCCAATTACCCCTATGACCTCATCATTCAGAAGTAATTCTTTAGAAAGGCTGTTTTTATTCATTATAATTACATCAATCGATTCTTCAGTATCCTCCAGTTTGAATCTTTTATGTCCATTCTTTGTCTCACTTATTTCACTGATCATTCCTACAATTTTTACGTTTCCCCTTGGCATTCTCCTTACGGCAGATATGCTGGATACCTGCCTTAATTTTCCCGAGGTAACAATTATTTTCCTTAATTTCTCATATCTACTTACAAAGACCCTTCTGAAGTCATCCACTGAGCTATTTGCCCGTACTTCCGAAAAGTCAATTTCTTTAAGGGTTGTATCTCTCTTTTGAGGAATGGAAATTAGCCTTAGGACGTCTTTAACTTCTACGTAACCCTTATCGCTGATCTCTTTATTGTAGAGATCTACGATCATTGAGCCCATAGATTTTTCGATCATAATCTCAAGTGCCTTTGGATCAAGGAGTATTCCCTTTCCTTGAAAAAATGAAATAATCTTCTCCCTGTTATCAAACAAGGTTCCAGACATGAGATAATGATAGTAACAAACTGTATAAGGTTGTCTCAATAAGGTATGTATATTTGTCTTTAATATGGCATCATTGGAGAAAAAACAGGACATAATGTTTTTTATTTTCATGTCATCGTTCTGGGCATTAAACTATCCTCTGGTAAAACTGGCCTTGGATTATGAAGATTCCTTTACTCTTCTTCTCTACAGAGTTATCTTTTCCTTAATTGGCATAATCATAATATTTAACAGGCGATTAATCCTGAAAATCGGTTTGATCTCCCACATCAAAATGCTCATTCTATCCTTTTTGAACGTTTTCATCTTTATGGAACTCTGGTTCATTGGAGAAAGCTCGGTGTCGTCTTCTTTGAGTTCTATACTGATATATACTTACCCCATAATATCAACACTCCTTTCAATTATGTTATTGCATGAAAAATATACCAGGGAAACCATTGCTGGAATTATTTTGGGCTTCTCAGGCATTATGGTAATATTCTCAAACTCATTAGGTTTGAACTCATATTACGGGATTATTCTCGAAATAATGGCAGCAGTTTCATGGTCGTCCGGTACAATTTTCTACAAACGCTTTATCCGTACAGAGGACAGAATCAGCACCAATTTCTATCAGTTTGCATACAGCCTCATCCCAATTTTTCTGATAACACTGATTTACGGGAATTATGGCGAAATGTTGCATCCAAATGTGTATTTTATTCTGTTATCTGCCATAATCGGCATTCCAGGGACGGCCATAGCATATTATCTATTTCTAAAGCTAAACAGGGATTATAACGTTTCAACCGTTTCCTCATTCCTGTTTCTTGTTCCCGCAATTTCAGTATTTTTTGGATTTTTCCTGCTTAAGGAAACATTGAGTTCCATACAGATAGTTGGATTTGCGCTGGTTTCTATGGGTATTGTATTTTCAAGTCGAGGAAGTAGAAATAAAGGGAAA
>JAKADQ010000055.1 GCA_021820405.1 Thermoplasmata archaeon | reverse complement strand
GATAATGGCCCTCAGTATATATCCAGGGAGTTCAGGGAATCCATGAAATTGCTTCGAATAAGATCGGAATATATCCAGAAACATACGCCTGAAGACAATGGGGATATTGAATCATTCCACAATTCACTGAAGACGGATTACATCTTGGTTAAGGATCTGGAAACATTTGAGGATGCAGAGAATCTGATGGAATATGCATTCAATGATTACAACAAAATAAGACCAAATTCATCCATTGATTATCTTCCACCTGATGAGTTTGAAAGAAGACTTGTTGAAGAAGATGGCTTCAAGGAAAAATTCCTGGAAGAGAGAAAAAGAAAGGAGGAGAAAAGAATGAAAAACAGAATTGAAAGGAAAAGGAGGTTGAAGGAAAATGTCTCATTGGAAGACGAAATATCTGTCCAAAATTAAGGGGCTCAGATCACACAGGATGTTGAAGAGATCCATAATTTATTGTACAAAAATTTGATATTGAAATATGGGCCAGAAGAAAAAAAGATTTGATGTGTTAAAAGCTTTATACTTTGTTGGCTTTATGTTTGGTATCCTTTTGATTCTTCTCGGCGTAGGTGTATTATAATAAAAAGTTCGCCGAAGTTTTTTATCTGCTAGCCTTTGATATTTCAAACTAAAATCCTAGTTTCAATTGTGATGTATATAGAATCGAAAACAGATTTGTAATTATAGGCACCCCGATAGCTTTTTCTTACATTAGATGTTTTTGCATTTCGGACCACTCACAATGCAAGTAATTTTCGGGCCATTTCTTTACCCTTTTCCATTGATCACACCATGCCTTTCAAATAGTACTATAAAAATTAGGCTAGTCGCCTCTATCATCCCAATATATTCCATTCCCTTTTCTTATTCCTTCCAGATTCTGAGTTAGGCCTTCGTCTAATCACGTTTATTTTTTTGAAGTTTATAGGAAAAAATCGTTTCAAAGAAAAAGTGCTCCTCGCCGATCTTTTCGAAGGAATAGTTATCAAACTTTTTGATCAACTTTTCAATATTAGTTAAGCTGGATAATATGATGAATATGCTACCATTTTCAGATAAATGCTTCTCCGCATCCATCAGAAATTTTCCTGTCACCTGAAAACCATCGTCTCCTCCATTCCATTGTTCAGAGTTACTCATATTATCATCCGTTGGGAGATATGGAGGGTTGAATATTATGACATCATAAATTCCCTGTACTTCACTGAACAGATCGCTCCTTATGCAGGGAAAAGACACGCTGTTATTTTTCTGGTTTCTGAATATGCATTCCACGGCCTCTTGATTAATATCAGTACATTGTACATTGTAACCTTTCTTTGCCAGATATATACTTATAAGGCCTGAACCTGAACCTATTTCTAAGGTTTTTCCATAAGCATTGATAGATCTGGCTAACAAAAATGTGTCCTCCGCAGGTTCGTATACGCCATTGCATATTTCCAATGATAATTCAATTCCATCAAGTGCGTAGGACTTTTTCACATCTGGATAAATAATTTTCACTTAAAACACTTTCATGCAAAATTTGAAAGATGGCTTTGTTAAAATAAAAATAACTCTGTTAGACATGGTTAAATAAATAACATAAATAAGCTTGCATAATGAGTGCCGTTATTACAAGCCCAACCCTTGTATTTATTCCGGAAAGCGAACTGATTGCGGACTACGTACTTTCGTTCGTGGTGCTGGCCTTTGTCCTTTTTGAATTCTATCGAAGATACAGAAAAGCCGGAATAAGCTTTGTTCCTGCTGTGAGATACATTATAAAAAATCTGAGAAGGTTTGTTGCCCAGATATTGAATTACGGTGCGCTTCATAGAAAGAACATAAAAAATCGCTATGCCGGATTCATGCACCTTATGATTTTTTACGGAACCCTTATTCTGTTCATATGTACATCGCTCATATTTCTATCCCACGATATTCTGAAAAACACAGTGGGATATGGAATACTTGTTGGTGATTTTTACCTCAATTTCGAAGTATGGGCCAACATTGGCGGCTTGATGCTTGTTCTTGGCCTTGTAATGGCCATGTGGCGCAGGTTAAGAAAAAAGGTTCCATTGGACACAATAACACAGGATTTTATCCTGATTGTAACCTTCCTTATACTGGCACTGGAGGGATTTTTCCTCGGTGCCTTGAAGATTGCTCTCGACAGGCAGAGCTTTGATGTATATCGTTTTGTAGAGTGGCCCCTGAGTTATATATATACACCTCTTGGCATCAGTGGAAATTTTGGAATAGAATTCTATCGTTCATTATGGATGGTTCATGTGCTGACCGCTTTTGCCCTAGCCGCCTATCTCCCTTTTTCGAAGCTCTCCCATATGTTCTATTCTGCAATAGGAATTGGAGTTCATCCACAGAAGAAAAGAGGGGAGATGACAACCCCATTCATTCTTTCGGAAGCGATCGAATCTGGCAATTTTGACTTTAAGGTCGGAGCCAGAAACGTGGTGGATCTTTCGTACTTCCAGAGAACAGATGCAATAGCCTGCACAGACTGCGGAAGATGCGAAAGAGCCTGCCCTGCAGTTGCTTCAGGTACAGATCTTGACCCAAGGGTTGTTGTGCAGAATATTCAGAGAGCTCTGTGGAACGGGGATGCACCAATGATAGGAACAGTCCTTTCTGAAAATGCAGCATGGTCGTGTACGACATGCCAGGCCTGTGTGGAGGAATGCCCGGTATTGATTGACCCCCAGTCCTATAATCTGGAAGCAAGAAGAACTCTTGTAATGGACAATAAATTATCAAAGGAAACCTCCACATACCTGAATAACCTCGGTAACACACAGAATCCCTTTGGAGGCAGCAACTCAGACAGAGACAAGATGCTAGAATTTGCTCCCAAAATTTCCACTGGTGTGGAAACAATATACTGGGTAGGCTGTATGGGTGCATTTGACCCGAGATATAACAAGACTGCAAGGGATGTGATAGAGATACTCAAAAAAGGTGGAGTATCCTTTGGAATTCTTGGATCGGAGGAAAAATGCAACGGTGAGACTGCAAGAAGAATGGGAGAGGAGGGGAGATTTCAGGAGCTGGTGCTTCAGAACATTGACACATTTAATAAATACGGAGTAAAGAAGATAATTACATCATGCCCTCACTGCATGAACACCTTCAGGAATGAATATCCAAAATTTGGGTTAAATGCAGAGGTGGTGCATCATTCACAGATCATAGAGGAACTGATAAGGGACGGTAAAATAAAGGTTAAGAAGACCGATCAAACCGTGACGCTTCACGATCCATGCTATCTTGGAAGGATAAACGGTGAATTTGACAATACAAGGCTCATACTTGAAAGCACCGCAGATCTTAAGGAGATGGAAAAAAGCAGAGAAAAGAGCTTCTGCTGTGGTGGTGGGGGAGGAAACTATTGGTATAAGGTTGAGAACAAGGAATCAATAAGCAAAATAAGGATGAAACAGGCACTGGAAACGAAGGCCAACACACTGGCTGTTGCATGCCCATTCTGTACAGCCATGCTTGAAGATGCATCCAGAACGATGGACGCTGAGAAGGATATCAGAGTTAAGGATATTGCAGAAATAGTAAGGGAAAATATGGAATAGAGGTACCTGCTGATGATATACATAACAGAGAATGAGGTTAAAATGAATCTTCCAATGGATGAACTGGTTAATGATCTTGAAGTGGCATTTACTGACTATGGAAATGGAAATTCATTTTCCAGCCCGAGAGATAGAATCTATACCGGAGAATCCTTTCTGAACACCATGCCCGCACACTGGAAAAGATATGGAATATCTGGTCTGAAAACCTACATCTCAGGGAAACGGGGAGTGAAATTTGTTGTCATACTATTTCAGGAAAAAAATCCGGAAGAATTCTTTGTTATAGAGGCGGATAAGCTTGGCCAGATGAGAACCGGTGCACTTCCCGCAGTTGTTACAAAGAAATTGAATGTGCCAGGTGAATTCCTCCTTATAGGAAGTGGATTCCAGGCTGAAACACAGATGGAGGCCATGGTAAATACTTTGAAACTGAAGAGAGCCAGTGTATATTCAAGAAATGCTGAACATGCCAATAAATTTGCACAGAGAATGTCTCAGAAGCTGGGAATTGTCATAGACCCCTTGAGGGACATCTCTGATTTGAGCCAATTCAAAATAATTTCAACGGTTACTAATTCAAAGGAACCTTTTCTCATGAAAAGCGCAATGCCGGAGAGATATCATCTCAATCTGGTCGGTGCAAACTTGATGAACAGATCTGAGGCAACTCCTGAAGTTATGAATTCTGCCGATTTGATCATTGTTGAGCATAGAGAACAGGCCATGAATGAATCAGCGGAAATAAGGAGTGTAAAAGATGCGAATAAAATAGTAGAGCTCAGGGACTATATGGCAAAGGAGATCAAAACAGGACGGAGGACAATATTCAAAAGTATGGGCATAGGACTTGAAGATATTGTGGCAGGAAGGATTGTGGCAAAAAATCTAGGTTATCTGAGGTAGTTGATGATGAATGAAGTGAATCCATGGAGTTCCTCCCAGATTGAAGATTATGAAAGAATGCGAAAAGAGTTTGGAATCCCCGAATTCAATTTTGACATGGACAACAATATATTTGCACGGCGAAATCTGATCATCGGCCACAGGGACTTTTCAAAGATATATGAATCCATCAAAAGAAAAAGTAAGTTCTATGCCATGACAGGGTTGATGCCCTCTGGAGATATGCATATCGGAAACAAGACGGTCATAGATCTCATTATTTATTTTCAGAGCAAGGGTGCAGATGTGCATATAGCCGTGGCGGATCTTGAATCCTATGCCACAAGAGGTATCTCTCTGGAAAGGGGTAGGCAACTTGCCGTGGAGAATTTTCTGCTGAATTATATCGCACTTGGCCTCAAGCCATGTGATTTCTATTTTCAATCGGAAAGTGCAAAGGTACAGAAGTTTTCGTATATACTTTCAAAAGAGGTTAATATGTCCGAAATGAAGGCCATTTACGGATTTGAAGATGCAAAAAGAATGCTTGAAATAGAGTCTCCGCTGATACAGGCTTCTGACATATTGAGCCCACAGATATATGGCGGCCCAGCTCCAACAATAGTTCCTGTTGGTGCTGATCAGGATCCCCATATCAGACTCACCAGGGACATTTCAAGCAGAATGAACATATTCAGATTAAATACTGAAAACGGCATCGAAATCAGTATTGGCGGGAATGATGATCCGGCAGATGCTATGAAAATAGCTGAAAAAACCCTTAGAAGCAACAATGCAGATAAAATATATAAAAACCCAAAGTACAGAACCGTAAGAGCTGATGGAGAAAATGTGGATCTTTTCAATTTAACAGAGGATCTTGCCATGGCTGAAAGAACGATCAATAAATTTTCAACGATTGCCCCCTCTTCAATTATAATGAGGCTTGAAACGGGAATAAAGGGAGGAAAGATGAGCAAATCTGTACCTGAATCAACCATATCCCTTAACGAGGATCCAGAGAGTGCCAGAAAGAAGATAATGAGGGGAGTTACCGGTGGAAGAGAAACCGTTGAGGAACAGAAAAAATTGGGCGGAAACCCCTACGCATGCCCCATATTTGAACTTTATATGTACCATCTCTCTAAAGACGATAAGGATCTGGGCAGTATTGCAGAGGATTGCAAATCCGGAAAGAGAATGTGCGGAGAGTGCAAAAGAGAGGCTGCAGACAGAATGTCCACAATGTTGGTGGAACTTAGGGAGAAAAGGGAAGAAGCCAGGACGAAAATTGATCAATATATCAGGGTAGAGAATGAACTGTAGCATCTGCGGAAAGAAGGCTGTTTACGAGAATAAACCAGGCAAAAATTTCCTCTGTAAAATGCACTTTATGGAAAGTGTAGAAAAAAGATTCAGGCAGGAATTGAGGAGGGAGGTCACATTTGGAAGAGACGGCACCACCATATCTGTGGCAATATCAGGTGGAAAAGACAGTTCCGTCCTGCTGTATCTCCTTCACAAAACGCTCAACAAGAGAAGGGATGTTAAGCTTGAGGCTTTCACCATAGATGAGGGGATTAAGGGATACAGAAATTCTGGCCTTGAATCTGCAATCAAACTGTGCTCGGAACTGAACATACCTCATAATACAATCTCCTTCAGGGACGCGTTTAATACAGAAATGGATCAGATTGTGAATGGCAATGATCATCTTGAAGGGTCTCCATGTTCTTATTGTGGCCCGATGAGAAGGGACCTGATGAACAGAATGTCCAAGGAGATCAACGCGGACTATGTCGCACTTGGAATTAACCTTGATGATTATGCACAGAGCATAATGATGAATGTAATCAGAGGCGATTTTGAGAGGATGGCAAGAATGGCTCCGCATAAAAGAGTCATAGATGGGCTTGTGCCAAGAATAACTCCGTTGAGAAAGATATATGAGAAGGAGGTCAAACTTTATGCAATTCTTGCAGGAATTAACCATGATTCAAACTGGTGCCCATACGCCATGAAGGCACAAAGAAACAAAGCAAGAGAATTGATTAACGAACTTGAAGAAGAGATCCCAGGAACGAAACTTGCCATTGAAGGCTTCCTAGAAAAATTGCAGGATAACATCCACACGGAGCCAACTATGATTCACAGATGCGAGAATTGTGGGAATCCAGCCAATGGGAAATATTGCAGCAGCTGCATGAAGAAGGGCTTCCGATAACAGGGAAAATACACTTATTTTAGCCTTATTTTTCATTAAATGTGACTTTTAAGGTTAATAGTGACTAATATCTGAGGGATTGTATCCAAATATCGTTAAATAATTACAATATTAGTAAAATTTGGAAAGGTGAAAAAATGTCTTATGTTTTTATAGATCCTCTCGCAATAATGCTGATTGGACTTGCAATGGGAACTGCTATTGGGGCTTTCTATTTCTTCTTTGCAGCTAGAAAGCAATATGACCAGATAAGGGCTCTTGTTGTGCCTGCCCTTGGAATCGGATTCTTTGATTTCATCAGTG
>JAKADQ010000054.1 GCA_021820405.1 Thermoplasmata archaeon | reverse complement strand
TTCGTCATTCTCCTTATATATTTCTATATTTATGATTTCTTTTCTTACCCCGGAGAAATGTATGGAATATATACCACCTATCTCATTCCTGAAATTATCGCCTTCAAGGAACTGTGAGTTTTCACACATAATTACTAGAAAATAAGCCCTGAGGCCTACTATGGTTGGATTTATGAATACAGACATACCCATGAGTGATTCGTTGTGGAGCATTTCATCGATAACATTTTTCACGTAATTAGGACTCTTTCCTATTTTTTTTGCAATCTGCCAATAGGTGGGCCTCTCTGTCATTAAGGTGCTTGGCCATTCCATATATTTTACGATATCTTTATCAGCGACGCTCACATTAATCATATAATTTCTTCTTATTTAATATGGTGCATATACCATGAATTATTTATTTTCCAGAAAGTTAAGTGATTTTTTAACTCGAAAGGACTTGCTAGGTCTTGTTCATCGTGCTACAGAATATGGGTGCACATAATTTCTTTAAATACAAAGCGCTGAAAATATGTTAGATTAAAATACTTTAAATATATCAAAATAATGTCGAATTCGATATATGACAGCAGGAGAATATCTGGATAGTGCATTGTTCATCATCTCCTTAAAGCCCATGAGTGGATATGAACTTTCCAGAAAACTGAAATGGGACGGATCGATGGTTTCAGGAGGAACCATAAGGCCATTGCTGAAATCACTGGAAAAGCAAGGTTTTATAACTTATGAGATGAGGGGCAGAGCAAAGGTATATCGACTGACACCCAAAGGTGAGAGGTACGTATCCAATCTGAGACTTTTCAGGGAAACTATGAGGGAAAAAATGCTGAGGGCGTCTATGGGAAGAGATATTCTATTTCCTGAGGTACTTACCGATATCGAAGATACCGCGATTCTGAACGAAGCAATTGAAGAAATGGCAAATCTCATAATCAAACAGGTAAAAATTGCATTTGCCCTGAAAAAGAAGGGAGAGGAAGAAGGAGTGAAGACACTTAAAAGCATGATTGAAAGGGACATGAGTGAGATACTTGAAGCCAGAAGGTCAAGAGTTCACTAGTGAAGAACTTAAAAAACATGCAACATCAACAATAATAGTTATGGCCCTGATGGGTACTCTGATAACTTATGTGGAAACAATGGTCACACCAGCAATCAATATACTTGTTCATGACTTTCATACGACATATACGCAGATATCATGGATAATTACAGCTTACGTTATCAGCGGTACAATTTCAGCGGCTCTTTTCGGGAGGCTTGCGGATATTGTCGGCCGAAAGAAAATATTTGTTTCGCTTTCGATTGTATATGCCATTGCAGTTTCTCTTGGTGGATTTGCCACAAATCTTGGAGAACTGGTCGCCATAAGAGCATTACAGGGACTTGGATTCGGGATGTTTCCGGTCGCCTTTGCACTGTTGAATGATCAGGTGCCAAAGGAGAGACTGGCTCTTGCACAGGGAATACTCAGTGCCACATTTTCAGCGGGTGCTGCCCTTGGGCTTGTTCTTGGCTCATGGATCATAGACAATCTCGACTGGGAATGGTCTTTCCACTCTGCAATCCCAGTGGCGATACTTCTGTCAATTCTCTCATGGATCGTGCTAAGAGATAGCAGATCTCCAGCGGGAGAAAAAATAGATTATCTGGGAATAGCATTTCTGTCATACACCGTGTTTTCATTTATACTGGCCGTTTCCGAAGGGCAGACCTGGGGATGGACTTCCATGACAATAATAATGCTCTTCGTAAGTTCCTTTTTCTCATTAATTTATTTTCTCATTTCAGAGAGGAGTCTTTCAGATCAGCCATTCATCAATCTGGATACATTGAAAATAAGGAATGTTCTTCTTGCAAACATATCCGGTTTATTTTCACTGGCATCCCTTTATTTCCTATTTTTTACAGTACCCACACTCCTCCAGGCACCATCACCGGCAGGCTTCGGGATGACCATATTCGATTCCGGCCTGATCCTGCTTCCTGCAGCAGTCCTGAGTATGTTAATGGCCCCGGTTGGCGCGAAGATTACCCTTGTTAGGGGCCCAAAGGTAAGCATCATTGTAGGCAGTTTTGTTCTTTTAATCGCTTACGTTTTTCTCCTGTTTCTCAGAACAAATATTCTATATATAATAACAGGAGCATCCATCCTTGGTGCCGGCCTTGGAATGGTATTCGTAGGCATAATAAACATACTGCTTCTGTCAGTATCTCCCGAAAAAGCAGGAGAGGCCACCGGAATGAATGTAGTTTTCAGAAATGTTGGAACTGCAATTGCACCAGCGGTTGCAGGAGTGTTTGAAACCATGTACTTTGAAAATGTGGCTGTTGCTTACGTCCCATTCAGGCTTGGACCACTTCCGGAAATTCCATACTATTACAGTTTTCCTTCCTCTAACGCATATACGGTAATTTATGGGATTGGGATTGTGTTCATTGTTATGAATCTGATAGTAGCGTCTATGATGAAAAATATAAAGGTGAAAAAAAATGAAGAAATACCTGATTAGTTTTGTGATTGCAGTTGTTGTGCTTGGAAGTTTTCTTGGTGCTGTTTCGTCCACGTCGAATGCGTCTGGTGGAGCGCAGCCCCTGGTTGAGACGCAGACATACTGGTTCAATCAATCAAGCCAGTTGGTGGTAACGCCCGGAATGAATAATGTTCCTCTTTTCGCAGATTTTGAGGCAACAGATTCATCCCTGAATGGCCTAGTTATAAATATGTCCATAGGACTGAACTATAATGGCTCTGGTCCGCTTTCCATAAGCTATGTTCACGGGATTAATAAGAAAGCAACTGACTATGAGAATTATGTTTACCAGACAGGGAATAAGTATCTATCCTATCAGCTTGTGAATATATCGGCAAACTACAGTGCGGGACTCTATACTGAATCACTTAACTACTCAATCATCAATGGAACAACTGGCAATGTTGTACTTAGCGGTAAAATACCATTTCAGGTGGATATCCCGGGGAGTATAAACCTCGGAATCTCAACAGTGTATTTTACCTATGGCTCAAAGATGATAGAACCCGAACCTGGCCTCAATAATGCGCTGATGCACATTGTGATGGAAAATGCAGGCGCAGGTTCCATTGCGAATGCGTCTATTGGCTACGAACCCCATTACCCATTTTATGGTAATTCCTATGTTTTGAATCTTCCAGGTATATCATCCTTTGGTGTTTTTAATATAACAGTTCCGGTTAACATCAGCCACAGTGCAAAGTACGGTGAATATAACATAAGCCTTAATGTGAGCTATGATGGGACTGCCCATATGATTACAGGAATGGTGGATATCAGGGGATACAGCTCAATTATGCTTATCGAATACCACACAGATCCACTCATAATATACCAGGGAGAGAAATATGTAGAACTTCAGGCGAAGATCCTCAATAATGGTACGTCCCCAGTTTCCAATGAAGCAGTTTCTTTCCAGGGTGACTTTAAAACGCTGGCTGGAAACTTTACCCTGCCGCTTATGATGCCAGCTTCCATAATGAACCTTACATTCTATTTTAACAGCCCAGATGCCCATGGATTGATCATTCCGTCCATAAGTGTGGGATCTTCCATATTTCACATTCCATTATATATCCATGAAGGCGCCAGAATAGATGTCACTTCAAACACGTTTAACTTTAACCCCGGCGAATCCAAGGCAGTCATGCAGTTCGTGTTTACAAATTCAGGAAACAGAACTGCGTACGACATACAGATACATCTTCTTTCCCCATCCATATTGAGTATTCACGTTTCTTCTTCCAATCCACTGGGAGCACTTACGGCAAATAACGTAACTATTGGAAGCCTCGCTCCTGGAATGTCCTTTACGGTAACATTCATTGTTGATCTATCGAGCTCTGCAAATACCGGTAAATACAGCTCCCAGATAGCTTTTTCATATATGTACAACGACAGTACTCAACGCTTCGATCATTTCTACAATTTTGACTTCCACGTATCTCCCACAGAACTGCAGAATATACAGAGTACTGTAAACCCATCAAATATTATATTTGATGGCGTTATCATAGTCCTGCTTGTTCTGATCCTATCCGGGCTAGTGGTTGCGGCAAGGAGGAGAAAGAGCAAGGCGAAGGGTAAGAAATGATAATCATAGATTTTATAATTCTGTGGATTCACATATTTTCCGCCATATTTTTTGTTGGCGGTTCCTTTTTCATATGGCTTGTGGTTGTTCCTGCATCATTCAAAATTACGGATGATGAAAAGTTGCGCACAAGGATTGTTGGACTGATTGGAAAGCAATTCGCTTTGTTTACCGATATCACTCTTGCGATTCTGGTTATTACCGGTATATACAACACCACGTGGTATCTTAACTATGACATTTCCAATCTGTTTGATACTCAATATGGCTTAACCCTCTTGGTAAAGATCATACTCGTTGGAATTATGATCGTTGTAATGTATGGAAACAACATATATCACGGAAAGAAGATTATGAATCTGGCCAGGGAAGGGAAGTTCGAAGAAATGAGAAAAATGAGGAAAGTGTCCCACTTTTTCTCCTACGTGACACTTGGTCTTCTTCTGGTTATAACAATACTGGCTGTGGCCCTGCAATTCTATCTATAAATCAGGCGCATTCAAATTACTCCATTTTTAATTAAAACAATAACAAAAGCAAAATAAACCTGGCAAACAATTTATAAAAAGAAATTCTTCGAAAAACTCTTCGGCACAAAGAAAATAATAATAAATTTGTAGAAAGATTTACCTCGCTGATGCAGCGATTCTTTCTATTTCTTCCTTCTTTGCAACTGCATGGGAGTTCTGATCGTTTCTTGCTGCCTGCATTATCTCATCAGCGACACAGGCTTCGATTGGTTTTTTACTCTTGTAGGAAGCATCGGTGGCCCCAATTGCTATGTTCCTTAATGCCTCATCCACTCTTCTTGACGGTGAAACATCCACAGCCTTAGGTACCGCCACACCACCGTATTTGAGTCTGGTCACTTCCTCTCTTGGAGCT
Organism: Thermoplasmata archaeon; assembly: GCA_021820405.1. GTDB lineage: Archaea > Thermoplasmatota > Thermoplasmata > Thermoplasmatales > Thermoplasmataceae > Cuniculiplasma. The sequence goes on along the minus strand of JAKADQ010000054.1, from coordinate 2,009 downwards.
GCATTCTCGATTGCATTAACAAGTATTTGAACTGGATTTTGCTTTGTTTTTTCCTCTATAATCTGGAATGCCTCCTTTAGTATTCTGTAGGCACCGTATTTCTTACCTGTCCATTTTTCTGATCTCATCAGTTTGTTGATCAGCCTTTCAATTGTGTTTATGTTTCTTTTTCCCGCTGAATAGTTGGAAAACCTTCCTCCCGTGTGAAGGTTCATATATGAAGTCAGGTTGATATATTTCGATAAACCCTCGTCGTGAATTTCTATTCCTGAAATGTCATATTTTCCGAATATTTTTAATTCCATTATCTCACCGTCTTCTCCTTTCTTCCCCTTACAAGCTCAATGAGGGATATTCCATTAACTGCCACAACCTTATACCTTACTCCCGGTATATCTCCCTTACTTCTTCCCTTTCTTCCACCGATTCCTTCCACCATTACCTCGTCATGTTCGTCGATGTAATTTATAGCGCCGTCTCCCGGAGCGAAGGCTGTTATCTGCCTGCCGTTTTTAATCAACTGAATCTTTACGCATTTTCTGATGGCCGAATTGGGCTGCTTTGCTTCAATACCTATCTTTTCAATAACGATCCCTCTGGCCTGAGGTGCACCCTCCAGCGGATCGCTCTTCTTCTTTAAATCAAGCATCCTTCTCTTATATTTGCTGTTGGACCATCTGAATTTTTCTCTATCTCCACTCAATTTTGAGCCTGCATTTTCTCCATTTGCCAATGTATCACCTATTGTTAAATTGAACTATATATCCTTATGAAGTATAAGGGTAATGGAAATATGAATATAAAACATGTTATACGAGGACAGGAATACCTTATGGAACCTTTTACTCCTTCCTGGCAAATCCCTTTGTTTTCAGGTATGAGTGTTCATACTTAATGATCATTTTCACAGGAGTGATTTATAACTGCAACATCCATGCCGATGATGGAAATATCTGATCATATTGAATAATTGGTAAACATGGCGAAGCTACGTGATTGGATGAAATTAATATAGAAAGATAAGAACACAAAATGCTTATGATTTGAAATGTAATAAGTGACGGAAATTTTGCCTAATACGAACAGACTCATAATAGGAACAAGATCATTTCTCTCATCTCTGGGAGCAACAGCAGCCTCCACATTTGTTGGAATTTACGCAGTTATGATTGGTGCAGGAGCTGCGGAAATGGGATGGCTTCAGTCTTCAGTGAATTCCATTTCCAATGGTGGCCAAATATTGTGGGGCAAACTAAGCGACAAGACCGGAAGAAGAAAAGGTTTTCTTGCACTGGGTAGCATCATTCTTGCCTTCCTGTGGTTTCTGATGCCTCTTGCCTCCCAGCCCGTGTATCTGATCATTGTGTATTCTTTGGTCGCTTTGTTTGGATCTATGATCACGGTAAACTGGTTTTCACTCATTGCGGATCTTTCTGATACAAGTGTCAGAGGAAAATTTCTTGCATTTATAAACAATGTATCCTCCGTTGGAACAATAATTTCCCTGATTGCAATGATTTTTCTATTCAACGGAAATTCCAGACGTGATATAGAAATACCGTTTTATCTCGCAGCTCTCACATATGTTATATCGGCGGCAATGATGCTATTTTTGAAGGAAGACAGGCACAGGCCACAGTTCAAATATTCCATGGCAAAGACTCTCAGGCATATTAAGGAGGATGAAAATTTTTATCCGTATTTTAAGGCAACAAATGTGCAGGGATTCTTCTGGTCAATGGCATGGCCGATGTTTCCGATCACCATTGTTTCACTCATGAATTTTAACCTGAGTGATGTTGCGATTCTCACAATAGTATCCCTGAGCGTTTCCATAATAGTAATGACATTTCTTGGGAAGTACAATGACAGGAAAGAGCGCCCCCCATTGATTTTCCTCAACAGAATAATGCTCAGTTTAATCCCGGTACTTTATGCATTCTCTAATTCCCTCTTTCTTTTTGTTCTTGTGGAAATTTATTCAGGTTTTCTGGGTGCTCTTCAGAACA
>JAKADQ010000053.1 GCA_021820405.1 Thermoplasmata archaeon | reverse complement strand
GAATAAGGCTGAACAACATTATGCATAAAAGCTGGGGTGCATTATGTTCTTATTTTTTAGCTAAACTGCTTATTTTCATGTAGGTTTATTAAGACCATGAAAATTATTTAATGAGTTCCTGGTAAGGGTTTATGAACTTTAATGACGAAATCCTGAGTGAACTCAGAAAAAATGTTAAAGAATTTGTGGCTCGTGAAATCGAACCGATCGCATTAAAAATGGATCAGGAGGATTATTTCCCAATAGACATTTTTAAAAAGATGGGAAAAATGGGATATCTTGGAATTACAGTTCCCGAAGAGTACGGGGGTTCAGGTTTGGGGTACGTTGGCCAGGCCATTATAGAAGAAGAAATAGGGTATTCTTCGCCCTCACTTGCACTGTCTTATGGCGCACACAGCAATCTGACTCTGGACAACCTTTTCAGAAATGGGAACAGTAAACAGAGAGAGGAATATGTCCCCGCACTTTGCAGTGGAGAAAAAATAGGATCGTTGGGCTTAACAGAACCCTCCTCTGGCTCAGATGCCTTAGCTATGAAATCAAAAGCTACGCTTTCCGGTGATCATTATATCCTGAACGGTTCCAAAACTTATATTACAAACGCGCCATATTCAGACATATTTCTCGTATATGCCAGAACTGGACAGAATTACACTGCTTTCATAGTTCGAAGTGACGACGAAGGCTTCAGCCGGGGAAAAAAGTTCAATAAGATGGGGATGAGAGGTTCTCCCACGGGAGAAATATTCTTTGATAACATCAAGCTGAACACTGAAAGAGTTTTAGGTGGCGAAAACTCAGGAAAAGATATAATATTAGGTGGTTTAAATTCTGAGAGGGCGATCCTTTCATTCATATTCGTGGGTTTGGCAAGAAGGGCTCTTGAAGAGGCCGTAAAATATTCAATTGAACGCAAACAATTCGGGCAATCGCTTTATGAATTCGAGATGATTCAGGACAAACTTGCAACCATGTATACTGAATACAGAGCATCAAAGCTTCTTGCCTATGATGCTCTGTCATCAGTGGAAAATAATAATATGGATGTTAAGAGTGCAGCATCATCAATTCTCTATTCAGCAATCGTGGCCGAGAGGGTAAGCCGAGAGGCAATCCAGATCTTTGGAGGTAATGGATACATGAAGGATACAGGAGTAGAAAGGCTACTCAGGGATGCAATACTCGGGCAGATTGGTGCAGGAACTACCGAAATAAGGAAAAAACTTATTGCCAACTCCCTGATAAAGGATTTCCAAAAAGGTAGAGGATTAGAATAAACAATGAAATGTATAAAGTGCGGGAAGCATGAAGCAGTAGAAAAAGGATTGTGTGAAACCTGCCTCTGGGATTCGATGAACATTGAATTGCCCGGGTCAATAATTGAAAAAACGTGCCCCAAATGTGGCGCATATTTTGTAGGAAAGGGATGGGTGCATAAGGATGGGCAGCAGAGGTGGGAGCATAAAATAATAGAAGATTTTGCGGTAAATGAACCTTTTAAAATTATCGGAGGAGAAATACTAGGTAAAAATAAGCAGGGAAACTATATAACGATAAAAATAACAGTTCAGCGTGAGGAAAATGATATCAAGGAAGAGAATTTTGATATTCCATTCGTTAAGGAGAGTATAAGCTGTCCAACATGCAACAAGGTAACTGGATCATACTATGAAGCTAAATCCCAGATAAGGGGGATGACTGGAGAGATAACAAATGAAATGGAGCGTATAGCAAAAATTCTGATTAACATGGTCGACAACAACCATAAAAACGACCCTGAATCTTTCATTTCAAAAATTGAATATGTCAAGGATGGTTTTGATATTTATCTCGGAAAGAGAAAGGACGGGGACACATTTGCAAAGGATATGAAAACAAGAGAAATTTGTGATATTATAGTTTCAAAGACTTTAGCTGGAATTAGAGACGGGAAACAGTTTTTTCGGTTCACATACCTGGTTAGAGTTCTTGATTTCCAACCGGGGGCAATCATATTTCTAAACAACAAGAAATATCTGTATCAAGGGAAGAGTTCATATGGAATTTATCTGAATGACCTGGATAATGGACGAGAAGTTCAGATTAATAAGAAGGCAATCAATTTTGAAAAAATACTTGCGACTGGTGAATTTGCATCAAAGAGAACATTCATAGTCATAAGCAGGGAAAACGATGAGTGTAACCTTATGGATAAGGAAAATTTTAATCAGATCACCATAAAGGGTGACTGCAAGGATAATGAAATTTCCCTTTTCGTTTTGGGAGACGAATTATTTCGGATTAGGGGTGAATAGATGTTCATAAGAAAAGAATGGGAGAAACTAAGAAGCGTGGTTATTCATAGACCTGGAATAGAGATAGATTACGCTATGCTTGCACCAAGGGCCTTCCTTTTCGAAAGACCTTTTAATAAACAAAAAGCAATTTCTGAGCACATTGAACTGGAACAAAAACTTAGGGAGAATGGCGTAAAGGTCACTCTGCTTAGAGAAATGTTTAATGCACGAGCATCGTCAGACAATCATTTCCGGGAGGCGATGGAAGAGAAGGTAAAGGAAAGAGTAGTGTTTTATGGTGATATAGATGATTCCAAAAGATTAATGGAAGAGTTTTCAAAGAATATAAGTTACCTCGATTCAGATACCCTTTTCAATCTCATGATTCTGGAACCCGCAATAGATGTACGGACGGATCAATCAAATAATATGCAATATCCAAAGATTTTTTCAAATATCCCTTTAGCCAATCTTTATTTTATGAGGGATCAGCAAGCGACAGGTTCCCAGGGCATAATATCTGGTCGAATGAAACTTCCACAAAGAAATGCCGAGCCATCAATTACCGGTTTTATCATGGAAAATGTACTGGGGAAAGAACACGTGAAGAAAATAAGCCAGAATTCCTTCTTTGAGGGCGGAGATTACATTCCTTGTGGTGATTTTGGCCTTATAGGAACAGGTCCAAGGACAGATCTAAACGGTGCAAAGGAGGCGCTCAATTCTGGAATGTTAACTCACGACGAAGTGTTAATCCTGGAAAACCCTAAATATGACTTTATGGTGGACGATTTGCTTAACAATATGCACCTGGACACTTATTTCAATATTCCGTCCAGTGAGGTGGCGATATGTTCGGCCAGACTTGCAAAAAAGGCAAGTGGACAGGTATACGAGAGGAATGGGGACGAATATACCCCTTCACGAAAGACAGTGCTTTATGACTATATGATCGAAAAAGGCTTTAATATACTCGATCTGAGTGTTGTGGAGCAGCTTTCTTATTCCTCAAATTTTCTCACCATTTCTGACGGAAAAATTCTCTGTGTTGACTCCTCGAAAGTATTCAAAAAACTTCTAAAGAATAACATACTTAATGAGGAAATTGCAAGAAATTCATCCTTTGAATTACCCAATCCTGATGATGTGATGTTTCCAATTCCAAAAAAGATGAGGGAATTCGGAATAGATTACATTACGATAGATTTGGAGGAACTGACCGGTGGTTATGGCGGTGCCCATTGCATGACCATGGCCATGGAACGTTCATAATTTTTTGTCGAGTTTATTTCCAGAAGACACAATTATAATTAATCCTTCCATGTTTTATCGGCTAAATTTTCTTAACTATTGAGTAATGCACTGGAATCTCGATGACCGGTCATTTTATTTTAATTCTTGGAATGAAAAGTTTAATTAAAAAAAAATTAATAGGGTCATTATGTCTGTGAACTACAAAATATACATAATTATTACATTAGGAGGACTTTTACCGGCAATCTGGGGTTTTCTCATGGTAATAGCTCCACTTTAGGAGAAGAACGTTATGAATTTTGATGAACCATTTTTTAAACAGGTAATGAATTTAGCTGACCAGGTAAAATTAAAGGAGAAGTTTGGAACAGAGAAGCATTCTTCAATTACAGTCGTGGGCATGGGTGGATCTGGTGTCTCAGGAAGAATCTTTTCATCCCTTTATCAGAAAGAGGTTGTTAATGTTATAGACGGTTACAATCTGCCAGATTATGTTAACAAAGAGACCTTTTTCATTGCAGAAAGTTATAGTGGCAATACTGAGGAAACAATATCTGTGGTAAATCAGGCTAAGGATAGGGGAATAAAAGTACACGCGGTTACATCCGGAGGCAAACTGGCCGATTTAGCAGATGAGGCAATCATCATTCCAAAAGGTCTCCAGCCAAGGGAAGCTCTCGGATACCTTATCATGCCACTTTTAAATACCTTCATGGAAGGCGATATTACTGACTCAGATCTCCAAAATGCCATAGTAAATGCCCGGTCAAAATCAGATAATATTGGGAAGCTGGCTGAAAAGATAGTTAATTCCGACAAAATACCGTATGTCATATCATGGGAGCCATTTACTCCAATAAGCTACAGGTTCAAAACTCAATTTAATGAGAATTCTAAAATGTTTGCCATAAGTCATGTTCTATCAGAGCAAAACCACAACGAACTTGTACCGATGGCTCTTAATAAAAATATGAGTGACCGATTCTTTTATTTATGTGTTGAGGGCGACATGAATTCTAGGAATGCCAGAAGAATGGATATGGTCGAATCAATTTCTCATGTAACTTTTCATAGAATCTCACCAGAAGGGAAAACTATACTGGAACAACTTTTCTATCTTATTCACTATATAGATATTTTGACCGTTCAAGTCGCAATATTGCGAAACTATGATCCAGAAGACGTTAAAGTTTTAGAGAATTTGAAGAAGGAGCTGTCTAAGATTTAACAATCTCTGAGTTCCCTGTTGGCAATATTTGCATTATTTCATCCGTATCAAAACCAAGGACCTCTCCGATTTCTTTTGCGATCTTTTCCTTCTTTCTATTCCCGGGGATGATTTTAATGCTTTTTTCGTTCTTTCTGTACGGGGATATCATCGGTATTCTGACTTCTCTATATTCTATTGGAGTTATGTAGAGTTCCAGTGGAAGTTGGAAAAGATATGTCCTCTTGCCACGAACTATCCACGAACCTTTTCTCACATATTGGCCAGATTCAGGAGTTTTGCTGACCTGCTGTGGCGTCACCCAAAAGGCAGAACCTGAGGCGAGGCCGTTCTGCCATGCCCTTGAAAAGGAAACTGCAAATATTGCTGCTTCCCGTATATCCTCTTCATCGATGGGATTCCCATCATCACCCTTTTTGATTACAGTACTGGGTGCCCCGTACATATCAGCGTGTACATAAATATCCTCCTCTTCCAGGTATTTTTTAACAACCTTCTCATTTGTATCAGTATTTTTCCCTGAAAGAACAAGTTTTTCGTTTTTAGTGAAAAACCAATGATATGTCTCAAACCAAAATTTTTGCCTGTTCTTCTTCTTTATTTCCTGTTCCTTAACGATATTACTTAGTGAATTCTCCATCGCAGCTCTGGCGCCATTTATCTTCTCCTTGAATTCCTTCGATAGGTTGAAAAGCCTCTCCATGTTTTCTCCTGGAGTTTTTTCGTATTCAATTTCTATCATCTGATCTTCATATGCAAAAATGGCAGTTTTACTGGCTAAATCCTTTTTAATAACCTGTACTTTTGTATCGCCAAGATTTATAATATCCCCGGATCCGGTATTTCCCCTTAGCAACTTGATTGCTTTACTCATGCCCTGAAAGCGGCTGGAAATGAAATTTCCGGCTTTTCTATATTCCTCAACTTTCTTCTCGTACTCCTTTATTGCCTTTTCCTGATTTTCTACAATTCTCCTTATTTTTTCGTTTACAGGGTTTATCTCAATTTCCTTTTGCATTATTTTCACAATAGCATCGTTGAATGATCCCACAACTTCATATTCTTCCTGTGCCCTGGATTTCATTAAAATCGGAGAAGCTGTGCCATCTTTATAAATAAATCCCTTATTTTCTCTTGTCTCATTCAGAATTATGTGGGTGGCATTTATCAATCTCTCAACACCTGCCTCGTCCATTTCAGGTTTTGAATCCTTTTTAATGCCACTTCTGAACAGTACTTCCTCTGCCAGATCACCACCAAAATTCATTCTTGTGGCCAATGTTTGAACTATGGAAGCTTTGCTTTTATCAATTATGCCCTTTATCTCTGAATAGGGAAGCGAAAATGGGTCAGAAATTGATGGAGGTATATATTCCTCGCCTTTCAGGATTTTCCTATTTTTCCATTCCCGTGGAAATAATGCATAATCTATTACATTGTTCTGTAGTACTATGAGATTTCCGTCTCTGAATAGTTCCACAATAAGAGACGATCCGCTGTATGTATCTATCCTTATAACTCTGTCAAAGTTTATCTGATTGATATTACTGATTTTTCTATCCATGAACATTTTACGAAGGTACATTGCAGTCTGACCGGCATCCTGGCCTCTTGAGGAATCCATAAAGCATACCCCTTTTTTAATATCAATATAAAATGGAATAGTTTTCAAGGAACTGCTGTGAATTTGAAATATGAATTTACCCTGACCTACTTCATATATCTTCTTGAAAAATGCGTCCTTTATATTATCCCTATTTATTTCAATGAATGCATAGATATCAAGGGAACTCTCCTTTTCTTTCATTATTCCTCCATAGGATAATGGTATTTCTCGTTTTAATCTTGTGCAGCGGAAATCACCAATTGCACATAATCAGGTAAAATCATTATATTTATAAACGAATGTAATATACTGTTTTACTTTGTATCTCGAGGTATATAGGTGATTCTGATTGTATGCAATTATTGAAGATGATTATTTGGCGAGAGTCCCCCCAACAATGTTAGGTGAGGATTATGACAGGGCGGTTGAAGATGTAACCCGTAAGGAGCTTCAAGGTTCAATTGTTGATTATGTTCCTGATAATACTTCCAGAGTCGACATGCAAAAATGTTATGTAGTTACGATTCTGGAAATAAGAAAAAATGGCGATGGAATCATAGTGCATGGGGACGGAGGCGTATATCAGAATATAACCTATAAAGCTCTTGCATTTATTCCAAAAATGAATGAAATAGTTGAGGGTATAGTGGTATCTGTCGTTCCAAAAATAGGAGCGTTTTTACGCTTCGGTCCATTTGAAGGATTGTTGCATGTTGGGCAAATAATGGATGACAGAATCGAAATAGATGAAGGAAACA
>JAKADQ010000052.1 GCA_021820405.1 Thermoplasmata archaeon | reverse complement strand
CTATTCCAAATGATCCTGATGTGTAAAAATGAGGTGACATTATTACGACCGCGTCTATGTTATCCCGGATCTGATCACCCAGCGATCTTAATGCGGATATCGTTTTATCGTTTCTGATGCCGAGATTGCCTATAAGTGTCGGAGTGTTAGGCAGAAAGCACACAGAACTGATCATGATAATCTATGACAAAAATAATAATAAACGTTGTCAGCGCAATACCTTAGTGATATCTACTGTACTCAAATTTAGTTACATTTTCGTTATGCCAGAGCTTCTTTCATTTATTTATCCTGAGTCCGCTTTTTTAAATACCAGTTACAGAAGTGCCAAGAAGAAAATACCCGTTATATATTGCCAATGTTGATTGATCCTTCCTGACAATGTGGCATGATATAAGATCAAGCGTTTAATTATCGGCCTTCTTTAAAACCGGAATTAGCCCAAGCAACGAAAGAGAAAACAATGGCATCATGGATAAAGAAGCATAAATTGACATTGAGTCCACCAGGAAAAGTATGGAAAAGAAAGAGAGAATTCTTCCGGAAACTAAATAGTATTCCCTGTTTATCCAGAAATGTCTGGTTTTTTTAAAATGATCCAGATATTTCATGAATTCTCCCATACCTAAATTTGAGATCGGAGTTAAAAAGAAAAGAATGAGGAGAGAACCGATAAACACAATTTCAGTAACGAATTGCCCTTTTAATAGGAATAGTGTTGACCAGAATATGAGAATTATCAGTATTTTAATTGTGTGCTTTTTCAATCTGGCCATATACTTTGGAGCAAGTATGTTTGAAATGAAGCCAGTTGCCGCCACCATTGAGCCATAAATTCCTGTAATTATGTAATTTTTCGTAACATAGTAAATGTAAATCGGCATAAGCGTACTCATCACCGTAGAAAGTATTGAAGAGAAAAAGAAAAATAGTCGGAACTTCCTGTAGCCGTCTTCCCTTATGATCGTTTCTTTTATGTGGAAGTATCCACCAATTTCCCCTTTCTGAGTTATAAACAAGGATGCAATCGAGGAAAGTATCAGGAGAATAGAAGAGAGTGAAAAGTCAAGAACATATCTGTTTAGCCCACCGGAGGAGGATGTAGAAATTAAAAAGCCACCAATTGTTGGGGATAAAAGGGCAGCCATGCTGGAAATAGCCGAATTTATTGATAAAAATGTGTATCGGTTTGTACTTCTGGATATTTCAAGTGAAAAGGTTGCGTTACCTCCCCAGAATAAACCTGAACTAATGCCGAATATAAGGCCAAACAGGATGGCATTTGCTGACAATAGCGGAATAAAAAATAGAAGAATAAGTGTTGCAGCTCTGAGAATGTTTCCAGCAACATACAGGTATTTTGCGCTGATGATTCTCATTACATATGTGCCCAAAACGAAGAAAAGTGTTTGGGAGGCTTGGAATGCAGTCTGATAAAAAATGACGCTTCCAAGGTTCTGGGTCACGAAGAAGAAGATATTAATAAAAATACCATAGAGACCACTTGCGAAAAAAAACAGAGAAGTTGAAACATAATATTTTTCGCTGTTCCTCAAAAACGGTGTGCCGCTGCGGAATCTCCACATTTAAAGATATCTCACTGGAAGGGGATTCCTTCCACTCTTAAATTGTTTCTTTATTACTATTCGGAGTGTCTAAGGAACATTTAATGAAAATGTATCCCATGTGTGAGTATGAATATCCTTTTGCTCGGTGGAAATGGTTTTGGATTTGCTCATGCCGAGAGTTACCAGCGGCTGGGGCTAGACTTCTCTGTTTTTTCGAGAAACGAGAATGTGCTCAAGGAATATGAAGTCAAATTCGGCGTTAAAAAGGCGTTCTCCAATTTGGAAAATGCTCTCAATTGGGACTATGATATAATAGATATTGTAATGCCCCATAATCTCCATAAAGATATTGCGGTATATGCATTAAAGCATGGAAAGAATGTTCTGGTGGAAAAACCCATTGCAACTACCCTCGAGGAGGCAAAAACGATGATCGATGAGGCACAAAAAAATAATGTCAAACTGATGGTTGCGGAACAGTATTATTTTGATCGATCTCTTCAATTTGCCATAAAAAGTGTCAGTGAGGGAAAGATTGGAAAAGTGCATACGATTATTACCAGAGGCCAACGATATTTTCATGAAGCTGGATGGAGAACCAAGGAAAAGGAGATGGGAGGAGGGGCATTGATTGATGGGGGTATCCACTATTTGGAGGCTTTTCTCAATATGGGTGGTGAGTATGGTAGCATATATTCAATGAAATACAAAGGAAATTGTAACATTCAGGGTGAGGATACATCGTCTGCGCTGTTTTCATTCAAATCAGGTGCAAAGGGAATATTTTTTTATTCCTGGGCTTATAAGTTTGCCCCTGCACTTCCTGCCTATGAAATTATAGGTACAGATGGAAGCATATATGATTCAAATGTGCGCAGCAAACATGTTAGAACGGCCTTTGGAAAACCAGTATTAAATGGACATATTCAAGATATAGATGAGGTCGATGTGATAGATCAAGAGATATATGGTTTTGTCAAGTCCGTTGAAAATGATGAGCCTGTTCCATATCCTTTGGATAATGCCATAAGAAATCTTAAGGCGGTTATTAGCATATATGCCTGAATATTTAGATCCTAAGGATCATGAAACAGACAGGGGCCATCAGTTAACGATTAAAAATTTAAAATTATTTTAGGGAACTTAGTTCTTCAAATAATTTATGCAAACTTCCCTGATACTTTCAAAATTTTTCTCTATATAAGTTATTTTGTCCATATCGCTCCCGTTAATTTTGTCGATTATGTTAGATTGAATAAAAGCGGAGAATTTTTTCTCGTCAAACCTGTAGGCAAATTCGCAGACTTCTGTAAGAAAAGGATTGTTTTTTGCCAAGGCGAGTAAAAGATACTGAAGCGGTGCATTTTGCCTGTACACCTCCTCAGAAAGAAATAGAAGTTTTCTGGATATTATTTCTTCTCTGATTTCATTAATTCCCATTTACTTATCGCACTTTCCATCGGGGCATGCAGGATCAAACGTCGCTTCAAGTTTCAGGAACTTTGCAGAAACCTTTTCCTTTTTCTCCTTTGTTTCTGATGCTATTTTTTCAACAATTGCGACGGATGGTTTCTCCTTCTTTTCCTTCTTTTCGGTTCCACTGTAAAGCACCTGTTCTGATTTGCTTCTGTCCCTGTAAACAGTTATTCCCTTGCAATGGAGATCCTTTGCAAGCCTGTAGGCCTTACTGATATCCTCAGGCGTGGCATCATGTGGAAGATTTATGGTCTTTGAAACGCCACTGTCACAGAATTTCTGGAAGGTTGCCTGCATAAGTACGTGCCACTCCGGATCTATCTCGTGTGCGGTTACAAATATTCTTTTTATATCTTCGGGTACGTCTACGTTCTCTAGATTTCCGGTTTTGGCTACTTCCTGCATTAACTTCTCTGAATGTATATTCCTCTTCTTTGTTATCTCCTCAAATAGTGGATTTACCTCGATGAGCTCCTGGCCGTTCAATACGTGTCTCATAAAGGCAATTGCAAACAGAGGTTCTATGGATGATGAACACCCCGCGATTATGGAAATTGTTCCGGTTGGGGCAATTGTTGTTGTTGTGGAATTTCGCATCAATATTCCTTTGGTTTCATATTCAGAACCATACCATCCGGGAAATACTCCTCTCTCTTCAGCCATCCTCTGAGACTCCTTGTGTGACTCATCATTGAGGAAAGACATTACCTGCTCTGCTAACTTCAATGCCTCTTCTGTGTCATAAGGTATACCAAGCATTATCAGCATGTCTGCGAATCCCATTACTCCCAGACCGATCTTTCTTGTCTTTCTTGTCATCTCTTCAATCTGTTTTACAGGGAATTTGTTTGCGTCTACAACATTGTCAAGAAATCTAACAGATAATTTAATTACATCCCTGAGGGCCTCCCAGTCGATCTGGTTCCCAACAACAAATTTTGAAAGATTTATTGATCCCAGGTTACATGATTCGTATGGCATCAGTGGCTGCTCTCCACAAGGATTTGTAGCCTCAATTTCGCTTATATTCTTAACAGGGTTTGCCTTGTTGATCTCATCCAGAAATATAAGCCCTGGATCTGCTGTTTTCCATGCCTGTGTGATTATGGTGTCCCACATTGTCCTGGCCTTTATCCTTGAAACTACCTTGTGCGTATTTGGATTCCTGAGTTCCACATATCCGTCGTTATCAAGCTTTTCAAAGAACTCATCTTCCATTCCCACAGATATATTGAAATTTCTGAGTATCGTGTTTTCTGAATCCTTGCTTGTTATAAACTCCATGATATCGGGATGGTCATATCTCAATATTCCCATGTTCGCACCCCTTCTTTTTCCACCCTGCTTTATGACCTCTGTGGTTGTATCAAATATCTTCATGAAAGACACTGGACCAGAAGCAACGCCTTTTGTTGATCCTACTATATCATCTTTATTTCTCAGTCTCGAAAAGGAAAAACCTGTTCCTCCCCCAGATTTGTGTATCTCTGCCGTCTGCTTGACTGCTTCAAATATCTCCTCTATGCTGTCTCCAACCGGAAGTACAAAACATGCTGATAGTTGTCCTAGCCTGGCTCCCGCATTCATCAGCGTTGGGGAGTTTGGTACATACTCTAATCTTGTCATCATTTTGTGCATTTTTTCTATTGTGTCTTCTGCGCTTGTCGGCTTAGTGTATAAAAAGTCCATAAACTGGCCAAATGTCCCTGAAAGAACTCCTTCTTCTTTCAATTTGTTGAAAGCCCTTTCGAGGACTTCTATCTGTGTGTTTGATATATTAGAAAGTTTTTTTCCATCCTTGCACAGGATACCTTTCTTCTGAAACTTTGCATAATCATACAGCGCATCTATTACACCCACATGATTTGCAACTCTCCTGAACATCTGGCTAGGAGTTTCAATGATCTTCCCCTCTTCATCCTTGAGAAGATATCTTGCCTCGAGAACCTTTATGGCATTTAATGAAAGTTTTAAATCATCCTTGACACCTAATCTTTGCTTTTCTTCCCTGATGAATCTCCTCTTTTCTCTGTATAGAATATAAGCCTTTGCAACTTCATTGAATTTCTTTCCATCGTTACTCGTTGTCATCAGGACGGACTCAACAATATCCTGAATTCTTTCCACAGTAGGCGTTGTCCCTTCTGCCTCGAGTATCTCTATGACCTTATCAGAAACTACCTCCGCATCTTTCATTGTACCTGTTTTTACGCTCAGCATAGCTTTGTATACAGCCCTTGTGATCTTGGTTTTATCGAAATCTGCTGTTGTACCATCCCTTTTGATTATTTTTGTAATTTTATTTTGTATCATTTCTATCACTTAACCTATTTCTTTCTTATACAAAGTCTTTTTCACATATGTAAAGTTTACTTCACTTACATGAGAGAAAGATCTCATCTAGAGGTTATACTGTTATGTTGTATAAAAAATTAATGTAAAGAGATTCGATAATATTAATCTACTTTGATCAGAATATGATTCAAATTAAAAACCAATAATTAATGATTTCGAAACTTGATTGAAAAATAATAATTATAAAGATTATAATGAAAAATGAAACTGACATAAATTAATTTAAGTTTATCCTAGAAAGATATTTGATACTATAATCAATTAACCATTATGCCGGTCATAGATAGACAGATGAGAATGAAACTCCAGGCTGAATTGGCCTATGTTAATGAAAGATTAATTCAGATTAAGCAGAACAGAGATTTGCAGGGAATTAACAGAGAAGAGATTGAAGTACTTCAGAAAAAGAAAAAAGATATCGTCAACCAGCTCTATTAGAGGGTGAGGGGGGTCTGTTTCCACTGGAACTCATGGAACCATACGAGCCTTTGAAACTATAAAGTCATGTGAAGAGTTCCTTATAATTACTTTAACATTATTGCCTTGTTTTGAATACACTTTTTGTATATATCCAAGAGCTATTCCTCTTTTAAGTGTTGGTGAAATAGTGCCGCTTGTTACATTTCCAATAATATTTCCATCTTTTACAATATTACATGAATGTCTTGGAATTGTCTTTTCATCGTTTGAAATGAAACCTCGGAAAACAAATTCCGGTTTTGTCTTTTTCATCAATTCATTTTTTCCAATGTATTCTTTTTCAGAATTAACGATGAATGATATGGAAGCTTCATATGGAGTTCTATCTAAGTTAAAGTCCTGGCCTGAAAGAAGCATTCCTTTCTCCATTCTCAAAGTGTCTCTTGACCCTAAACCACATGGGCCAAAACCTCTCTTTTTAAGTGAATTGAGTAAATTTTTCCATATTTCAATAAGATTCTTGTTTGGAGCTATGATCTCACATCCTTTTTCTCCTGTATATCCTGTTCCAGAAATGATAATTGAATCCTTTTCATAGAATTTGAAAAATTCGGGAAAAGAAAATCCATTTTCTTCCATCACTTCTTGTGATAAGGGACCCTGAACTGCAATACAACCAAGTTCGTCTGATCTGTCAATTATTTTTGCGTTATATTTGTTGTTTTTAACCATATGATTCATTATGATATCTTTCGTGGCAGCATTCGGTACACATAAAAATTTTTCATTGCTAAATTTATATATTATAGTATCATCTATCATATTTCCCTCTTCATTCAAGAAGGCAGTATAAACACAGTCATTCGCTTTTATTTTTTCAACATCGGTTGGAAGTAAATACTGTAATGTTTTTAGTGCACCCTCACCTTCAATGAATATATCTCCCATATGCGAAACATCAAACATTCCACAGCCGTTTCTGACAAAGTTGTGCTCAGCTATTATAGAATCATAATAAAGTGGCATATCCCAGCCATGAAAATCAACCATGTTTCCATTTAATTTAATATGTTCATCGTAAAGAGGAGTTCTCATACGGTTACCCCCATTCCAAATGCTCCATCGGAAATGTACCCCCCTCTCTCTATCATATCTATAAAAAATCCATGTATTCTGGTATCTTGTGTAAGTTCTGGATGGAACGTTAATCCCAAAACATTTTCTTTTTTCACAATAACTGCACTTTCGTTAACATACCCTAATACTTCAACATCGCCAAAACTTCTTATTATAGGTGCCCTTATAAACACAGCGTTAAAATTTCCAATACCTTTCACATTAA
>JAKADQ010000051.1 GCA_021820405.1 Thermoplasmata archaeon | reverse complement strand
AATGAAAATATATGAGAGAGCTTGTTCTTGGGTTGCAGTTTGGTGACGAGGGGAAAGGTAAAATCACGGATTTTATATCACAGGAAAACTCTGTGCTGATCCGATATAACGGGGGTACAAATGCGGGCCATACCGTTGTGACAAAGAAGGGAAAATTTAAATTTCATCTCCTTCCGGCGGGTTCCCTTAAGGCAGCCAGCATCGTTCTTGGTAACGGGATGGTCATCGAACCTGAGGCACTGGTTAAGGAGATAGGAGACGTAATGGCCGAGAATCCAGATCTCAAGATTCTGATCAGCTCTGCAGCTCATGTGGTCACAAAGCTTCATAAATACATGGATGGGGCACAGGAGAAGATGAGAGGTGACATGAAAATTGGCACAACATCGCACGGAATAGGGCCTACATATGAGGAAAAGTATTCAAGAAATGGAATCAGGGTGGAGGACCTCGGAAACAGGGATATTATTCTTAAGAAACTTAAATTTATCAGAGACCTGAGAAGTTCTGAACTTGTCAGTTCACCATTTACGGACGACGAGCTTGAAAAAATTGCAGACGATCTTCATGAGAAATGGGAATACTTTAGAAGTTTTGTAACACGTACAGAGTATTACCTGTTCAATGCTGTAGAAACAAACCAGCATATGGTTTTTGAAGGAGGCCACGGAACGATGCTGGATATCGATTTTGGTACCTATCCCTATGT
The DNA here is from genome assembly GCA_021820405.1 of Thermoplasmata archaeon. Lineage (GTDB taxonomy): Archaea > Thermoplasmatota > Thermoplasmata > Thermoplasmatales > Thermoplasmataceae > Cuniculiplasma. Next base: position 6,785 of record JAKADQ010000051.1, on the reverse strand, counting down.
GACCTCGTCGAATACAATATCAGGTTCACTGCATACCGGCTCGGGTATTTCTCTCAGAAAAATAGACAGGATCATAGGTGTTGTAAAGGCCTATACCTCAAGGGTTGGGGAAGGGCCGTTTCCAACGGAACTACATGGGTATGAAGCCGATAGACTCAGGGAAGCTGGGGGAGAATATGGAACAACAACAGGAAGGCCGAGAAGGGTTGGCTGGCTGGATATACCTCTGGTTAATTATGCCTCAAAACTGAATGACGTCGACGAAATAGCTATAACAAAACTGGATGTGCTTGGAGAATTTAAAAATATTAAAATCTGCACATCCTATGGAAAGGGTGTAAAAGAACCAATTAATGCACTTCTTGGGAAGGAGAAGGCGGAGCCTGAGTACGTTGAAATGCAGAGCTGGGGAAAAATAGGTGAGAGTGAGATCGAGGATATCGTCAGCAAGGGTTATGACTCCGTGCCGGATGAAATGAAAAAGTACATTTCTACTGTGGAGAAACTCACGGGAAAACCTGTAAAAATAGTGTCCATTGGACAGATTAGGGAAAGCACCATAGTAAGAAAATAGATACCAAATATATCAGGTATTGATTAAAAGTATGTCAATGACATGAATCAAACATGTCATTCTTAAAAAATTTTCTCTCAGATTCTGATGAAGTGATGCTTCTTCTTGGGAACGAGGCAATTGCCCGTGGCGCTATCGAAGCAGGAGTGGGGTTTGCTGCTACATACCCTGGAACGCCATCAAGTGAGGTAGGCGAAATTCTGATGAAGGCTGCTCCACATACGGGAATGTATTTTCAATATTCAATAAATGAAAAGGTCGCCTACGAAATGGCTTATGGAGCCTCTCTGTCAGGAAAGAGGAGTTTTGTTTTTATGAAACACGTGGGGCTCAATGTCGCTGCGGATCCATTTGTAACATCTCTCTACACAGGTATAGGTGGAGGAATGGTGGTGATGACAGCCGACGATCCCTCAATGTTTTCATCACAGAACGAACAGGACAACAGGAGATATGGCGATCTGGCTCACGCACCCATTATTGAACCATCAAATCCTCAGGAGGCAAAGGATTTCATCAAAATGGCCTTTGAATTAAGCGAGAAATATTCAATCCCCATAATGCTCAGGACTACCACACGGGTAAGCCACATGAGGGCACCCGTTCACCTTCGAAAGATACAGAATATTGTGGAAAAGAATACAGATATCAAAAAGGAGAGATCAAGATACAGTTCGATCCCGTCCAATGCAAGGAAACTCAAACCTCAATTAACGCATAAAATTGATCTGATCTCACATGATCCTGATTTTGATTCCCTTAACAGAATTGAAAAAAGTGAAGGGAGTGCTTTTGGGATAATCACTTCTGGTGTGTCGTATAATTATGTTAAGGATGCACTTGTAGACAGCGGCGTACAGGCGAACATACTGAAACTTGGCATGACAAACCCGATTCCCATAGAGATAACTCAGAAATTTATGAATGAAAATAGCAGAATACTTGTCGTGGAGGAACTCGATCCCTATCTGGAGACAAAAATACGCGCCTTTAACGATAATCTCGGAGGAATTACAAAGATCACAGGAAAACTTGATCGGATACTTCCATGGTCGCTGGAGTTTTCGGAAGGCATTGTTATGAATAGCATACTAAAGATGGCCGGAATTCAGTCAACTGTTAAGGAAGCGGAAGTCAGGGGAATTCCGCCAGAATTCTGCCCAGGCTGTCCTCACAGATCATCCTTTTTCTCCATAAAAAGGGCTTTGAGGATGTCTGGGGCCAGTGATACGATACTTTCATCGGATATTGGTTGCTACTCCCTATCCTATTATGATCCATACGATATGGCAGATATTATACTGGATATGGGCGCATCAATATCAGTGGGCGCAGGAATCAGCATTGCTTCCGGGAAAAAGACTGTTGCCTTCATAGGGGATTCAACATTCTTTCATTCAGGAATAACTGCCATAATAAATGCAAAACGATCAAACGCAAATATGCTCATATTTATACTGGACAATACCACAACGGCAATGACTGGGCAGGAACCAACACCGGAGTTTCCATTTTCCATTGGTGATGAGCAGTTCAACGGTATAGGTATAGAATCGATCCTGTCTGGAATAGGAGTGGATCATTCCACTGTTGATGCCTTTGATGAAGGAAATATTATAAGGGAGACCATCAGATCCATAAAGCAATCCGGACTGAAGGCCATAATCATAAGAGGTCCATGTGCCCTTCTTCCTCATCAGAAAATATCCTATTTTGAGGTATCTCCTGATCAGTGTTCAGGCTGCATGAACTGTGTTGATAATTTTCACTGCCCGGCAATAATCAGGGATGGAAATGTGGCCAGAATAGATCCCTATGAGTGTGATGGATGTGGAGCGTGCTCTGAGATATATGTATGCCCTGTGAAGGCCATACATGAGGTGAAACTATGACATCATACAGAATTCTTGGAAGAGGAGGCCAGGGGGTGATAACTCTTGGAAAGGTTCTGACGCAGGCCATTATATATTCAGGAGAAAATGGGATTATGTCAGAGATACATGGACTTTCCCAGAGGGGAGGAGGCGTGGTAACTGACGTCAAGTCAGGGGAATACCAATCTCCCCTCATAATGGCAGGCACCGCAGATTACATACTTTCAATGGATCCCGAGGAAACATCGTTCAACATAACATCCCTGAAGGATAACGGCATCTGTATCTCAGTGTCCTACAATGAAAAAGATTACAAAGAAGAAAAAAGGGGCAGAATTGAGTTTATTGAGTTGAACCCATTAACCATTGCGAAAAATATGGACAGAAGAGCCCATAATATGTTTTTGCTCGGGGTACTTAGTGCAATTGATCCATTTCCGCAACCAGAGAATATAATAAGGGCAATTTCCGAGATATTCCCGGAGAAGGTAGCAGCCAGCAACATAGACGCATTCAATCTTGGAAGGAATTTTTACATGAATCTTGGTCTGGAAACGGGTAAAAGTTCACACTGACTTCTGAATATTATTGTTATCCACCACATTGATTCCTTCCTTCAGCCTGGATATGTAAATTCCGGCAAACATAAGTATGATTCCAATTATGAAAAGTATATTTGGCACAGCCCTGCTCACAAATGCCTGCAGAACAGTGGTAAATATTGGAACAGAGAATGCCATTACGGTAACCTTGTTAACTGTTGAGAGTTTTATCATATAGTTCCATGCGATAAAGGAAAAAGCGCCCCCAAATGTGGCCATCCAGAGGAGATCAATCAGGAACGTGTTTGTGTAAGTGAGCGAGAAATCCACCGGAGAAAGTATCAGCATAACGGCAGCTCCCACAAGAAACTGAACACTATTAATGGAAACAGGATCCATATCCCTCATCTTTCTGTAATATACCGTAAAGGATGCCCAGAAAAAGGCATTGACTATTGTAAGGATCATTCCTATCCCGGTGAATCCTCCGAGCAATGGAATTCCATACACACATATGCCGGCAAAACCAACCATTATTCCGGTGGTTTCGAAGGCTGACGGCCTCTCCCTCACCACAAGAAATGCTATCGGGAGGGAAAAAAGTGGCATGGAATAGCTCAGTACAGAAGACTGGGCGGGAGAGACAAATACAAGGCCATATACCCAGAATATGGTACTTGTCGTTGTGAGTGCCGAAAGAATCAGGATGTCCCTGTTGAGTTCAATCTTTTTTGAAAAAGGTAAGAGTATGGCACCGGCAATGGCATATCTGACCGCCATGAAAAACATGGGTGACGAAAAGGAAAGGCCGCTTTTGGCAAAGAAATATGATGGTGAGGTCATCAGCACATAGGCTATCAGAAATTTAAGTTCTTTCATTGAGTTGGCGAGTTATGGATATGGCGTTATTTATCTTTTTCATAGTATTCTCAACGCACTATAGTTTTGACCCATAAACTGCCGTGAAGTGTCAGGAACCATTTTTGCCAGATCATTCTAAATAAATTCATCTCTCTATACTTTTTATCAGATCAAGCAGTTTTTCTTTTTCCGGCATTGATTCAATTGCCCTCAGTAGATTTACGCTATCCACCAGCCTGTCCTCCTCAGGAAGTTCAAACTGTGCCTCGAGTCTGACAGCCATAATCTCTTTCAGATTGACATTTTTCAATGAAAGCAGAACCTCCATACTCAATTTACATATGTGTGAATAGTTATCGTCATCAGTTTCCCTGGCAAGGTTCTCGATCATCTCCACAATTTTCTGAATCTGTGCATTCCTGTTTGCTTTTAAAAGATCTTTGTAAAAATCCTCTAAAACACCTTTTCGCGCAGCATCATCTCCATGGATAAGTTTACCAAAGTCAATGGACATAGGGGAACATATTCCCTATGCATAATAATGATTCCCTTTTCCTGATCTTTGTCAAATGCATTGCATTTATCCACTCATGCATGGTGGAGGGATGAAAACCTCTCAAATATTCTGGTTCAGGTTCTCCTCATCCATTTTCCTCACTATGCCAGATACCCTTTCAGGGAGTCCTTTGAGAATGCTGTATGCTGGAAGTGAAACAAATATTGCCAGGATCGAAGCCACAGCCATTATGTATGGAAAATAGAAGTAGTCGGAAAGTAGACTGAATGTTGCAGCCATAACCGGTGATCCACCTATGGAAAATATCATGGTCAGGGAATTGACTCTGCCCATTACTGCATCGGGTATGGCATTCATGAATATGGTCTGTAAGCCGATATTGATAAATATAACGAATATCCCGAGAAGTACTGTCATTAAGATGTCCAGATAGAGGGATCTTGAAAGGGCGATGCACAGCAGAAAGACTCCAACTGGGATTATCAATATGGATATGATTCGAACGCTCGAAAGATGTGATGACAGTTTGCCGGAAACCGTTGAACCCAGTATGGCACCCACAGGGAAACCGGCTATGAATATGGAGTAGTCCAGAGGCGGATCATGAAGAATTATATGTATCAATCCTGAGCCAAATACGTCCAGAGAAATGAAAAGCCCGTTTATTATCAGGGAAAGCAGAAGGAAAGGAATCATCACACCTATAATTCTGTACGCGCCCTTAAATCCGTACCTGTCAGAGGAGTTTGCTCTGTTCAACGTTCTTCCGAACCCCAATATTGAAGATAAAATTGGCAAAGATATGAGGGTAATCAGCATAAACTGCTGGGGAAAATAAAGAAGAACGCCCCCAAAAACTATTCCGGCAAGCTCCGATATTGCATTTGTACCCTGGCTGAGGGAGATGGCCGACTGCATTGTTTTTTCAGGAACAGTTTCCTTCATTATTGTGTTAAACGAATCGGAGTTCACTATGGAAAGGATAGAAGAGATCAGGGCCACGGAATATACCACAGCAAGAATCGAATGAAAATACAGAAACATATAGCTTAACGCAGTCAGAATGGAGGAGATTCGAAAAACCATACCTCTATTGTGCCTGTCCAGAATGTGTCCTTCGGGAATAACCACAAGAAGATATCCCAGTGCGGAGAGAGCAGGTATCATACCGGCAAGGAATACTGAATCGTACTGAACTATTGTCTCCCAGACGAAGAATATATTGAATATGTAAAATGCAGATCTCATAAGATTCCTGCCTATGAGATAGTTACGGAACGTTGTCCATTGTGGATAGTCATGTAAATTTTCAATAGTCATATAAGTTTACCTTATACGTAGATTTATATCTTATATATAAATATTCACAGGTGCCATCCGATCATCTTGATGATTTATTCGAAATACTTTCAAGCCAGACAAAAAGCCAGATAATTGCCCTACTGGCCATACATGGAAAAATGACAGTTACGCAGATTTCAGAGCATGTTAATACAAGCAGATCCAATCTGTATCAGGCAATTTCATCTCTTCAGGAAAAGGGATTTGTAAATCCACCAGAGGTGGTCGTGCAGAAAAACTATGTTGAAAAGTATTATTCACTGAACGAATCTGCATTTGATAATAATTCCCAGAGTGAAATGGATGATCAGTTTAAAAAAATGGATCCAGAAAAAATAAGGAATCTGCTGGCAACATTTCTTCTTTCACAGTCCCTAATTCTCAGGGTCATAGCGCAGGAAGTGAAAAACTCTTCCGATGAAGATATGAAAAGGATGATAGACGAAGGAATGGCGGATAAAATGGTAATATCATTTAGCACCCTGTCAGATAAACATTTTGAACAGGGTATTTCCAATTTAAAGCCATTTCTTGAATATATTGAAAATCCAAAAAATTTCAACGAAGAAAAAGACAAGGAAAAAGCGAGGAACATGGTTCTGGTACTCGCCCTGCCATCGTACCTGTTCGGCTCCCTGAAAAGGGGTTTTGATTGAATATTTATTTGGAATAACTTGCCATTGCAGCATCCCTCTTCTTTTCGTGATCAGTTTTGCCTCTTATGGAAGAGAATACTCCCGCAATAAACAGTATGATCAGGCTTGCCAGAAGTGCCGAATGGATCCCAGTGACAAATTTTGAAGATATGCCTCCCTGAAGATGGGTTGTCCCCAGAAAGACCTCAAATGCTACATATCTGCTTACAGACAGAGATGCGATCGATATGGCAATTATGTAACTCATCAATGTGCCAATATTTGATAGCATTCTCAGAAGGCCTGATATGGATCCGTACAGATCTTTGGTGGCGCTGGACATCACTGCGCTGTTATTGGAAGGCCAGAACATTGCAGCGCCAAATCCGCTCACAAGGGAACCAATGACGACCACATATATGGGTGTATTAACGCCGAGCA
>JAKADQ010000050.1 GCA_021820405.1 Thermoplasmata archaeon | reverse complement strand
AGACCTCTCATACCTCTCATACTTCTTGTTAAACCTTCTGAATTCTCTCTGCACAACGGCACTGTTTACCATCGCCGTTGATACAACCTTGACCCTGGTTATTCCTCCCCTTACGCTGAGATTGGAATGGAATGGGCATTTTTTATCATTGCACTCTTTTTCAGGTGCCTCAACATCTATACCAATATTTCTTGACAATTATTTCACCTTCCTAATGTTCTTTGTAATCCTTCTCAATTCCTTAATTCTGTTTTCAGGCCTGTAGCATATGAATTTCCCGTCGATGACTAGCTTCTCGGAACCCATATCTATGGAAAAACGGCAAATTGACTTTGGAATCTTGACCTCCCTGCCACCTTTATCAATAATAAACATGTTCTTAGTTTCGTTCAGAACTTCTCCTGTTATATTATTCATGGCGGGATTCGTAGATTTCAGAACCGTTATCTTTCTTCCAAGAAACTCTCCAGCGACGAGTTCAGACATTAACCTACAACCTCCGTTCTGAATCCCATTTCTTCAAGATATTTCTTCACAGAATCCCTGTGGTCACCTTGAAGCTCAATGGTTTTGCCATCCTTTACAGTTCCACCAGATGCGACCTTCTTTTTGAGAGTCTTTGCAATACTTTCAATATTCTCAGACTTTGGATCGATGCCCTCAATTATGGTCACGTTTTTGCCATATCTCCTTTTGTCCACGGTTATCTTTACTGCCTGTGTATCCCTCGTAAAACCGTCCCATGGCTGCAACTCCTTAGGTATTCCTGTAAAGTTCTTATCTTTCATCTTTTTATTTCCTCCAGATGGTTAAGCGTCTCAATCCTGGCGATCTGTCTTCTTAAGGATCTGATAAGACCCGGATTTAAAGGCGCTCCACCCATTGCCACACTAGCTCTCTGCCTGAGAAGAGACTCCTTGAGTTCCTTCATTTTTTCATCTCTCTCAGTTCGGCTCATTTCCCTCAATTTGTTCGTTCTCAACTCTGCCATTATTTATTTCCTCCTGTTTGTCTAGTAACTCCTTCTTCACTACTATATCGTCTGGAAGTTTGTATTTCTTGTTCAATATCCTTACCGATACCCCAATAATTCCAAGCTTCAACTTTGCAGTTGCAAATCCATACTCTATTCCGGATCTTGCCGGTTCACCAGAATATTTAATGGAACCGAAGAAAAATTTCTGTGTTCTTGCCCTTTCACCAGATATTTTTCCGCCGATCTTTATCATCACACCTCTTGCGTCACTTTCAATGATCCTCCTTAGAGCGGTATTTCCGGCCTTTCTGTACGCCCATCCCTTTTCCAGTGACATTGCCACTTTCTTTGACACTATCTGAGGATTCAAATCAGGGTCTCTTACTTCCATTACCTCTATTCTTGGTCCCTCAATTTTGTATTTCCTTCTGAGAGTCTCCTCAATTTCCTGAACCTTCGAACCTCTTCTTCCGATAACCAGACCTGGCTTATTTACGACAAGTCTGATTGATGTGTCCAGAAGGTTTCTTTTCATTTCGATGCCTCCGAAACCTGCACTGTCCGTTTCTCTCTTGATATATTCTGTAACCAGGAGCCTCTTGATGTTTTCATTTATGAATTTTCTCTCCTTCACTGTTCCACCTCCTCAACAACAACCGAGAGATTTACCAGATCTCTGTTATTGGCCCCTGCTCTTCCATATGCCTTGGGCATGAATCTCTTCAGCATCATTCCCTTGTCTGCGCTTATGTATATTATTTTCATGTTGTCTGAATCCAGTCCTTTGAATTCCGCATTGGCCTGGGCATTTTCTAGAAGTTGTATGAAATGTTCGCAGGCCTTAACAGGATACCTTCCTGGACCCGACCCTTTCCTATGTGATACCGAATCCAGGTATCTGAAATATTTTACTGGCTGCTCCTTTTTTATCACACGATTAAGGAAATCCATGGCTTTATTCAGATCCATTCCCCTAATATTATGCGCAATGTTAACAGCATCCTTTGGTGATATGTTGCAGCCCTTCTTCATCGCTTTTGCGGATTTTTCCGGTATGTTTTCTATTGAATATCCCTTCATTTTACATCACTTCAATGGCATGAACTTTGATGACCTTGTAGCACCAACACCTGGACCTGAATGTTTAACTTCCTTTCTGGTCAGGGCAAATTCTCCTATGTAATGGCCAATCATTTCAGGTTTTATTTCAAACTTCACATATCCATTTCCATTATGTACCTGTATGATCCTTCCCACATACCTTGGCAGTATGATCAGATCCCTGACGTGTGTCTTAAGCTCCTTGCTGGTCTTTCCAAGCCTTCTTACCAGTATCTTCTGATCTGGACTCATCTCTCTTTTGAGACTTCTTCTTGCTCGGGCTGTCAGTATCTCCATAAGTTTTTCCTTGTCCATCTTCTGCAATTCTTCCAAAGTGAAACCTTTATATCTGAACTCTTTTGATCTGCCCATTGCCACTTTCTGTGACTTTCTGGATCTTCTTCTTATGGATTTGGCCGAAGCCTGTCTATTTGTGGTCATTTAACTTTCCTCCTCTGTGGCGATAATCTTCCTACCTTTCTACCGGGCGGCGTTCCCCTTCCAACTGTGCTGGGTCTTCCAACATGCTGATGGTTACCTCCTCCATGTGGGTGGTTAATTGCATTCATGGCCACTCCCCTCACCGAGAACGGTCTCTTTGCCTTGCTCTGCACATAGTGGACCTTTCTTCCTGCCTTCAGTACGGGAATATCCTTTGCCCCGGTTCCTGCTACATAACCTACAGTTGCCCTGCACTGGGGATTCAGATTCTTAATGGCGCCCGAGGGCAACTTGATCGACACAAGGTCGCCATGACTTATTACCTGTGAGGCTGCTCCTGCAGTTCTGCATAACTTGCCCCCGTCTCCTGGCACAGTTTCAATATTGTAAATGAAGGAACCATCTGGTATCAATCCAAGGTATGTGGAATCACCTGATTTTGGATTTTCGATTCTTCCTACCTTTACGTTCTGATCGACATATGCACCATTGAATGCTATCTGGTATGTCTCCCTCCCATTGTCATCCCTTAGGACCAAAACTGGGGAATTTCTACCTGGTGCGTGCACAATGTCCTTAATTCTATACATTCCGTCGGCGGGCATTCTCATTGGACTAAGATGCCTATGGCTTGGACTCCGATATACCATGCCACCTTTTCCCCTTCTCTGCGTTATAATTCGTTTACCCATTCATTCACCTCAATATATGCCTATTCTCTCTCCGATCTCTTCGGCGTTATATGCTTCATCCAGAGTTACGATGGCCTTCTTTCCTCTCTTTGTCCTCAATATATTTACCTTCGTAACCTTAACGTTGAATTTTTCCTCTACCTCACTGGCTACATTTTCTTTCTTAGCCTCTTTTATGACTATGAATGTCAGCTTATTTTCCTTCTGTCCATTAAGCATTGTCTTTTCAGTTGCTACTGGCGATATAATATAATCCATCAGTTCTCACCTGCCATATCTTTTATGGAAGTCTCGGTATATATTACCAGCCTTCCACCGACACCTCCCGGTGCCAGTTTGGATATTGAAATGTTTTTAGAATATGCCACATCCACGCCCGGAAGCGATTTAAACGCCTTAAGGCTGACCGGACTGCTGGTGACAATAAGGATGCTTTTTGGTGTCCTGTATCTCCTGTTTCTCATCTTTCCTCTTCCTGCCCTTATTTTTGTCTTTTCTTTTGCTCTTTGAATATCATCCCAGACGCCAAGGTTTTCAAGGAATAACTTTGCATCCTTTGCCTTTACAATTTCATTTATTTTATCTTCCACAACAACTGGAAGATTCAGTTCGTCTGAGAACTGATGGCCCCTTTTTCTGACAAGTTCGGTATTGGCTGTCATTGCGACTGCACTTCTCCATGCGATTGCCTTCTCCTTTTTGTTAATATGAAGGACGAGATTTTTACTTGACCTTGGAGAGTGAGGGCTTCTTCCTCCCTTCGTGCTGCCGAGTTCCACAGCCCTTGAGCTTCCAGAAACCCTGGGCATCCTTGAGATTCCCATTCCTGGCCTCGATGTGTGTCCTACCCTCCTCATACCAGCTCTTGGAGAAGAACCATAGGGATGCCTGTAAGAAAGTGATATGATTCTAAAAGCCTTTTTCAGGATATCCTCTCTGATTTCATTTGTGAATACGTCAGGAAGTTCAATTTCTCCCTTGCTTTCACCGTCAATTGAGTATACAACTGCCTTCATTTTTAATCACCCTGTTTTGATTCTCTGGATATGTAAGAAATCTGCAAATTCTCCACTGATGGGGACTTCTGCCTTGCCGGATCCCTTAATTTTACAAGCCTCTTAACAGACCCAGGAACGGAACCATGGATAAGAACGTAATTTGTTCTAACTATGCCGTAATTGACAAAACCACCCTTAACATTTATATCATCTTCACCCTGGGATTTGGCATATTTTATAATCCTCATGTTGTGCTGCGTTCTCTGGTGTGCGCCCATCTGACCTGCCTGAGGTACCTGCCATCTGATCCAGTCTGGGTGCCATGGCCCCAAGGTTCCAATCATCCTTCTGTGTTTCCTGTTCTTTCTCGGGAGAAGCTTTACTCCAAATCTCTCGACATGTCCAGTAAATCCTTTACCCTTTGTAACTGAGATTACATCTACAAAATTACCTGCTTTGGAGAAGTCTGAGAATTCTATGTCTTTGCCAAGCTTTTCCTGAGCATATTTAAGTCTTGCATCAACAGTTGAACCACCAATCCTTGCTTCGAATATATCTGGAACCTTCTTTGGTACACCGGTTACAAGATTTGGTCGGAGCATCAGCAAAACCCTTACTTCCGCTACATCCGATGGAATCTCCTTTTCCTCTCTCTTCTTGGCCTCGGGTATTACTTTATAAATCTCCTTGTCCAGATTATCTGCCCATTTCTCGTAAGAAACCTTCAGCCCATCTTCTGTCTCCCTGTAGGTTCTGAGGGCAATGACCTTTGCAGGTGGAACTTCAAGTATAGTAACAGCTGCCATTACGTTTCTTCCGGCAGTAGTACTGCTTTTCCTGTAATCCACCATTTCAATGTGGGTCATACCGACCTTATAGCCTGCAAAAGACTGAATCTTAGGATTTCCTTCGATTTCAGGCCAGCTGCGAATGGTAGATTTTAGACCGGGCTTCCTCTTCCTATGATAGTATCCTAACGAACCCCTTCTGGGGTGATGCGGCGTCGCCATATTATTTCACCTTTTACCGTTACACCTGTACATGCCCAAAATTTTGCTCATTCTGAGGCACGACCTATGGATGCGTTTGCATTGCCATGGGTGTATGGTCTTTATTCTTCACGTTAATATACGAGCCTATTTAAACCTTTATTTGAAAATCCACCTATTCCCGAAGGAAAGGATTTCCTGTGCTTTGGTAAGGTGATTTATTTACTGAATTTACGTTAATATGACGCATGAGGATTCATTGATCTATTGCGAAAAATTCATTTAATTCTCGTAACGGTAAATCCTAATCTTTTTACTAAAAATAGTTTATTTTTGAAACCGATACCTTACGGAAAATCTGGATCCTTGATATAATATATCGCTTGATTTACGTTTAATCGGGATAATCCTGAACCTCTTCGATGGATTCTGTCACAAGATCACTCATTGATGTGGCTTTATCCATGGAATGAAACCTTTCGGCGTGTGCCCTGGCATGGCTCTCAACCTCCTCTCGGGTTCTTCCGTGGACCTTGAAGCCGCATGGCTTTCCCTCAAGTTTGCAGATAAATCTGAACATGAAAAAATCAATACTTCACTCATATTAAATTTTTGCTCATTATTCAACTAGGAATCCTATTCTGCTGGTCAAGTTCTCACATTGAAAATGTATCAAATTGAGACCGACAAGAGAAAAACCAGAAATTTCGGTTATGCAGGTGCCGGGATTTGGACCCGGGTTGAAAGCTTGGAAGGCTCTCGTGCTAGACCAGACTACACTACACCTGCCTGACGGGTAAATTTTTTACTCCTATTTATGGGTATTTATTTGTACCAGCCTACTTGAAGTAAATCGTCTGCGTCTCATTGAAATAGCGGCCTCCAGATTCCATGAAAAACGCAAGAGAGATAAGTGTGTCCACAGGCTGCACTGTCATATTGATATATTCACTGTTTCCATATTGGTGATCATTCTTTATTATGCTTGATGTTGCCGAATTTGGGATATTTATTGATATAACCGTTACATTTTGCACAAAATATATCTGATCTCTTAGATTCAAGACGCTTTGATTGACGGGTAGGATATATTGGCCATTCGACTGCCCTACTGAGATATATTTTCCACCCTCCATTATTTCCAGGGAAAGTGAGGGCGAAGTATTCACAGATATTGGCGGATTTAAGGCCACAGACCAGAACAGAATTGATGTTAACAGTAGAACCATGATCATATAGAACTTGTGGGAATTTCTTTCAGGTATTCTCAGGCCAAGAATCTTGATTATTCTGAACAGGGCGTATAGGAGAAAGATCAGAAGAAGGGCTGACAGGTAGTACAGGCCACTTAACTGGAGATATCCTTCAAGTAAACCTGAACCTATTCCAAGAAGGAATACAAATATGGTAGTCTTTGCCCTGTCTCTTTCCTCACGAATGTAAGTTTTTTCATTAAATTCAGGCTCCACAAAAATTGGAGCATCATTTTTTGGTTTCGCCATTTTTCTGGTTATATTCATATCATTAATGAATTTAACGAGTCTTCTGGACTTTTGGACTTGACTATTCCCGAGGATACCAGAATGCCTTCCGCACCAAGGGTTCTTGATATGGATACATCACTGGAATTCTTCACACCTGCACCTACAAGCAATTTTGTGCCATATGATTTGCAAATATCGGAAGATTCCCTTATAATGTCAGGTTTCGAAGTGGATACGGATACATCTCCACCGATAAGTTCCGGCGGCTCGTATGCCACATATTTTGCACCATTTTCACAGAGAAATATGGTCTCTGAAAGACTCTCAGAACAAATGTACAGTTTAAAATTCAGGGATTCTGAAAACTTAATGGATTCCAGAATTATGTCCCTGTTAAGCCTTCTCTCGGAGTGATTCAACAGGGATGCGTTTATGCCATATTCAATGAGTTGTTCCATCAGTATGGAACCAGTGTGAGCGCCTGTGCTATATGGATCAACGTGCTGGGATATGATCCCTTTAAATTCCCTTGAAAGATACAACTCAGTGAATGGAACCGCGAATGAAACCTGGTACCCTTCCTTTTTCAGATTGCATAGATTCTTCAAAAGTTCCCTGCCATGATTTCCATATCCTTCACGATAGGCTTTGAAATTTACAATTATATCAAACATTTAACCCTGCATAGCATTAAGTAAGTTAATCTTTTCAGGATGCCATGTTTTTAAATAATAGACGATGTTTTCAACCACTTTCATTCTGAAGGCACCATGCACAGTTGCGTTTAGTTCTTTTCCCAATCTTTGAATAATACCTGAAACGAGGCAAATAAATGTATGAATATCTTATGAATTCACGTGAAATCAGAAATATGGCTGAATTCTAATTGAGTACAAGGATGGTGATCAACTTCCTGAGAAAACGCATACTTTCAGGAAACATTCCGAGAACGTATTCTTTCTGATCACTGCTGAATATTTTCATATATTTGGTTATGGCAG
>JAKADQ010000049.1:2030-7743 GCA_021820405.1 Thermoplasmata archaeon | reverse complement strand
CATCTTTTAAAAAATACAGGTATCCTACCTCTACATCTTTGTATTTCTTTTCGGTAAGAAACATTGCCATTGCGGAAATTAGGATTCCAATAAAAATAATAGCAAGTATAGAAACATAAGTTAAGATGCCCTCTCTTATAAAAGCTGCCTGTAGAGCCATCAGAGTAACGAATAATATGCTCAAGGTAGATATGAAGGCTTTCCGCCTGAAATATCTGGTAGAATAAGTAGTTTCAGACATTAAATTATGGATACGAATTATATATATAATTATGTGCATAGCATGTTGATAATCATGTATGCAACACCGGAAGTATCATTCGTGATTAGGGTTCAGGGTTTTCAGAGGCCTGTAAACCATGCGTTAAATAAAGAGCAAATGAAGAATGTAGGTGGGCGATTTTAATGTCAGGGCTAGTTTTTTCATTAATAGGTTTGCCGGTCTTAGGTATGGCAGTAGTTCCCGGATCCATTCACTTGAAAATGTATTGCTAAGCTCTATGGGATTGGAAGTGACTCATTCAGGTTACTTCCTTGAGTATTACTTTAAACACTGGAGTTATCCAAATAAATCAGTCTGGATACATTTTCTAGTGGGTCTTGGGCTAAGTTATGGGATATCAGCCGCGATAGCGGGATTATTGGTTGCAGTCGGTTGGATAACTGTTGCAGTTGCAGCGGTCAGATTATTCATCTGCTGCCTCTCCGACTCTCTCTTATGATCCTCATGTCAACGTGGTCAAAGGAACTTTTTTCATGACATCTAAGGATTGTGAATTTAAACGCAAATCTATTGTTTACGGTACACCTGAATGGAAAATACAATTCGAGAAGATGTTGAAATAAGAAATCTGGGAGTTTCTTTCCATATTTTCGGTCAGCAGTTTCACTCACCAAAGACCAGGACAGAATCAGGCGGATTCATTGAAAGGTAATTTAAAAGAAGAAGGGTTTATTGGCTAGAGTTGAGTAGGAAACATTTTTCACACTCGTAAATATTTCTTCCGCAATTTTTGCATACAGCAGGAAATCGTTCTTCAATAGCCCCCGTGGAACCGTGAAGGGTACGCTGAAAAAGACTTCCCTAGCTTCGTTGTTTGAAGTGAAATTTATTGCCATGAGTACAGTGCCAAGTCGGCACGAAATCTTTTCTTTCGGAAAATAAGGACCAGATTTAAATTGGGGGTGTAGGGTGTAATTTATCATACAACCAATTGACCATGCATTTGGCACATAAAATGTGAAATCGACATTTCCTGTGTATGAATAATTGGATATATAAAGTGGATTAAAGAAAATTTTATCAAAATCAAATGGCCCTGTTCGGTTATCGAAGAGTCGAAGCTGATCGCAGAAAGTAAAGTAACACAGATGATTTGGAAATCTCGGAGAATTGATTAGTACATGCCAACATGTTACGGCATTGAACCAATTACCGCAATTCGTAAAGTTGGGTTGGTAAAACCCCCACGTTATATTGACATATTTATGAATATGGAGGATCGACAGCATTTCTTTTTCGGTGATCATTTTTGGTTCTATTCTCTGTGATTTCATGTAAGCACTGATATCTGAATATGCGACGTAACCTATCATCATGATTGAAATCATCACAATCGCAACTATCTTTTTATTTCTCTTATTCATGGAAAGACACCCTATAAGCACCCATTATGGTGTATGACGAACTGATTGAAAACGGCACCAACTCGGAGTGAAGACAATCAGTTGGTTCATTGATAAATCCTGGCAAAGTCAGAGATACCGAATACATCAGATACGCAGTAAAATTGCACCACTCACTTCTGGATTGATCATCTATATAATCAGTGCCGGTGTCTATTCCCCAGTAATGCCTGTCCATCTCTGCACCGGTTGCCCAACTAACATCATAGCTATATTTTGCATTTAAGCAATCACCAAAGTCCTGCGCCAATATAATTGGGCTTGACCCGGTAAAATAGTGTGACGCAACATAATTCAATGTTGAGAAAATTATTGTGTAGAGAAATGCATATTCGGGTGATGCTACTGACAATGACGTTTGAAGTGCCTTGTTGCCGAAGATTTTCAAATTTCTAAAATAATTAGAATTCTCATTGAGATTTGTCTTTGAACCCGCAAATAACGTGTAATTGTTAATTGTTAACGGATTTGAATCTGGAGTTAAGTTGTCCATGGCATAAACCCTTTCAGAGAGCATATTTGGCGAGAGGAAAAAATAATTGGGGGAAGCACTGGAATTGAGATATGTCACTGTCGTCTCAAATCCCTGGTGGCCAAGAGACACAGAAGGTTTTCCACCCTGATTATCAATTGTACAATTAACTCTTGGATATATGGCGTATGCGTCTCCGAGTGCCATATTATAAGCCCCCACGACATACCCAGTTGAATTGTATATCCCAATGGTTCTGTTAACTGGAGGGTACATTGACGTGTAGATATGGATGATCTTTGAATTTTTTTCCATTCCGAATCTGTTGAAAGCTACCATTCTAAGATATCTAACTTCCCTGAGATCACTATATGGGACTGTGATCTCAACACATCCATTTGTTCGTATAGTTTTCATTCCTACATAGCTCCATGTTCTTGAATTGAGATATTTCTGGCCGTAACCAACATATGTTAGTGGATATTTACCATCAATATTGCCATTGATATTTACGTAACCCTTAAATGAATAGCATTGACCCGGTCCCAATTCAGGAGAAGTTATGTTCTGGAAGTTTGAAATGGTCGGAGCTTGTGAGTTACTA
Organism: Thermoplasmata archaeon; assembly: GCA_021820405.1. GTDB lineage: Archaea > Thermoplasmatota > Thermoplasmata > Thermoplasmatales > Thermoplasmataceae > Cuniculiplasma. Next base: position 4,981 of record JAKADQ010000049.1, on the reverse strand, counting down.
GATCGACCTCCTGGGGGCGTTCCTATGTTTCTCATGGAGGATGGCGATACCGTTGGATCTATGGAATAAGATGAATTCGGGAGGAGGGAGATGGGTCCAAAGGGTATGGAAACTAGATTTCCATCATTGCTTTTTCTAAGTAATCCTCCGTGATAAATGGACTGTTCGCCATACCAGGATAATGTCATGTTTCCAGTCTGAATATACATAGAGGTAGATGGTATCATCTGGATACTATCACCTGCACTTTTCATAGAATAAAGATGATATCTGAAACCATCCACAACAGCTTCCTTATCGGGGTTAGAAACTATTGAGTATATTACCTCAAAAATAGCAGGTTTATTTCCAGTATTTTTTAATGTAAGATAAGAGTTTATACATCCATTTCCAAAGGAATATATTTCTGACATCCTTACAGTCCGGTTATATTGAGTGAGGACTGCCGCATTCTCCAAAGGGTTGATTATTCTTTTTGAACTGGAATGGCCAAATCCCAACGGTTTAATGAATTTTCCAGAATCTGAGGGTGTGTATCTCATTTCACGTGCGCTTTCCATGGGAGCATCTACTTTATAAATTCCCCAAGATACAGGGAATGTGTACTTTCCAAATCCAAGTGTTGCCATATTTCCTGTGAATCTAACACTCTCTCCAAGGTAGCTGTATGTTTCAGTCTTAACCTCAGCTTGTTGGCTGTAATCAACAAGATATGAAAAGGACAGGCATAGCATGGAAACTAAAATGAAAATGCTAATGGCTTTAAGATATACCCTCATATCCTTAATTCCGATCAATGAGCTGCTATATTCCATTCAATATACAAAGCATGTAAAATATATAAAATTAGTTCCCTTTTAAAGATCATCATATATGGCTATCTCGTTCTTTCAGAATTCTAATCTCACTTTCATTCGCAATAACCGGGTAATGCATACTGACCTGATCTCTCATTCTACTAGAGCATAAGGCGTTTACATTCCTTCATAGAAAAATTCCAGTGAATCTGTATTTGTATATATTCCTATGAGATTTATCTATGTTAATTTTTAATAACCTTTTCCAATGGGACGATACAATGATTCTAAGGAGAAGGAGCTGTTGACATGAAAAGGGTGTTTCATCTCAGGTTTGAAAAAAAATTTTCATATGCGAGGATTTTACAGTTCTCACTGATCGCATTTATCCTCATACTGCTGATAATGCCTATGGCAGGTGTTGAGTCACATGGCAACGGGAAATACAATTCAGTCAATTCGCAGATCAGCTCAAAAACGTTTCAGGTGTATGGGCCAGAGAATATACATAAGATCAAGCACATTGTTGTCATAATCGAGGAAAATCAGGCATTCGATACAATATTTGGAACCTACCCTTATGGTTACAGGCCGATTGTGAATAATATAACAAACTCTGTGATGAAACCCACCGGATTATATTCGAGCATTAATCAGTTGAATAATTCTGATGGAACACTCTCCTATATATCAGTACCAAAGGTTCCCTGGCTCCCATTTCTCGGTACCGCCAGCCCATATTACGCAGATGGCAATTCAACCATAGATCCATACGAGGGATGGACATCCTATCACGGCGATTACTGGTTTGATACCCAGAATGGCTTCTATTATTATTCTGGGCCACAGTCCATGGCCTATTTCTCATACGAACAGGTTGGAATACTCTGGGACTATGCTGAGGAATATTCCATATCAGACAATTACTTTGCACCGGTAATGGGTTTTACGGAACCAAACAGGGTTGCATATCTGCTCGGTGAACCAGCAAACATATACAGCGATTCTGCAAAGAATGTTGCACCTTTCAATAATACCATTATGGGGCAGCTTGAGAAGAATAACATTACATGGGGTTACTATGCGTACGATCTGCAAAATGGAACAGTACCATGGCCAGTGGATGAATTTACCGGGGCCAATCAATACATGAATCATTTTGGGAATCTGACAGATTTCAACAATGCACTCACCCACAATAAAATGGCATCAGTGTCTTGGGTGATGTTTCTTGGGGGTTCAGATGATAGATATGATATGCATCCGCCTTACAATATCAGGCAGGGGAGTGAGAAACTTGCCTATGAAATAAATCAGATTGAGGAGAGCAAATACTGGAACTCCACAGCGGTATTTGTCACATTCGATGAGGGTGGAGGATATTACGATCAGATCACCCCGCCATCGATAAACCATTTCGGGCTCGGCCAACGGATACCTCTGATTTTAATATCACCCTATTCCAAAGAGGCATTTGTCGGGAATCAGACAATATCAGGATACAGCATCCTCGGTTTCATAGATCAGGATCTGAACCTTCCATACATAACAAGCACGGTGAGGGGCAGCAACAGTGAAGGCATATTGCAGATGTTGAACCTTTCAGGGAATCCACGGCCACCCATAATGATCAGCCCATCCAACTGGACATATCCAATGAAGTTGCAATATCCTGTCCATTACGGTTATTTTGCCGTTGCAAAGGATCACAATGGATATGCTGCCCTTTACCCTGCTCCGGAAATGGATTATCTGCTTCCACTTGAAATATTAGGCTTTGCATTGATCGTTATCTCGCTGAAACTCAAAAAACTCTCGTACATTCCTGTTGCGATATTCATTGCAACTCTTGGAATTTCTGCCTATCTGAACAATTATTTCAATATATATTCGTTCATTACTGAATATTATCTGTATTCGTCCCTGATTGGTTTTCTGATAAGCATTGTACTTCTTTACAGAGAACTCAGGAAAAGTGGGTATCTGAAAGGTTCAGCCTCACAGGGTGAAACGTGATGTTCAGTACTCTTGCTTTTTTCATATCATTTGTACCATACATTCGAGGGCATTGAGATGTCTGTGTTTTCAATGGCAGCTTCATCTACAAATAGGAAGAGTGGAGATATTGGTACAATCGTTGGTGTATTGATCGTG
>JAKADQ010000049.1:0-2020 GCA_021820405.1 Thermoplasmata archaeon | reverse complement strand
TATCGCTCACTTATTTTACATATCTGTATCTTCCATTTCTCATAAATGATCAGGTAGAAAAAATAATGAAAACTACAATCGGAATAATATTCATAAGCATTGGAACAGCCGTTCTTCTATTCTTCGACAGCAGATCATCCACAGGCTCATTTTTCACCGCCGCATTTGGCATAGCAGCGGAAGGGATCGAAGTGGATCTTTTTCAGATATCATCCTATCTTATTACAGGCCATCTTATATCCGCAATACTTGGAGGCATTCTGGGTTTTTCCATAGTTTTGGCCCTATTCAGGGTTCTGTCCCTGCGGTTAAAAGAATCAATTATGAAGGGCACCGCAGTGGTCATTCTTTATACGGTGGGCTTTGTTGTGTTGACCAGTGGTTTCTTTTAGGTAATTTATGTAAAGGTGCAGAAATCATCTTACAGGGGCAACGATACAGGAAGAGTCTGGCAATATGACAGTTCTTTCCAGATCGTGATTATTGGGGAACTTGCAACGTGTTGAAAATGATAAGATCCGGTTTATAAATCCTAAAAATGGTCTTCCCTGAGGTGTGATTAATAACGATCAGAACAACAGAGAAATGGACAAGAATTCATATATCAAAACCGTGCAATATCGGAATATGCAATGTTCAGACCAAACATATGGAACTATTCAATATCACCTGAATCATTTCATGAAAAAAGGAGTTAGAATAAAAAAAGTGTATTTCACATAATAACAACGATATATGCCATCAGGCTGATTATAACAATCTGTAAAACTAGCTGCACAGATGCAGCCAATGAGATTATACCAAGTCTCCTTGAGATATCACCGGCATTTGATGGTTCACTATTTCTGTAAATAAACAGAGAATTTCTAAATATCAACACAAAACTGAGTATTATAAGAATGCCTGAGATTGTCAGAATAGAAATGAAAAATGGGTCAAGCTTGAATATCTCCTCCCTGACAGCAAGCGCATATCCCGCGACAGGGACTATCAGGGAAACGGCAGGAATAAAGAACATGGTCATTGGAAGGAGCCTCACTGCAATCCTGTATCTTATCTCCTGATCCATGCCGGATATGACAATGAAGAAAATAAAGCCAAGGAACACATCAGTGCCAGTCCATACTGCAGCAAGCAATACGTGCACATAGTCCAGAGCCAGAATGCCTGGAATCAAAACAGATATTACAAAGGCTATCAGGGGAATCAGAACAGAAACAGTTCCTGCCCTTTTAATTTCAGTTTTCTGATTCATATTGGCACCCCCGTCGCAAAGTGAGCCATTAAAACTATTATGGCAATCTGAAAGATTACCTGTGATAAGGATAGTTTCAGGTTGAACATGGTAAGCCTCACGATCTTATCTTTGTCCTTTGCACCGTGCAATATTTCACTATAGACCCTCAACTCATTTGGAAGGAATATTCCTATGCCCTGAACGAAGAGAATAGTTGCTATAGCCAGAGCTGCAATTATGTAAATAGAAGAGAACGGTAGAGACATATCCATGGCGAGAAATATTCCTGCCGTTATGGTTACTGATGAAATGGATGGCATAAAAAACAGCATTGTTGGGGTAAGCCTCATTGAAATCCTCGTCCTTTCCATATTGTTCAGCCCCTTCATAACATAGGAAAAGAACAGGCCAAGGACGAGATCCATCCCTGTCCAGGCAGATCCAACGATCACATGGAGGTACTCTAGCAAATAAAGATTGTTCATTTCAAGCACTATTACAAACAGAACAGGGGGAATCACAAGCATTGGAAGCCCCCTTTTCATGGACGCTTTTAAAGTAAACCTCTCATCAACAGTGAAAGGGTTATTTCCCATTTTAGAATCATTATCCATATATATTTCGTTGTAGAATATACATAGTACAATATTTATTTTTTTTGTTATGGTTGCTCTTCTGCATGCAAAAAAAGGGTAACTATGTGTGGACGCTATACACAATCAAAATTTTTCAGGAGATCTTTGAAATATATGTTTGTACCAGAAAAGTTAATAAATAAATTCC
>JAKADQ010000048.1 GCA_021820405.1 Thermoplasmata archaeon | reverse complement strand
GTCATAGGGAAACACAGAATCATTCCACTTCACTGACGAATCCAAAGCCCGAGCATAAGGATCTATGAGAGTCTTATTTTCATTGAAGAACAGGCCCTCCGAAGGATTGTATTTGCCCTTTGCCCGGTATGAGTAAAGCTGGCCAGGTTTGATTCCAGGTATCTCCACGTGCCATACGTAGGAGTCTTTTTCCTTTATTTCAATTGTCTCCGATGGTTCCCGTTGGTTTGATGATGAATATAGATCCAGGTATATTCCACTTGCATTTTCTGAGTAGACTGCAAAATTTACGCCGTCCTGTGTCATTGTTGGCCCAAGTGGGTAGGGTGATCCTGCCCTTAGTTTAATCACACCAAGGGTAGTAGTATTCTAAATTAAGCCTTTTTGCTTTTATATAGGCAAGTTTTACAGAAATATCCTGTATTTCCATACTATAATCTGGATGCAACACGCCTTAAAAATTCCATAGGTATCCAGAGCATTCCAGGGCGATTGTTCCATTCGTATACCGCTTCATATATGGCCTTTTCTGTCTCAAAAAAGGATAGGGTCTCTTCCCACCCCTGATTCAGTCTTCCTCCGGCATTTATAAATTCATTTTCATAGGCCCTGACTGTTATGTTCCTGAATTCCTCTGATATTTTTTCAGGGAGTTCCCCGGGCCCAAGAATAAAATGCCATATATAATTCCAGGATCTTGTCAATCCGGCAAGATCCTTCATTGGGGAACCTTTCGATATACGATCTTCCATGCTTGCCATTGGCTCTCCTTCGAAATCGATTATCACCGGTCCAGAATCGGTTTTGAGTATCTGCCCCAGGTGAAGGTCACCGTGTATAGGCTGTTTCATTTCACCTTTCTTTGAAAGATTCAATGTGAAAAATTTTTCCGTTATTGGTGCCATATCCCTGTAAAGTACTCCATATGGAGATGCAAGAACTCTCGAGAATTCAACCAGAAGGTTTCTGTCCTGATGCTTCATTCTTTCATAGTCTGATTGACTGAAAGGTTCCTTTCCGTAATTTTCCTCCTGAATGTTTCCCATAGCAATGTGAAGGTCCGCTATGGCTTTTCCTATACTCTCCGCTTCCATTCTTGCCTCTATGATAAAATCTCCATTGTCCTTTAATCTGGAGGTGTCAAATAGATACTTCCAGTAATCTCCGTAGTTTTTTATGAATGAACTGAAAACACAGATGCATAGATCTTCCTTTCCATGAAATATTATCGTGCCAAGATTTTCAGGAACTCCCTTAAAATTACTGTATTTTCTTATAAGTATGGGTATCTTATAATCCGGGTTATCCGTGCCTGACGGCGTCCTGAGAAATTTCCCTATAACATTGGAGCCTAATAGAAAAGAACTGTTTGACTGTTCCAGTTTTAGAGATTTAAATGACTCCCTGCTTTCAATGGCCCTTTTTAACATCTCATCAGGGTTATGAATCTCCATTGCTCCTCTGTCTTTTAGCATTCTTTCGAGCAGCTCTGGGAATTTTCCGTCTTCGATGCTATCGGTAAAGTGAAATCTACCCTTTGTATCCTGATGGAGTGTTACAGCCAGATCCATATATCGGCTTCCCTCGTGGGTATCCAGTGAAAGTATGACGATCAATGGATCGCCATCCTCCACCTCTTCCGGATACGCCCATAGTATTCCGGCAGATATGATCTCCTCTTGCCTTATAAAAAACCATCTTCGTGATCTGAATTTTGTGATTGTTTCATCCAACAACTCCTCTGTTACAATTTCCTCGATTTTTTTCATTGTGCATCACCAGGATTCTCAAGATTGAACCAGAAAAAGGAGTTCCTTGGCAGAGTAAGAAAATAGGGTAACTCACCTATATCAGGAAAGAGCGCAGATGAGATCATCTCTCTGACATGCCATCCTTTGTACTCCTTCAGATCAAGTTCCACGTAGGATGGAGTCCGTGACATGTTGAATATGCACATTATATGCATACTTTCAAAGACCCTTATGAAGGCAAGGATTGGCTTCTGCTTAACTTCTATGAACCTGATTGCACCCCGCCCAAAGATCTTTGAATTTTGCTTTCTGACGATCATTATCCTTCTGAACCAGTTTAGAAAAGAAGAACTCAATCTTGACATGGATTCGACATTATTTGATTCGTAGTGATAATTTGGATTGACTATAACGGGCGCGTATAGCTGTTCAGGATCAACCTTGGAAAATCCTGCATTTCTATCGTAGGACCATTGCATGGGTGTCCTGACTCCATTACGATCTCCGAGGTATATATTGTCGCCCATATTGATCTCATCACCATAATACAGCACGGGTGAGCCAGGAAGGCTCAGGATCAATGCATGAAGTAACTCCAGTATGTATCTGTCGTTATCCACAAGTGTTGCAAGTCTTCTCCTTATGCCAAGGTTGAGGCGCATCTTTGGTATTTTGGCATATTCTCCCCACATCAGATCCCTTTCCTCTGGTGATACCATTTCAAGTGTGAGTTCATCATGATTTCTCAAAAATAGTCCCCATGAGCATGAATCCGGTACGGGGAGAGTTTGCTTGACTATGTTTTCTATGGGAAATGAATCTCCCTCTGCCAGAGATATGAAAATCCTGGGCATAAGGGGGAAATTGAAATTCATATGAAATTCGTCCTGATTTCCAAAATATGCCTTGGCATCACTTGGCCATTGATTGGCTTCAGCGAGAAGAATACAACCAGGAAATTCGTTATCTACCATTCTCCTTATCTCTTTGAAGTATTCATGAGTCTCAGGAAGATTTTCACAGCTGGTTCCTTCCCTTTCAAAAAGATACGGCACGGCATCGCATCGGAATCCGTCGAGCCCCTTTGAAAGCCAGAAACTTATAACCTTTTTCATCTCCTCTCTGACTTCGGGGTTATCATAATTGAGATCGGGTTGATGGGAATAGAATCTGTGCCAGTAATACTGTTTTGTTACCGGTTCATAGGTCCAGTTTGATTTTTCAGTGTCAATGAATATAACTCTTACGCCTTTATATTTTTCTGGAGTATCCGACCATACAAACCAGTTCCTGTATGGGCTGTCAATATTCTCCTTTGCATCCTGGAACCACTTGCTCTGATCTGAAACGTGGTTGAGCACAAGGTCTGCGATTACCCGGATTCCTCTGTTGTGGGCCTCCTCTATAAATTTTTCAAAGTCTTCCATTGTGCCATAATCTGGGAGGATACTGTAATAATCACGGATATCGTAACCGTCATCTTTCAATGGGGAATCATAAAAGGGTAGTACCCATATGCAATCAACCCCTATACTTTTTATATAATCGAGTTTCTCCGTGAACCCTTTGAAATCACCTATTCCATCGTTATTCCCGTCATAGAAACTTCTTACAGGCACCTCGTAAAAAATTGCGTCCTTATACCAAAGCGGATCATCTATTTTAAGCATCAAGCCACCCTTACAAATATGTGTGCTGGCATATACTCTGGTATTAATTTAACATAATTCATGGAATCATTCCATTCATATTCTCCTCCCCCCAGTAGATCATGAACTCTCACGTTCCCTTTGCATTTCCATGAATCCGGTATATCTACCATGGATTCCTGAGTTGAGAACGGATCTATGTTTACTATTACCAACGCATCCATATTATCCGACTTTCTGACATAACACAAGATGGAGGGATTCGTCGATTTCAGAAACTGGAGATTTCCATAAATACTGAAAGCATCTATTTTGCTTCTTATTTCATTTACCCTGCCAATTATTTCCGAAATACTTTCATCGGAGTTCAGGTCTCTGTGTTTGATTTCATACTTTTCTGAATTAAGATATTCCTCTTTTCCTGGAAGAGCCGTGTTTTCACATAGTTCGTACCCGCTGTATATTCCCCAGGACGTGGATAAAGTTCCGGCCAGAATTGCCCGCATTATAAATGCACTTCTTCCTCCATTCTGAAGAGAGTATGGCAATATGTCTGGAGTATTTGTAAAAAGTACGGGTCTGAAGTAGGCTGCCTTATCCTGAGTGTTAAGTTCCGTAAAATATTCCCTTATTTCCCAGTCATAATTTTTCCACGTGAAATATGAATAGGATAATTGAAACCCTATTTTTGAAAGCCTGTACATCAGATCTGGCTTTGTGAATGCCTCCGCCAGAAAGATCACGTCGGGATGCTCATTTTTCACCTTCGCGATAAGCCATGACCAGAATGAGAGCGGTTTAGTGTGAGGATTATCAACACGGAATATGGTGATTCCATGAGAAATCCAGAAATCCACAATAGATTTAAGCTCATCCCATAGCTCCATCCTGTTTTTACAGTAAAAGTTCAGTGGGTAAATATCATAATATTTCTTTGGGGGATTTTCCGCATACCTGATGCTACCGTCAGGCCTGTGGTAAAACCACTCTGGATGTTCCTTAACATATGGATGATCCGGAGAGCATTGAAAGGCGAGATCCATTGCTATTTTCATTCCTCTGCTTTGTGCTTCCTTAACAAGTTTTTCAAAATCATTGATATCTCCAAGCGCAGGATTTATCGATTTGTGGCCACCATATTTATTTCCAATTGCCCATGGACTCCCTGGTGCCCCCTCTTCGGCAGGTATTTTTCCGTTCTTTCCTCTTCGGTATGTTTCACCTATTGGATGAATTGGTGTCAGATACAGAATATTAAAACCCATTGAATTTACATAATCCAGTATACCAATGGTATCTTGAAGTGTCCCATCCCTGTTAATATCCGGAGAACAGGATCTCGGGAAGACCTCATACCACGAGGATGTGATAGGTTCCCGGCTTTGGATCACAAGGGGAAACCACGTTGTGAAAGACTTTCCTTTCTTTGGCTCCTTCTCATATATGTATGGCATAAATGGCTCAAGGAGTGAGAGCCCACGAAGTGGTTCCTTTTCCATTATTTTCAAGGCCTCAATCACTTTCTTGTGGTCCCCCTCGGGTATGCCTCTCGCATATTTTCTGATTTTTCGCACACCATCCTTAAGATCCGAGTCTATTCTCTCCCCAGCTGATAACCATTTGGTAACGTTTTTTGCCCAAGTCTTTATATCGGATATCCAGGCTTCTATCCTGAATTTGTAGGAACCTGACTCGAGTCCCTCAACTACGGCTTCAAAATTGTCAGAGTTAAGGATCTGTCTCATGGGTATTGTTAATATTTTGTTCTCCTTTCCCTTTTTCAATGAAATCGCTGCGTTGAGTTCCTCATGGCCTGAACAGAAGACTGTCCCTGAAAAAACAAATGGGGACATTGATTCCTTTCTTGCAGGTAGATTTCCATTATCCACCGTTGGCATAACATTCTCGATCTGCACATCTTCAATTTTTTTCATAATACCCTCCTCAAATACAATGCACCCAATGGTGGCAAATCCAATTCTATTGAAAAATCCTGTCCATGATAGGGAGTACTCTGTGAAATGATATCACCTGAACTACCCTCCCCAGAACCACCATACTTTTCATAGTCTGAGTTGATTACTGTCCTGTAGGTTCCAGCCTGAGGGACCCCGACCCTGTAGGAGTTTCTTGGAACTGGAGTAAAATTCATTACAAACACAAACATATTTTGTTTGTCGTGCCTGTAAAAACATATTACACTCTGATCCCTGTCTGAATAATCTATCCACCCGAATGCCCTGCTATCAAAATCATGCTCATACAGGCATCGGGAATTTCTATAGATTGAATTCAGATCTTTGATAAGATTCGCAACATTCTCTTTATTGGCTTCCGGATTATTTTTAAGGGAATCGTACGCACGAAAGTCCCACTCTTCTCTCACAGGTATTTCGTTGCCCATGAAAAGGAGTTTTTTTCCCGGAAAGGAAAACATAAACGAATAAAGAAGCCTCACATTGGCAAGTTTCTGCCACGGATCTCCAGGCATTTTACCATATATGGATCTCTTACCATAAACCACTTCATCGTGAGAAAGTGGTAATATGTAGTTTTCAGAGAAACCGTACCAGAATATGAATGTGAGCTGGTCCTGATGATATTTTCGATATATGGGATCGAGGGAAATATATTCCAGAATATCGTGCATCCATCCCATATTCCATTTTAAGGAAAAACCAAGCCCACCCTGGTCCAATCTCTTTGTTACACCACCCCAGGATGTTGATTCTTCTGCCACTGTAAATGATCCGGGATAGGATTTCATCATATGATCGTTCAGTTCTTTAATAAAAGAAATGGCTTCAAGATTTTCATTCCCTCCATAAATATTTGGCCTCCATCTTCCATCCCTTCTTGAATAATCCAGATAAAGCATTGATGAAACAGCGTCTATTCTTATGGCATCAGCATGATATTCCTCAATCCAGAAAGATGCGCTAGATATTAAGAAATTTATGGTACTCCTCTTCCCAAAATCGAATATGAGTGTACCCCAATCTGGATGATCCCTTTTCAGGGGATCTGAATACTCGAACAGATTGGTTCCGTCAAACTCAGAGAGGAAGCTCTCATCCCTCGGAAAATGGGCTGGAACCCAATCAAGAATTACTCCTATATCATTTGAATGCATTATATCTATGAATTCCTTGAAATCGTCTGGACCACCGTGCCTGGATGTTGGTGAAAAATAACCAGAAGTTTGATACCCCCATGAATCGTCCAGAGGGTGCTCCATTATGGGAAGTAACTCGATGTGTGTGAATCCCATTTCCTTGCAGTATTTTGAAAGCTCCATTGCAAGATCCCTGTAAGGGAGGAAGCCCCCGTTCTCTCCTCTTTTCCATGAGCCGAGATGAACCTCGTATACTGATATGGGAGAAGACTCAACTTTAAATTGTACCCGCTTCTCTATATATTTCCTGTCTCTCCATTTAAATTTAGATTTATGTGTCTTAGAGGCCGTTCCAGGCCTCTTTTCTGATGAAAATCCATATGGATCCGATTTTGTTATTACATTTCCATGTTGAGTTGTTATGGAAAATTTATAGAGTTCATTATCCCCGATGTCTGGAATAAAGAGACCCCAGAAACCTGTGTTTTCAATCTTAAACATGGGATTTACTGATGGTTCCCATCCATTAAAATCGCCAACTATAGAGACACCGATTGCTGACGGTGCGTATAAAATGAAATTGAATCCTTCCACTCCACCATAGTCGCGATAATGGGAGCCCATATAACTAAAAGCCCTATAATCTGCGCCTTTGTAATAATTCGAAATACCGGGCGGATAATCGACCCTAAAGGCATATGGGTTATGCCTCCTTGTTACATATCCGGATTCAAATTTCTTACAGATTAAGATTTCCTTTGGGTCAAGATCGGATTCTATTCTAACATACCATAAACTATCTTTATTCCTTTTCAGACTCTTTTTTTCATTACCGTATTCAACCCAGACCTCAGTTGCCTTAGGATCTGAGACTTTGATTTCTATATTTTTTCCAAGTTTGATCGGCACTAGATTGATCTCAGGATCAAGATAAGTTGGTTGTATCATATTTCACTTCTTCGTTTTATAAATTATGTTATTTTATTTATTGTTTTTTGGACAGCTTTAAATATATGCTATTTTCAGTGGTATATTTTTAAATTAATCACCTGAATGATTTTGATCCGGAGGGGAAACAATCATGAAAATAATCATCCATAACTTTGCCCATAAAGAAAAACATAATATCTGGTTGGCGGGATGCCAAAAACAATCACAAATTGATTAAATAATCAGCCATAATTATGTAAGCATGGCAAAAGGAAAAATAAAGATCAACACACCACCACCGCCAGTTCAAACCCCACCTCAACCTACGACGAAGTACAAAGGGGTGAAGCATACCATAATGGTTATGAGCGGTAAGGGTGGTGTTGGAAAGAGCACATTTTC
>JAKADQ010000047.1 GCA_021820405.1 Thermoplasmata archaeon | reverse complement strand
TTCCCTTGGAGTAGATATTTCTAATATATCCGAAGTCAGTATCCTCTCTCCCGATGTATTCTTTCCTGACAAGTTCCAATTCCTTTTCACTGTCAACGCCAATCCAGAATGAGTCCTCTCTGTATGCGCCGATCTCCTTTCTCCTTGCCAGTTCAGGATACACGGTAGTTTCAATATCCTTGCCGTTATATTCATTGAAAAAAAGGTCCCTTATTTTGGATTTTATATAATACATTCCCGAGTTTATATAATGATCAAGGACAGGTTTCTCCCTGAATGAAACAACCTGATCCCCAAGAAGTTCCACTATTCCGTAAGGGCTCTTCATTTTTGTAACAAGCATTGTCATGCCATATTGAGACTCTTCCCCAAATTTTGCAAATCTTCCATAATTTATATCAGTCACGACATCTCCATTTCTGAGAATTATATCTTCATCATTGGTGTTTTTAAGAAGATTCCTGACAGAATACAGGGTGCCCATAGGCTTTTCTTCCTTGAGGTAATGAAATTCCATTCCATTATGTTCCTTTCCGTATCTCTCCTCGATTTTTTCTCCAAGGTGTCCGGATAGTATGTAAACATCTTTTATTCCAACGCTTTTAAAATCAAGCAGTTGTCTGTCCATAATAGTGTAATTCTCCTTTATCTCAACAAGGGCCTTTGGTATTTCGTCAGTGATCGGCTTCAGTCTTTTTCCGTATCCGCCGGACAATATTGCTCCAATCATTCGCTCACTCAAACTCAATAATTTTAAAGTATTATAAACATTCTGAGTGTGTCTTTATTGAAATATATATAGTCTTTCTGTCATGTTTTACCTGCGAAGATTTGCAACGATGGCGAAAACTAATATATTTTGCATATCTTAAAATCCATACCCTCAGTTCATACGCTTTTGAAATTTTTTGCAATATAGTGTTTTTCATGTGAAGGAACGCTGCATTAATGTGAGTGGAGGATATCAGATAGTACCGGTAAATGCCTAATTGCGTGAGGTTTGTGTGTTTCACTGTTAACAATCTGAATAAGCTTCCCAATATGATGAAAGTAACACTCAATTTTCCATATTCTTTTTATTATAGGCTGCAACAGGATTTATGAACTGAAATAACGTAAAAATAATAAGATAAATTATTCAAAAATGGTTTTATCAGGATGATATTTTCTTCCACACTTTTTTAAAGGCTTCCACAGTTCTGTCAATATCCTCCTTTGAGTGAACCGCAGATGGCATAAGCCTTATTCTTGCTGTACCTCTTGCCACTGTGGGAAACACAATCGGTGAGGCAAATATGCTCTCCTCCTCATACAAGATTCTGCTCATTTCCAGCGCCTTTTTTTCACTTCCAAGCAGAACAGGGGTTATTGGTGTTTTTGTTTCAGTCAGTTTAAATCCGGCCTCTATAAGTCCATTCTGCAACCTGTGGGCATTATCCCATAGCTTTTTAATCAGGGAATCATCCTTTTCCATTATCTCTATAGATTTCATCACTGAGGCGGCATCGCCTGGATTCAGCGCACTACTGAAGAGAAAAGGCCTCGCTCTCTGTTTTATCAGATCAATAAGATCGGATGAACCAGCAACAAATCCTCCCATGGAACCAAGCGCCTTTGAAAATGTGCCCATTTCAATCTCAACCTTGCCCGCAAGATTGAAATGATCTACTATCCCCCTTCCATTTTTCCCCAGTACGCCTTCACCGTGAGCGTCATCCACATAGAACATTGTATCGTATCTATCCTTAATTTCAGTTATTTCGGGAACATGTGCAATGTCACCATCCATACTGAAAACACCATCGGTGACTATAATAGACCTCTTTCCTTCGCCTCTGTGCTCTTTCAGGTTTTTTTCTAAATCCTCATTAGACATGTGCTTATATACGTATTTTTTGGCGGAGCTTAACCTCATTCCATCTATAATACTGGCGTGATTCAGTTCTTCACTGAATATAGTATCATCCTTCCCAACCAGCACCGGAATAGTCCCAAGATTTGCGAGGAGGCCTCCCTGATAAACAAGTGCAGATTCCATATGCTTGAATTTTGCAACTTTTTCCTCCAGTTTTATGTGTATTTCCATTGTTCCCGCAATGGATCTGACGGCACCGGCACCCACGCCATATTCTGATATTGCATCGATTGCGGCCTTCTTTACTTCGGGGTTATTCGCAAGACCAAGATAATTGTTTGAGCACATGTTTAAAACGTTTTTCCCTCCAATCTTAACATATGCCCCCTGTGATGTCTCAAGAGTTCTTATAGGGACATATCTCCCCTCATTCTTCAGACCCTCAATCTCATTTTTGACCCAGCTCATGTCAGTCATAATTTATACAGGGCATCTTTGTAAAAAAATATTGTTAAATAATCGCAAGGCTTATGACAGAGTAAAATACATTCTTTTGTTTTTCTTCCCCTTGTTTTCTATCTTCTGTAATACTATTGTGCCTATTTCTGATGTATTTCTAACGTGTGTTCCGCCATCGGCCTGTTGATCAATGCCGACAATTTCAATTATTCTTACTGTTTCAAGTTTTTGAATCAGTTGCCTTCCAGGCTCAGTTCTTGCAAGATTCTTTATTTTCACTGCCTCTTCACCTGGCATATACTTTACACGGATTTCGTGGCCTTCCTTTATTACAGCATTTGTTTTCTCGATTATGTTCATTGCCTGCTCCTGAGAAAAATTTTCCATAGAGAAGTCTACTCTTGCCCTGTCGTCATATATCTGGCTCCCGGTGATAAGGCCTTCATAGTCCTGATTCATATTTACAACTGCATCTATAAGATGTATGGCACCATGGTACTTCATATGGCTGTACCTCCTTTCCCAGTCAATATGGCAGATGACGTTACTTCCCACCTCCATAGGGTGGGGATTTTCCAAAATATGGAGGACCTCCTCACCATCCTTTATTGTATCCTTTACGGCAAATTCCTGGTTATTGAAAACTATTTTGCCAGAATCTCCTGGTTGGCCACCACCGCTTGCATAAAAAACCGTTTTGTCTAGTATTACTCCATTTTCTCTTATTTCAGTAATTCTTGAATCACACTCTCTGAGGTATGCATCGTTAAGATAGAGTTTTTCTGTCATAATTTAGTATGGATTAATCCTATTTTAGCCTTAACCGATTGGGATTTCAACCAATCAAATTGATTGATTTCTTTATCAATTTCCCGGAAAATCCTCATAGGATAAATGTTCGCTTAACCCAATTTTCATTATTTCTTAAACACAGTAAAACCAAAGCTTTTAAAATATCGATCAGAGAAAAGCTTTGAAACTTAACAAAATTAACTATTTGATAACCATTTGAGTCTCCATATCAAACATGAAAATTTATTTTCCAGGTACTTTCCAATAATTATTAAAAACAATTATGCATTACCTCAGTACGAAGAGTTTCATTGACAGATCCTTTGAGTATATAGTTGGCATATTTGCCATAATATTTCCACTGCTTCCGGCTTACATAATTTCCAGGATGGTTGCAAGAAGTAAATATGCATACGGATTTATTCCAGTTAACGTTGCCCTTTCATTTGGAATATTCTATGCTATAGGGTTATTTTACAGGATGAACAGTACTAGGTTCCTTTACTATGGGTTGATACCATTTTCCTTCGTGTTAATACCTATCATGCTTTATCTGATGATACTAAGGCGAAAAAGTCGTTTTTCAGTGGGCAAATGGT
The DNA here is from genome assembly GCA_021820405.1 of Thermoplasmata archaeon. GTDB lineage: Archaea > Thermoplasmatota > Thermoplasmata > Thermoplasmatales > Thermoplasmataceae > Cuniculiplasma. Next base: position 4,491 of record JAKADQ010000047.1, on the reverse strand, counting down.
CCGTCTACCAGGCACTGAAACATCATAAGGCAATTTACATCTCCTCGATTATTTTCTATACTTTTTCCATATTTTTTCTGGAATCATACAGCTTTGCAATACCGGCCAGCGTTTCAAACGATATTTTTTACATTTTCACAGGTGCCCTAACGGCCTATTATCTCATAGTGGGATTCGGCATAGCTGGGGTTGGTATGGAGATCAAAAGGAAAAGAAAATCACTGGAGAATGTTTCAGATCATAGGTGACTTTGGTTTGCTTTCATCTGTATAATTCTTCTGCTGAGGCCTATAGTGACCACAAAGTTAGGTTCATCAACTATCTCCCTTATAGATAGATTTCCCGCAACGCTCAACAATATGTAGGCTTCTTCCTCCTCAAATCCGAATTGAGCCATATATGAGATCATTGATTCAGCCGCCTCAACTGAAGCATCGTGAAGATTATCTCTGATACCCGATGTGAAAACAAATTCTCCATGGGTCTCTTCATAGGAATATATTACAGGCGTTTTGACGTGTTTCTTCAATATCCTGAACCTTACATCTAATTCTGCACTTGTTTCAATTGCAGTACCGCAAATTTCGCCATCTCCCTGATGTCCGTGGGGATCTCCAAATGAGACCATTGCGCCTTCGACATTTACAGGAAGAATTATCTTGCTACCCTTTCGAATCATCCTGTTATCCATGTTGCCACCAAAGTGCTGTGGCGGTATCATTCCATATTTCCCCTCTGAAGGAGAAGTGCCTATAACACCAAGAAATGGAATATCCGGTATTTCGATATTATTCAGGAAATTCTCATCGTTGCACTTCCAAAAATTTCCATTTTTGCTCCAGCTTACAATCTTCTCTTTATATTTATTCTTCAGCAAACCAAAATCATCAATTATGGCACTCCAGCCCTCATTTCCAGACTTTATGTCAATAATTTCAATCTCTATTGAGTTTCCAGGCTGAGCTCCAACAACGTAAACTGGTCCAACAGCACCATCGAAGAGAGATGAATCTATTTTACCGAGCTCAGAGGAACTCATTCCTTTTTTTATTTGATTTATGGACGAATCTGGGACAATTATTTTGACCGACTCTCCCTCCTTAACCTTGGCAATTGGGGCGTTTGATGGTGTCCAGTTAAAATGAAGATTTTTTCTCAGATTTCCGTCAATCACAAATATTCATGGGAAATTTTGTTATAATAATTATGCCTTTCTTCGATTGATTTCTGTACATCTCAATGAGGGTTTTTAAAGATTAATTCATACTTTCTATGAATAATACTGGCAATTTTACAGATCCGGGTTATTTTTGTAATGCCGGAAACATTTAGAGGGACACTCTTCAACATATTAAAGAAAGAAGAATTTAACATTCACACGTAATATGTTATCTCATTCATAAAAGCAGGACAGTGGTCTTCAATAAGTTTGTTATCGTATAGATTTAGATTACAAGAATATTCAAATCATATGATATTCTGATTTCAAGAAAAGATCTCCATGATATGACAAACAAGTCAATGTTTTTAAGTGCCATGATGGCACGGTTCAAATTATTACTCGAAATCAATCGCGTAATATATGTACGATAAATTATTGATCTTAGTATGAACGGGAAAACATTAGTGGAATTCTCGTTTCCGAAAATTATGTTAGTGGCTGGATTTGCAGGTTCAATTTACTATAATCCTGATGTTAACAATGATAAGCTACAGACACCTGGATTGTGGTATTATGTTGATGAATATGGTTTGAAGAATTGCGGTTCATATTCATTGGCATTATACAAGGGTGATTTACAGTGAGATCCCTATTGCCTTTAAAATTCAGAATAATAATCGTTATTTTCATTCTCCCAATGATAATTGTGAGTTTAGTTTCTTTGTTAACTCCATATAATTTAATTTCAAACAACGTATTATTATGTATGAGTGTAATCTCTTTGTTTTTTGCGAGTGGCATTTCGCTTTACGAAGAGCACCAAATAATTAAGAATGCAAATAACAACAATAAATCGAAGAACGACCATTAATTATTTAAATCAACAATATTTTTTAACATAATATTTAGTCGAACACTTTCGACCCTTCTCTCTGATCTATATGAATCATGCATCCTCCCTTATATGCTAGCCCTATGAACTTCTTGAATTATAATGGCTGACCTCTTCGGAGATGTAGACACGTTTTTCAAACCTGATATCAGGCGATTCTAGAGTCTTCTTCTGCTTATCTGTTATTTCTGTTGTCATTCTTTTGCGTCATTCAACACGACTCTTACGAGATTCTGCAATTCCGGAATCATATTCTCAACAGGGCATTCCGTGGGATTCCTGAACGCATCATCTATTCCAGAAATCCTCGATCTGATAACAATTTCAATAGGATTGAAAAACACATATCGGCTGAATGCATCACTTCTAAACACTCCAAATATAAACGCTCAGCAAAATTTACCCATTTTCGGTCATTGAAAAGTATCCAGAAATAACTTTCTTCCTGACATCTTCAACTATACCTGACTTTTTCAGTTTTCTCGTTTTTATTCCGATTTATTTGTATTCCTGAGAATTCTGATTCTTAGGGTTTTTATTTATTGGAAGGCATCATTTTATAATTTTTATTAACTTTATAGTAATGCACAACCATGAGTTTCACCGGATTGAAACTGAAACTTGCAGCCGTGTTTGCGGGGATTGCAATCGCCATTTTGGCTGCTGTGATAATTCTTGGCGTTTCCTATTATTTCTTAGGTGTCCTCCCAACATCAGGTTTCTTTGTCCTCATAATAGGAATGGTTTTCGTTATGGACATAATTCAGTATGCAATATCACCGTACATAATTTCGAAGATATATCATCTAAAACCTGTCCGAAGGGATGACATGTCGATGGCATGGCTTTATGAATCCCTTGAAAAGGTATGTAGCCTTAATAATCAAAAGGTGCCGGAACTATTCATAGCAGATACTGACACACCAAACGCATTTGCCTTTGGATCGATAATATCTGGTAGAAGGATGGCCATTACGAGAGGCCTCTTGAAAATCTTAAATAAGGATGAGATAGAAGCCGTGATGGGGCATGAAATCGGCCACCTGAGGCATCACGATGTGGCCCTCCTCCTCGCCATAGGCCTGATACCCACCATACTGTTTTATTTCGGGTACACAATGCTGTTTGGGTCAGGAAGGAGAAATGGAGGCAGCATAATATTGGTCGCAATAGCCCTGGTTGCCGTCAGTTTTGTATTCAATATAATGGTGCTAGGAGTCAACAGAATGAGAGAATCTTATGCGGACTTCAACTCAGCATCGACTGTTCCTGACGCGGCCAACAACCTTCAGACTGCTCTAGCGAAGATAGTAGCATACAGTAATGCTAATCAAAGGCATCACGGGTTCAGAAGAAGATCCACAACCTCTTCAATTTCCAGCATGTTAATGTTTTCAGGAGATAATGACGTGAAGGCATATGATCACATGGACCTACTGGAAAGCTGGAAGAGGAAAAAGGTAACCCTTAAGGACAGCATACTTAGTGATCATCCACATCCTGCCAAGAGGATTCAGAATCTTGAAAAGATCAAGCAGGAAAACCAAACCAAAGGCATTCTTTGAATATCTCTATATTTTTCTCGATTGAAATTTCTATGCCAGAAGCTATTATCAGAACCTGAATCAAGATACAAGGGTTTTTTCGTAACTGCAGATCTGGTGAAAGGGAATAGATATCAAAAGCAAATATCTTTAAGATACGTTCACCAATAAAAAAAGGATCACCTCCGGATCAATGGCCATAGAAGTCTAACAATCGGATTCCAAACGCCTGATCAAATTTGATAATTTTAAGTTCATTGAAAGATGAGTATGGCAGCAGCCAGATCCCCAATGGTGGGCATCGATTTACCGGTATCTATCCCAAGGGTACTGGACCATGGATCAAATGCAAGGATCAGGAATCTGTCGATATTTTTTATTCTCCAATCATACATAGAAAGGCCAAGCACGTTCCTATTCATGTTTTTAACCCAGAATGGAAATGAGGTATACTCTGGTGGCCTCCCTTGATCAGTCAGGAATCCTATTATGTTGGTAGTGTCCGTGAACCTTGAAAAAGCATAGGCCTCACATAGGGATTCTTCAATTACATGGTATGCAGTATCAATATGATATTTGTCTTTCTGTTCATTACCCGTTAAAGTTTGAAAGAAAGAATTCAACTCTTGTTTTGCCACTTCGTTTCCTTCTGTCCTATGGAAATAAGCATGGCCAAGTTCATGCAAAATTACACATATGATGATATCATTGAACACTTCCTTTTGATCGAATCTGATTTTGCCAGGGCAAATGATAATATGGGGCCCATTGGAAATTATATCTCCAGTAGGACTGAAAAATGCAACAGATTCTTGATTTATCTGAAGATTTCCATAATTGGCTATTTTATCTTTGAGCATTCCCATCAACAACCTTAAACCATTGTTTAGATC
>JAKADQ010000005.1 GCA_021820405.1 Thermoplasmata archaeon | reverse complement strand
TCTTCACGAAAGAAAGTGAAGTATTTACAGAAATGGAAAAGGATAACGAATTTGAGAAAACTCCCGCATCTGGTATATTTAAGCAGCTGGATTCCACTGTTTCCTCTTTTATTCTAGTGGCAGGGTTATTACTCTTAAACACCGTTACACTTTCTTTTTACCCAACTTTTCTGGGAGACCTATACACAAGCCTTGCTAACAATCCAATAATTGATGATTACAATGCTGAAATTAATCTGATATCACTGATTGGCGTTTGGATTGGCGGCATTATTGCTTATTTTATATTCAGGAGAAAAGTAACACTTGGAGTATACTCTGTTGTCTTTATTGCGTTGCTATATCCCATGTATATTTTAACTGTATCAGGTAATCTGTTTGAAACACTTCTGGCCTTTTCCGTGATAGCTTTTGTGGAGGCAGCCATATTTTCAAGCATTCCGGCATATCTTGCAGAAATATTTAATAAAACACACAGAACAACTGCCATGGGTACCATATATAATGGTGCTGCAATTCCGGCCAGCTTTGGTATTTCTGCAATATACTTCGTGACAGCAGAATCAAAATTGCCGATTACTTCTTCATGGCTTATTATGATGGTACTCGGATCTATACTGCTCATAATAGGAGTACTACTATCAAGAGAGACAGGGATAAGGGGGGAAGATCCAATTTCAAACTAAAACTCGAATTTCATGCTTTTTATCATATAAAAAATTTATATTTTTGAAAATCAGAACCTTAAAATGATTTGTTTCGATTTGTTGGCCATGGGCGAAAATGAAAAACTCATACCAGAAAAGACTGCACTTGTCATAATAGATCTTCAAAAGGGGATATCTGCCATGGATACGAAGCCCCTGCCATCATCAGAAATTATAAGGAATGCATCAACTCTTGCAAATAAATTTCGTGAAAAGAATATGAAGGTGTTTCCTTACATGTTAACCCAACACCTGAGATTGCGTTGAACCCCATAAGTGACTCATCGATGATAAGGAGCGGCCAGATACAAAATGACTGGGCAGATTTTATGCCTGACCTTAATGTATCAAAAAGCGACATAGTAATTGAAAAGAGACAGTGGGGCGCCTTTTATGGAACAGAACTGGATCTGCAACTGAGGCGAAGAAAGATAGACACAATTGTCCTCTGTGGAATTGCAACAACATATGGCGTTGAAAGCACTGCAAGGTTTGCCTACGAATATGGCTATAACCAGATATTCGTCTCAGATGCCATGGGAGACGTCTCGGAGGAGAGCCATAACGTCTCGGTGAAATATGTCTTAAAAAGAATTGGTAGGGTACTTTCCACAGATGAAATATTGAAACTACTCTGATATCACATTATTCCTTTGTATCAGAGCAATATATTTATATGCTTTATTTTTTTATACATATATGGAGAATGTTGAAACTTCTGATGGAAATCAAACCAAATTGAATCGGGGGCCAGAATCAGATTCAATTGCAACTTATTACCTGTTAATAGGAGTTGGTGTTTTGTTATCGATTATTCCTTTAATAGGTGCTATTGGCTTTTTTATTGTTTTTATAGGATTCATATTGTTGTTCATGAAGAGGCATGCAATGGGAGAATTACAGCACAGGCTACTAACATTTGATATAGTGCTTTTTATTCTTTCCCTCTTTATCATATTCTGGGTGTTTGTTTCTGTCGTATTCGCAACTGTATTTAGTTCAGTGAGTGCCACCGGAACGGCAAATTCAACAATGTCAGCCACGATGGCAAGGGGCATATTGAACGATCTTCTGGCACTTATAATTCCTTTGGAATTAGTACCCTTCGGACTATGCTATTTGCTTATGGGTGTTGGGATCGTCGAATCGATTCAGAGAAGAATATTTTCGTTGATGATTATTCTAGGAATTGCTGCCTCGGTAATCGGATCATATATCGCAGTGGAATCAATCAACGTATCATCAATTGTTCAGGCATCTTCACAGGGAAAGAGCTTAAACACAACCAGTATTCTTAGCAGCAGCATATACGGTTCATTATCCGTGCTAGGAATCGCCAGTTCGCTTCTTATAGGCCTTGCATTCGTATATTTGTGGAAGGTTGTCAGGGAAGGCTATGGAGATGTGGAGAATCTCACCAGTTTGAATTCAGGCGAACCCTATTAAAATTTTTATAAATTTTTTTTATAAATTTTATTTGTTAAATAGTGTTTCATTTCCTATTTTTCTTACAGCATTAAGGATTTCGCCGTTGTCCAGGCCTGTCACATCTCCTGTATCAGTGTTCAAAAACGCTGACTTGAGGAGTCTTCTCATAATCTTTCCATTTTTGGTCTTTGGCAGGGACTCTATGCAGAAAACGTACTTCGGCCTGAACGATTTTCCAAGGAAACTTTCCACCTGGCTGTATATGCCACTTTTAACATTCTCTTCATCTTTTCCAGTATAAAAAATGACAACGGATTCTCCTTTTATAGGATCAGGGATTCCAAAACTTGCACTTTCAATTACTCCATATACTCTATTGGCAGCATCTTCTATTTCTCCTGGACCGAGTCTCTTGCCTGCAATCTTTATTACATCATCGGCCCTTCCAAGGAGTATGTAATATCCTTCTTCATCTCTGATAGCCCAGTCTCCCTGAACCCAGTAGCCCTTGAATTGATTCCAGTATGTGTCTAAATATTTTTTGTCATTCTTCCAGATTCCCCTTGTCATAGATGGTAGATGCTCTCTGGTTGCCAGAAGCCCAACTTCGTTGGTTATTTCCTTTCCATCTTGGGACAGAACTGTTACACCCATACCTAACCCACGGTAGAGGCATCTTGGTTTAAGCGGGATAACCGGTGTGGATGCTAGAAAACATCCAATTATGTCTGTACCGCCTGAGACATTACATATTGGTATTTTTCCACCACCAAGTTTTTCGAATAAATACATCCAGGACTCAGTATCCCATGGTTCCCCTGTGGATGCAAATGCCTTAAGTCCGTTGAATGCTCTTGTTACGCCTTTTGATTTTGCGGTTCTTACAAATGTAGGGGAGAGACCAAGGACAGTAATATGATTTCGTTCAACCATATCCCATACTCTTTCCATATTGGGATAATCCACGGCTCCAGGATAGATGAAAACACTGGCCCCAATACTGTTAGCCCCAATTATTTCCCATGGGCCCATCATCCATCCCAGATCGGTTATCCAGTAAATTACTCCATCGGGTTTCAGATCGGTATAATAATAAACCTCCTTAGTTATATTAACGAGAGCTCCGCCATGGACATGTACCGTTCCTTTTGGTTTCCCAGTAGTTCCTGATGTATAGAGCATGATTGCAGGATCCTCGGAATCCGTATGGACGCTGCTAACATAATGCCCCCCATCTAAAAGATTTTGAAAATTATATTTCCATCCATCACCACCTGCAACGATCAGGTCAGTTCCTTCGATTCCTTTTATTGTATCAGCCATTTTTACTTTTTTACCCTTTCTTTCATAGGAATCCACAGTGAAAATATACCTAATGCCTGCATCCTTAACCCTAACGTCAACGCTCTCCCGTCCATATCCTGAAAACATTGGAACAGCCACAGCACCTATGCGCATAATTGCATACATTGCAATAATGGCCTCTGCCATCATTGGCATGAAAATGCCTACCCTGTCTCCCTTCTTAATACCCATGTCGAGAAGTGCCCCAGCAAGCTTGCCTGTTTTTTCATCCAACTGCTCGAATGTAAGGCTACCCACATCACCAGACTCGTTCTCCCATCTTATCGCATCCTTTTTCCTCTGCTTGTGCCTTTCAACACAGTTGAAAGTTATATTTATTTGACCTCCGGTAAACCATTTCGTGAATTCCTTGCCATCTTCTGATTCCCTTATTCTATCAAATCTTTTGAAGAACCATATGCCCATGTGTGTTACTATGCCTTCATAGAACTTTTCGATCTCTTTATCTGCATATGAATAAAGTTCTTCCAGACTATTTAGATTGAAAAATTTTCTTAAGGAGTCCAGATTACTCTGTTCTACCACTTCATTACTTGGAAAATAAACAAATTCTCCTCCATAATCCATATTTAGATAAACAAATGTACTATAATTTAATTTTTGACATTATATATGTTCTGAGAACACAAAACTTGCTCATTTTGATATCTCTTAAAAGTTATCATAGCTTTTTCCTTAAACTCAAATTATCCCTTGAATTTAATTGATTCTTCAGCTTACTTATTTCTATCTTAAAATCACACGGATAGAAATTTATTGATATTCACGTAGCCATATTTCACCAATTGCCAATGGGTGAAATCCCACTCTAAAAAAATCTCTCGTTAAATATGATCAATGGAATAAACAAGATTTGTATATTGTGATGATCTAAGGCATCATTGAATGGAAGCATATATGAACGGGAACTGGTAGCGATTCTTTCAGGCAACGTCAAGACCATTGAGAGAATAGGAAAAAGGATGGACTTTCTGGCGAGGGAATCCTTTGAAGACCTAAAAAAATACCCATTTTATGTTACAAGGGCAGCTGGTTCTAAGGGTGCAGACCTGGTCGCAGTGAGATTTGATATTACATTCGTCATCGAGATAAAAAGTTCGGTGAATGATGTTCTTGCATTTTCATCATCATCGGGGAAGAATCAAGAACAGGCGGAGAGACTTGCAGAAAAGTGCAACAGTGCCGGCCTTTTTCTTACTTATGGATTCAGATTGAAGAACGCTGAGGGAGATCCCTGGAGAGTGTTTAAGGTGCCAGGTGACCCGAAGGGGAGATTCAGGAACATATATTCCATAATACCAGAAATTGAAATAAGCAGAAATGAAAATTACGTCATGAGATGGAAAAACGGGCTTCCACTCCATGAACTTCTATCCTATTTGAAGGAATCACATTGATTGTTTTATTCCCTTTTCGAAGGCATCTATTCCTTCGTCTATCTGTTGATCTGTTATTATTAAGGGCGGGATAAGTCTTATTGCGCTTTCTCCTGTACCGAGGACAATCACTCCGTTTTTAAAGGCGTTCATTTCTACGGAATCTCTGAACTTGGCAAAGGGCTCTTTTGTTCTTCTGTCTTTTACAAAGTCAACTGCCTGCATCAGCCCTATTCCCCTTACATCACCAATCACATCGTATTTTTCCTTGAGTTCTTCCAGCCTCTTTCTGAGGTAAACTCCCCTCTTTGCGGCGTTTTCTACGGCGTTTTCTTTTTTCATTGCCTCAATGGTAGCCATGCTTGAAACTGATGCAAGGATGTTCCCACCATAGGTGTTTGAATGAAGGCCTGGCTCCGGGAAGTCCAGTTCTGCCTTTATTACCACGGCACCCATTGGAATTCCGTTTGCTATGGCTTTTGCGAGAGGAATAATATCAGGCTCAACTCCGAAATGCTCAGAGGCAAACCACTTACCTGTTCTTCCAAATCCGGCTTGCACTTCGTCCATTATCAGAAGCATATCGTTGTCATGGGCGAGTTTAATAAGTTTTTTATGAAAATCCATTGGAGGTACAATGTATCCGCCCTCCCCCTGAATTGGCTCAACCATTATTGCGGCCACGTTTTCAGGAGGCATATACATTTTCAATGTATATTTCTCTATAAAATCAATTACAGCATTTGTTAATTCCTGCGGATGTTCATACCCGTCTATACCGAAAACGTTCCTGTAGGGATTGGGGAATGGGACGTGCTCCACACCTGGCATTGATGGAAATAGCCACTTTTTCTGTATACCCTTAGATGCTGTGAAGGATAGAGAACCCTGTGATCTTCCATGGAATCCACCTATGAAGCTGATGAATTGTTGTTTCTTTTTGTTCACCTTAGCGAATTTAATTGCAGCCTCGTTACTTTCCGTTCCACTGTTCGTAAAAAATACCTTTTTAGGGAATTTTCCAGGAGTAATTTCTTCAATTGCCCTGGCAGCGTCAACCTGTTCTTTATAATAAAAGTCTGTCCCTGCGAAATGCCACATCTTCCATAACTGTTCCTGCACTTTCTCTGTAATATATGGATGTATGTGACCCATATTATTCACGCTTATTCCTGCTGCGAAATCAATAAAGACGTTATCATCCACATCCTCCACATAAACACCCTTCCCTCTCTTTGCCACAACTGGAAGAGATTTTGTGCTTGTAGCCAAATATTTTTCGTCATCTAAAACAATCTTCTTTGCATTAGGTCCCGGAGGTGTAGTCTTTATTTTCACTCCTGGTTTAAAATCTTCTTCATAATTTTCTTGCATAAAATCACCTATTTATCTATGTAGACTATAAATATATAGATTATGGAATGAAAATCGAAGATAAATTACGAAATTCGTAATTTGAAAATTACATAAAAATTTATCTTGGAATTGATTACGCGTATGATGGAAAGTGGATATGAGATAAAACTCATCAAGGAATTTTATAGAGATGAGATCACAGACAGGGAATTCTATAGGAAACTTTCCTTGAGAATTAAGAATGAAAATATAAAAAATAGATTGAAAAGCCTTTCAGATGTAGAAGACTATCACGCCAATTACTGGGCTTCAAGACTTTCATACTTGAGCTATGACAGTAAAATACTGAATCCTTATAGAACAAAGCTAAGATTGCTTCTCATCTTTACTCGGATAATAGGGCTTAATTTAACGATAAATTTAATGGAAAGAGGAGAGGTCGAAAGTATCATTAAATACAGAAACTTCCTTAAAAGAATAAATGATAAAGAATTATCAGCAGGACTATCAAGAATAATTGAGGATGAAATCAGCCACGAGAGTCTTTTCAATGACATGAATGAAAATAAGGAAAAATTCCTTGATAAAATTCAGTCGTTCATTTATGGAATGAGTGATGGCCTTGTGGAAGTTCTTGCAGCAATAGCGGGGCTCACTGCAATAATTGAGAACAATTTTATAATTGCGATGAGTGGCCTGGTTGTTGGCATTGGCGGTACAATTAGTATGATGCTAGGTGCATATCTTTCCAAGGCCTCAGAAAGTGAATTCAGGATATCAACAATCAAAAGAGAAATGATTGTAGAAGAAAGATCTGAGGGAGAGACTAAGGAAGTAATAAAGAAAGAGAGTGGAAGATCAAAAGATTCTGCCGTTACAACCGGACTTTCATATGTTTTTGGTGCAATTTTCCCAATAGCACCATTTCTGTTTCCTCTTGGGTTTCTTTCCCTAATTATAGCCGTAGCCTTAGTGGCAATAGTTCAGGCAATAAGCAATGGATTGATCGCAATTGCCTTAAACACGTCAATACTTAAATCGTCTTCAAGAGCAGCCCTTCTATCATTACTGGCAGCCGGAATCACCTTCACGGTTGGATTCGTATTTCACACTTATCTACATTTGTATATAACCTGACGACACTCAGGAGAACTTTAATTCAATTTCAAACTTGAACATTTATCAGTCTGAAATTTTTATTTTGAAACTGTTTTATAAAATATTTTTACTTTTCGTATTGAACTTATCTGTAATTTTGAAAACTATTATAACTTCGAGAACATTCTTTTACCACGAATAAAATTGAAGCTGAAAATATATCAAAAAAATACGGAAGCAAGATAGGGCTTTCTGAACTGAATCTTTCGTTCCATAGTGGACTGGTTGAAGGCCTGATTGGTCCAAATGGATCCGGTAAAACCACGGCCCTGAGAATAATTTCTGGGATTATCAAGTATGATTCTGGAACCATTAAAATTGATGGCAATCAAATTGAGTTCTATGAAAAATTTGCCAGGGAACATATAGCTTATGTTCCTGAGACACCAGTACTGTATGAAACCTTAACTGGAAATGAATACTGCGACCTGTATGCCGGGATAAGAGGTGTTAACGGTGAGGAATATCAGAGTATAAAGTACAGTATTGCAGATGCACTTGATCTGACAGAGACCATGGATAGGCCAATCGGAATGCTGTCGTTTGGCACAAAACAGAAAATCTCCATACTTTCTGCGCTTTCCTCAAAACCAGAGGTTTTAATTTTAGATGAGTCCCTGAATGGCCTTGACCCGACATCTATAATTGTTGTTAAAGAGGTTATAAGGGAAATGATCCAGAATGGTCACTTTGTAATATTTTCTACACATATACTCGATCTGGCCGAAATAATGTGTAACAGAGTCCAGATACTTGATTCGGGGAAAAAAATACTGGAGGGAAATATGGATGAATTAAATGAAGAGGGAGAGGGAGGTTTTCTGGAAAAGTTGTTCCTTCAAATAACGGGAAAAGAGGATATACTCGAGAGGGCAAAAAAATTAGGTGATTCTTTATTTCGATCAGAGGAATAATTTATGAATCGACATTAATCAACAGGGAATACAGATACCAGGCACTAAAATCATCTGAGAGATTTAATAGAGAGTTTGAAAAAAGATCATTCTCCAAGAACTATATTCAGCATATCATATTCAGATCTGGCCTTATCTATAGTGCCATTTTTCTGTTATTTTCATTGCTTATCACATATAGCGGTATAAGTGTATCCTACAAAGGAATCTATGCAACTGGTTTTTCCATATTCCTCTATCAATTTGGGATTAACACCTTTGGCTCATTCATGTGGATTCAGACCCTGAAGAATGAAAAGATCATAGACCCCGGGAAGTTCCTATTCACTAAGGATAGTGGCATGGTTTTACCTGCCTCCTGGTTTGTAAACACTGGTGTGTATACTATGCTTCTTGATATACCACCCATGGTATTTTATTATTACATTAACAGAAACCTGGATAATGTGTTAATTCAGATGATCTGGGGTGCAACATGTATAGTTCTGGGCTTTTCCGTTGGGTCCTTTCTGTCCATCATTTCACAAAGAGGGAATTGGAGTGGAAGAATAGGTTCTGGTATTTTCAATTCCCTTAAAATGATTGGTCTTATCTCCATATTCATATTTTTTGACGTTACAGTATTTTTCCCGCGGTATATCTTTCTGTTTTCCTTCTCAGTCCAGTATCCCTTAAATTATGTGTTTCCTGTTCTTGATATAGGCTTTATTGCTTTCACTAATCATGTAAATGTGGATTCGATTGTTGCATCCTTTTCATGGAGTTTCTTTTATCTTATTCTTTCGATTTTCATTGCTTACTTTCTTGCCAGGAATATTCTGGAAAACCTGTTCGATCGAAACATGGCAACTTTCCAGAATAAGCATATAAAAAGAAAAAATAGCAGGAAGTTCAGCTCCATAGTATCATTGACCATGAAGGATCTGAAGCTCGCTACAAGAGATCTTACAAACCTTTCAAGCTTTTTCTTTCCGGTATTTTTTAGTCTTCCCGCACTTCTGGAGGTTTTTGTTGATAAAAGATTTGGAAACTTCCCTCCACTTTTTACCTATATTGCAATTTTCCTGCTCACAACACTGTCAGTTTCTTTTTATTCGATTCAGTCTCTTGTAATGGAAGGAAAAAGTTTTGCAAATTTGAGGATTTGGCTGATTACAAAAACTGAGATGATATTCTCTAAGGCACTTTCATCCCTTATAATATTCATTTTCTTCGCTATTCCAATAGTTATTGTTATGATCGGCGCAAATTTTGGAGATATCATATATGCTGTGCTCATAATTGCAGACGCTGCACTGGCTTTTTTCTTTTCCTCATTTGTCACTTTGTCGTTTATAATTTCCAGGATACCGAAGGAGACCACAAACATCAATATCTATTCCTTTGGCGGAATAGCCGGACTGATACTAATATTTTCAATATCCATAATTTCCGGTTCTTTTGCGCCATTGGTTTCATTCTTTATTGGCGCAATACTTGCAATTCCCCAAATTGACCTACCCTCTATATTCCTAGGGATCACTCTTCTCCTTAGTTTATTATTGATTAGATTAATATTCACATATCTATCCAGTGAAGATAAGTCAAAAACATAAGGAAAATTTATTAATGGTATATAAATGCACTCTGACTGAGTGATAATTCATGGTAAATGTCAAAGAAGTACCTGCAGACCTGCTTGTTGATGAACTTGCACTGCAGTTTGGTGAAATGAAAAACCTGGAGGAGCCAGAATGGACGCTCTATACCAAATCTGGAGTACACAGGGAAAAGGGCTGGACTCAAGAAGACTGGTACTACAGAAGGCTGGCCTCAACGCTGAGAAAAGTGTATGTTAACAGTGGCATAGGAATACAGAGATTGAGTGAACAGTATGGCGGAAAAAAAGATGGAGGCTCAAAGCCTTATCATCCAGCAGCGGGAAGCCGATCCATAGTAAGACATATGTTTAACAGGCTGGAGGAACTTGGACTTATTAAGAAATCCGAAAAAGGGAGAGTTGTCACTCCATCTGGGCAGGCTATGCTAGATAAGGCATCAAGAAAAGTTATGGAAAAACTTGCAGAACAAAAACCCGAGTTAAAGAAATATCTTTAAGGTGGTTATCGTGGAAGGGGACAGAGAACTTGAGGAACTCAGACGAAGAAAAATGGAGGAACTTCAAAGGTCCCAAAGCGAGTCTCAACTTGAAAATGAAGAACTAGCCCAGCAGGAAGCTGAGCGGGCAAGAAAATTACAAATCTTAAGACAAATACTTGACCCTGAAGCCAGAGAGAGATTAGCAAATGTCCGATTGGTGAGGCCCGATATAGCTGACAATGTGGAGAACCAGCTTGTTCAGCTATACACCATGGGCAGAATAAACAGAGTTATAACGGACCAGGAGATTAAACAGATTCTGTCAAAGATGACAGAAACCAAGAGAGAAACCCATATAGAGAGGAGATAAAAATGAGCAGAAATAAGGAGACAGGAAGAAAGATCAGATTAATGAAAAAAACTGTACAAAACAGAAGAGTGCCTGGATGGGTAATAATGAGAACTGACAGAAAGGTATCTCAGAACCCAAATAGAAGAAACTGGAGAAGGAATAATTTAAAACTTTAGGTGTTTCGAATGGCAGATGATGTGAGTAATGAAATATTGATGAATATACCCTTGAGAAAGGCCTTTGCCAGTTCAAAGAAGAGAAGGACAGATACGGCCATAAAGATCATAAGGGAGCATGTATCCAGATATACCAAAACTGAACTTTCACAGGTTTGGATCGATGGTAAAATTAATGAGGAGATCTGGAAAAGAGGCAAATCGAAGATACCTGGTAACTTCAAAGTAAAAGTTTTGAAACTTCAAAATGGTGAAACGGAAGTTTTGATGCCGTAAAATGATAAGAAAATTCTCTATTTTTGAAAGTGAATTTATTGGTCTCTATTGCCGGGCATGGGAGGACCTGGCCATTGTGCCCGTACAACTGGACAATGTTTCCAGAAAAACCATCAGTGAGGTTCTGGATGTAAGGATACAGGAGAGCAGAATGGATCCATCCGGAATGTATGGAGTTTTCTCAGTAATGAATACAAATGGCATAATCGTCGGAGGAAATTCGGGGAAAATAGATTTTGATCCTGGAAACAGACAAGTGCTCTATCTGAAGGATTCTATAAATGCCGTGGGTAATGACATAGTTGCAAATGACCACGGTGCTCTGGTCCACGAAGATTTTGACAACAAAAGCGTTAAAATGATTGAAGAAGCTCTTAACGTGGAAACCGTAAAAGGGAGAATGGGTATATTCCAGACGGTAGGTTCAGGAAGTGTAGCCACAAACAAGGGAATGATTGTTAACCCAGAGGTTTCCGATGATGATATAGAGATACTCAAAGATATTTTTAAGGTCCCCGTTAGTGCAGGTACGGCAAACTTCGGGAGCCCTATGGTGGGTGCAAGTCTGATAGCGAATACAAAGGGCATACTTGTCGGTGAAAAAACCACCTCAATTGAAATTGGTGGTATTGATGATGTTCTTTCCTAAAGTATATCTTTAATTTTTAGTAAGGAGATAAACTCAACACCGTTCTCTCTTAAAAGTTCCTTTCCACCTTCCTCCCTGTCTATCACCGCAATCACCCTATTTACTTTCATTCCCTCTTTACGAAGAAGTTCAACAGCTCTCATAACAGACCCACCAGTGGTGACGACATCTTCAATAATATCAACTTCTGTGTCCTTTCGTACGCTCCCTATGAGTAATTTCTTCATTCCATGTTTTGATTCTTTCCTGATAATGTAATATGGAATTGATTTTGAATACGCAACCGCAACAACAATAGGTACTGCGCCTAATTCGACACCCGCAACTGAATCTGCTTTAATTTTCCCTGAAACCTCTGCAACAATTTCCCTTAAAATCTCAGGTTGAGCACATGCATCCTTTATATCAGCGTAATATTCTGATTCCTTTCCAGAGGTCAGTACAAAATGACCCTTTTTGACAGCCCCCTCATTGATCAGCAGATCTTTTAACATTTATGGTTATTCTCAGGCAGATAATTAAATTTAATACTATGAACTGGCTCATTTTTCAATAAAACAAACAGGAAGCATTCCTTATAAGGACATTTCTATGTCATAATTTCATTCTAAAGGGATTGAGAAAGATATGCAGGATTCTTTTCCTATTTAGAACTGTATGGAGAAAATTTTTCCCCTTTACATGCAGGATTTTCCACGTCTTTTATATGTATAAAACCAGCATAGCAGAATAGTTTTTTAGGATCAAAAAAAGCACATAAGTGACAGGCGGCTTTGGTTATGTTTAAACCAGGATCCTCCTCTTTCCACTGAATCTCTTCTCCGTCTGATGCTATGTAGTTTAACAACTTATCTATAAATTCCTTGAATTCATATTTACCAAATAAATTTCTTAAAACACCAGCATCAGCTCTTGCTTCTGCGCTTATTGATGCTTTTTTCTGATCTATTTTTTTGATTGTGACGGCCAACTTCATTGAGACTTTTGATTGTTCTGTGCTTTGATAAATTATCATATCCCTTATTCTTGTAACAGAAATATTAACAGAAAACTTCTTTGTTATGCCCATCTTTTTCATTATAAATACTATATCATATATATTTGAAGATGTCTTACTTATAGCATATATGTATTCATTGGATTTTAGGAATATATCAGGATTAAGAACTATTTCATTCAATTTCTCGTAAGGTAAATTTATGGACACCTGTGTGCTATATTCCAACATTAAACCAATTATTTATAGATAGTAAATATTTGAACCTTACTAAGAATTGAGATTTAAAATAATTTAAAAAATATGCAAGGAACACATTGAAATTAAAACTAATCTTCACGAGGCAAAATATTAAAATACTATGATGACAATTGTCGAACAGGTGTCCACATTGGAAACAGTAATAGAGGAAGATGAGATTGAAAAATTGGCAGAACTTGCTGGAATAAAGATAAGGGTAATTGGTTGTGGTGGAGGAGGATGCAATACAGTCAGTAGTCTGAAAAGAAGCGGTATGCAGGGTGCTGCAATTATAGCAATTAATACGGATGCATCTCATCTGAGAAAGGAAACGGAAGCAAATGCAAAGATTCTGATTGGAGAAAAGGTAACGCACGGGTATGGTGCCGGAAATGACCCTGAGAAAGGGAAAGAGGCTGCGATGGATACGCAGGAAGTACTAAAAAAGGCTACTTCCAATTCTGACATAATTTTTCTGGTTGCGACTCTAGGTGGAGGAACTGGGACTGGGAGTGCCCCAGTTGTGGCTAAGTTTGCGAGGGAAAACAAAGCCCTGGTATTCACCTTCGTCACCCTTCCGTTCAAAGAAGAGGGGGAAGCGAAAATGATGAATGCAAAAAACTGGCTTCCATCACTCGCGGAAAATTCAGACACAATAATAGTAATACCAAACGACAGACTCAAGGCTATTTCACCCGAAACAAATCTTCAGAAATCCTTTGACATAACCAACAGATTCATAATGGAGCAAATAACCGGCCTTGTGGGGACAATAAACGAAAGGAGCCATATCAATATTGATTTTGAAGATTTGAAAAAGGTGTTGTCAAAATCAAAGGCCGCTTATATTGCCATAGGAGATTCTACAGGTGGTGATAACCGGATAGATTTTGCCATTGAAAAAGCTCTGAACAACCCGCTCATTGATGTTGACATATCTAAGGCAAAGGGATGCCTTATGAGGATTATAGGTGGAGATATAAAAATGAAGGAATTTGACAGAGCCCTTTCAAAGATTCAAGAAATGATGAATGATGATTGTGAGATAATCGCCGGAATTGACAACAAAGAACAGATGGGAAGCAACATAAAGATATTCTTCGTATTCACCGGAGTCGATTCCCCATATATAATTGGATCCGGAGAAAGAATGAATGGCAGACTATTTGGGGAAGACGATGATGGAATCGATCCAATACAGTAACCATCAGAATTTCATTTTTCCCGTTTCTCCTTACTCTATGAATTATAAAAGATAAGTAATTTTTCCATTAAAATGATAAATTTAATCTTTATACCGGTGTTCTACCTCAATGGATAAAAGGATAGTTGCATCCCTGGACATAACTGATCGAAGGGTACTTTTAGATCTGGCCAGTAGGCTCAGTGATGAGATTTTCGCCATAAAGATAAACTGGCCCACCATTCTAACCTGTGGAGTCGATATAATTAGGGAACTTTCAGACTTCGGAAATGTTATCTGTGACCTAAAAATTGCAGACATACCCAATACGAACAGAATGATTATGGAAATAATCCGCGAGCGAAACCCATTTGCTGTGATAGCTCATGCCTTTCCCGGCTTGGATTCAATTCAGGCACTCTTAGATGCTTCAGAAGGTGTTAAAGTTATAGGAGTTGTCTCAATGAGCAATGAAGGGGCAGAAAGATATCTAAATCCACTGCATTTGAAAATTTTAAACGATTTGAAAAATACTTCTGCATATGGGATAATCGCCCCCGGCAATGATTACAGGATCCTTCAGGAAATTGCCAAAAAAAGGGGAAATTTGAAAATATTTTCACCCGGAATAGGAGCGCAGGGTGGTTCTCCATCTCTTGCCATTATGAATGGAGCCGACTACATTATAATTGGGAGAAATATATACAATGCCCAAAATCCGGAAGCATATGTCAGATCTGTAAACCAACAGATAGAAAAATGATAGATGAACATTACAGTGAATGTATACGTGATCATTTGTCTGACAAATCAGAGATAAACTAAGTTAGGGAAATAATGGACCGGAAAAAATGCTGGATTTTGAGAATGAAACGATACGAAAGTTATATATTATAAGGAAAAATAAGGGTTATAATCACTGCGATGTCTGATCATTATGAGTGACGTTCTTCCTGACCTTGAACAAAAAAGAGAGATTTTGCGAAATCTGGTAGAGGACCATATAAAGAAGCGAGATGAACTTTCGCAAGAAAGTCATTATTACGCCGAAGAAAGAGATAAGCTTAACCAGAAATCCAAAAGCATGCGCGAAGCTGTTATGAAAAAGATAGATGAGAAAGGGCAGCTTATAGAGCAAATACAAAAAATGAGAGATGAAAAAGAGGCTCATTATAAGGAATTTTCTGAACTGAGGAAAGAGCTCCGCCGAAATAAGGATAATGTTAAATCTATTGGTATTGACCCTGCGGAACTAAGAAGAAAGGAGAAAGAATTGCAAAGATTGGAAAAAGTTCAGCAGACTCAGCCCCTTGAGAAAAAGGATGAACAGAAGATAGTCCTCGACATCAGGAAACTCACCAACGAGATAAGAAAATCCAGAGAAAAACTTGAAAGCGAAATAAAGGAAAACGACCAGGTAAAGGAGATTTCGGCCAAAGTTAATGAAAAGAAAAAAGTAGTTGATCAACTTAAAAAAGAGATCGACGAGATTTCAGCTAAAATTAATTCCATCGGAGAGGAGATTAACAAAGGTCTTCAGGAACTTGACGAGACAAGAAAAAAGGCGGATGAATTCCACGAGCTGTTCATAAAATACAACAAAGAATCTGAGAAGGAACACGAGGAATTTGTCAAAGCCAAAAATGAACTTAGGGACATAGAAAAAATGCTCGGTGGTGTCAGAGCTAAGACCAGGGCAACAAGAAAGAAGGAAAAAGAGGGTGAACTTCAGGACAGGGCTAACGACCTCTTTGAGAAATTTAAGAAGGGCGAACAGCTCACAACAGAGGACCTGTTGATCTTGCAGAAAGCAGGATTCCTGTAGATATAATTTTAATTTGCGTTAGGCAAATTTTATTTGATATTTTGGCCATTATTTTTAAAAAAGTAAGTTCTTTCTTATTCTATACTATTCAGTCGAAATTGCTTAACGCCTCTGATGAGAGATTCACATCGTAAATTCTTGAACCGTTTTGAAGATTAAGGTTCGAGGAGAGTGCGCTGTTAGACAGAATGCATTTTTTACCAATGTTGGTACTTTTCATCACTACAGACTTCGATATTTCACTTTCGCTCCCTATGGAACAACCATCAAATATGATCGAATCTTCAATAGTAACATTCTCGCTGATTGTAACATTTTCATAAATTGTACTGTTTTTGATTATGGAATTTTCGCCTATTTTTACGTTTTCTCCAAGGTAGCAGTTACCCTCTATTCTGTATTTATTCCCAATGGGCTCCTCTTTCATTATGATTTTTCCCCTAATGTTTTCCAGGTTCATTTCCTTTCCATATTTTGAGACGATCAGATGATTGGCAAGGATCAGTTCTCTTGGCCTTCCCGTGTCAAGCCAGGTTCCCTTTGCCTCATAGGTATTGATCGTGATTCCTTCCTTGAGAAGCTTCGGAAAAAGGTCCTTGCCGAAATCATACTGTACACCTTCAGGAATGTGCTTGAGCACATCAGGCTCCATAATGTAGATTCCTGAATTTACCTTATTTGAAAAAATCTCTTCCTTTGATGGTTTTTCAAGGAATTTCTTTACCTTTCCATCCTTCGTTTCAACGATTCCAAATTGGGTAGGATCCTCCACCTCAGTAAGTAGTATTGTTACCAGATTTCCACTCTTATTATGATTTTCCAGAGCTTCAATTATATTAAAATCTGCTAAAACATCTCCGCTTCCAACCACAAATGTATCGTCAAGGAAATTTTCAATAATCTTCACACTGCCTGCTGTTCCTGCAGGTTCTCTTTCTACTGAAAACAGAACTTTTTGGCCATCCTTTCTCTCCTGCTTTATAAGTCCATTTATTAATGATTCAAACTTGTATCCTGTGGTTATGATTACATCATCAATGGATGCTTCATGAAATGCCCTTAGAGAATATTCTATACATGGAAGGCCAGCTATGGGAACCAGAGGTTTTGGAATTGCATAGGTTATTGGCCTAAGTCTTGTGCCCTTTCCTCCAGCCATTAATACTCCTTTGAGTGCCATAACAGGTAAGAAGAAATTGGTTTTAAAATCTTTACAGTATAGTTTATTGCTTTTAGTAAAAAGAAAGGATGGATTACTTTTCTTCTAACCCGTAATATGGTGTCTTAAATTTTACTCCCTTTCTGATTAGTTCTTTGGAGCCTTCATATCCAGCATCAGCATGCCTTATAACTCCAATTCCAGGGTCTGCATTAAGTACCATCTTAACCTTTTCTTCAGCCTCTTTGGAACCATCCGCCACAAGTACAAAACCTGCGTGGATTGCATTTCCAATGCCCGTACCACCTCCGTGATGTACAGAAACCCATGTGGCTCCTGATGCTACATTTAGAAGTGCGTTTAGTATTGGCCAGTCCGCTATTGCATCACTTCCGTCTTTCATCGCCTCTGTCTCCCTGAATGGGGAAGCCACTGAGCCAGTATCATGGTGATCTCTGCCAATAGCCACCGGTGCCACTAATTCTCCATCATGAACCATATCATTGATTATCTGGCCGATCTTTTCTCTCTCGCCGTATGCCGCGTAACAGATTCTTGCAGGCAACCCCTGAAACTTTACCTTTTCCTTTGCGAGCTTAAGCCACTGTACAAGATGTTCGTTGTATCCCAGATGATACGTGATGGCGTCATCAATCTTAAAAATATCAGAAGGCTCGCCAGAGAGTGCCACCCATCTGAATGGGCCTGACCCTACTGCAAATAGATCTCTTATATACGCAGGAACGTATCCCGTTATTTCAAATGCTCTGTTTTCGCCTGATTCTTTTGCCCTGGTCCTGAGATTATTTCCGTAATCAAATACCTTCGAACCCATTTCCTTGAATTTTAAAATTGCCCTTACTTCCTTGACTATGCTTTTTCTAACTTCCTTAATATATTGCTCCATGTCACTGTTTCTGAACTCTTCTGCCGTTTTAATATCGTATCCCTCTGGAATATATCCAAGATTAAGGTCGTGTGCCGCTGTCTGGTCCGTAACTACATCAGGTACGATTCCTCTGTTTGCCAGATCATCATAAATGGTTGCTGCGTTTCCAAGAACGCCGATGGAAATCGGTTTATTCTTTTGAATGTATTCATCCTTAATCCTTAATGCCTCATCTATATCTTTTGCCTGTACGTCCAGATATTTTCCCCTGAGTCTTCTGTCAATTTTATCCTGATCAACCTCGATTATAATTCCAACACCGTTGTTCATGGTTATTGCCAGAGGTTGCGCTCCGCCCATTTCACCGAGACCAGCGGAAAGTACCCATTTCCCCTTCAAGTCTGGCCGGTTAAACTCCTTTCTGGCAAGCGCAAAGAGCGTTTCATAGGTACCTTGCAATACTCCCTGCGAACCGATATATATCCAGCTTCCGGCTGTCATCTGACCAAACATAGTCAATCCTCTTTTTTCCAGGTCCCAGAAAATATCATCAGTTGCCCATCTTGGTACGATCTGTGCATTCACTATGAGTACTCTGGGAGAAAACTTCGTTGTTTTAAAAGCACCCACAGGTTTTCCTGACTGAATTAGAAGTGTCTCATCAGAGTAAAGTTCCTTCAGCATTGCAATAATTTCGTCAAAATCCCTCCACGTTCTCGCTGCTTTTCCCTTTCCTCCGTATACTATGAGATTCTGTGGATCCTTTGCAACTTCTGGATCCAGATTGTTCATTAAAAGCCTTAAGGCGGCTTCCTGCTGCCATCCTCTTGTATTGAGCTGCTTCCCCCTTGGGGCATGTATCACTCTATTTTCTGCCATGAGACACCAATGAAACTAGGTTTAACAATCTTTTCATATTTTTTAATATAATTTTTTACAGAACCAATCAATGGAAAATTTTATTATACCTTTTTGATTTTCATTCCGATAATGCCAAAATTTAAAATTAACCGAACTTACTTGGGCTTCATAATAAACGGAGTTGTTTCACTATTATTATATTTAACATATATTGACATTTACAATTCCATTACAACAAAGGAGTTAACTGCCTTTGGCTCGCCTATACAGATTGAGGGTTCGGTTGCATATGTATGCTTTGTTTTCTCCATAGTGACTTTGATTTTACAGGTGGTCATTTTTCTACTTAAAAAATTAGCCATACTGCTTGGCCTAACCGAGTAAATTTTGGTGAACACCATTTTTTCCAGATAAAATATCTCCAACCTTTTGGATATATGATGATTCCAAATTCCTTTCAGGTCTAACCTATAATTTTTTCTTAACAACATGATGTGCAATGACATATACATCACCGCATTATGAAATATGAGAGAATTATTCAACTGCCCTTAAAGTCTATGCTTTTTCAATTGAAAATAATTCAATTTACATGGATTACAATTAAAAATTTTTAAATACTATAATTTGAATATGTTTTGGATGAATAAAAAAAGGATGTTGGTAGCCCTGTTTTTAACCCTGATAATGGTAGGATCCGCTTTTGCGGTTCTTGATAACGTTTCAGGACTAACAGGAAAAGCAAGAAGCACGAATATTTTAAGTGCCAATTTAGGAGGAAAACTTAAGGTCAATGACCTTGTGCAAGCACAGGCGTCTTCCTCTGCGCCATGGGTATATCCGACAGATAATGCAACTACTGAACCGCATTATACTGGTGGTGTGTTCAAGATAGGACAGATAGGGAACGCGGGATCGATGAGTCCCTTTGATGAGACCACATACTGTGACGCGTTTGTTGATTGCCAGATATGGGGAGCAACAGCATTATTTGAGACTCTTCCGAACGGTACTAACGTTCCATGGATGGCTTCCGGTTACACAGTTCAGCATGTTGGCCCCGGAAACAAGACATACAATATAGACACAAACAGTTACCAGAACTATTCCTACGTTTATACAATAAACATAAGGCCATACGTAAGATGGACCGACTGGTCACCAGCAAATAACAGCCAGACATATACGTTTTCTAATTACACGGAATTCTGCTACAATGGCCAGGTAGTTAACCACACATACAAATCCTATAAGCCTACAAAAATGAAGAAATACTACCTGCAATCAGCTGATGTTGTCTTGAACTACAGGATAAAGAGCTATTTTGGAGACTTTCCTGATGTGGTGAATGTGATTCCTGACGGGAATCTGTCAGTAAAGTTCTTTGTGACCCAGAAGACTCTATTGTTTTTCACAGATGTTCTAGCCTGTGATATACTTCCATATCACATATGGGTACACCACGACTACACGACATCAGGCCAGGGAGATTTTAACTACACAAACACATCAAACACATCGAGCCCGTTCCACAACACAGCAATTCCTGGAGACGGATATTGTGGCTGGAATCTTGGATGGAATCCGACTACCGGTGCGGTTCCAGGCATGGTTGGAGCAGGCGCATTCATGGTAACAAATGACTTTGGAATGCCACAGGGACAAATAATTCCAGGTGAACATGAGACACTTTACGTGAATCCATACTATTTCACCCAATATACAAATGCATCCAGCGGACTAAGGCAGTTTACTCCAAAAATATATGAGATATATATGCCAATATACGACTCAGTTTCTTCAGAGGTGGCAGCCTTCCAGAAAGGTCAGATTGACACCATGACACTTGCACCTCCACCTAACTTCCTACCCCAACTAAGTTCAACTCCAAACAGTTTCATATATAAGAAATTGTCAAGTGCATACGGTTACTGGGAGCTGAATACTGCAGATGCACCTCTTAACGTAACTGCATTCAGGCAGGCATTATCCTATTCTGTGCCATACAACTACATAAATCAGGTAATTCTTGATGGTTTGGGATATCCATCCTCAAGCCCAATAAACCCAGGCAATACTCTGTACTACAATGCCAGTGCTCCTGAATATACATTCAACATGGCCAAGGCTAAATCCCTGATAGACAGCATACCTGGAATGACATACTCATCCTCCGGAAAACTCCTGTATAATGGCAACCCAGTTACTCTTACAGTTCAGATAACTACAGGTGCTGAAAATCCAACAGGTGTGGCAGCAATTGAAAAGACATTCCAGTACTGGAACGAACTTGGAATTAGTACGGTTTTGAAGCAGGAAGCTTTCACAACACTTCAGTCTAATGTGGATAGTACCATATTGAGCCATCACAAAACCAACGGCTTTGAAATAGCTTCTGAGGGTGAGAGTACTGCCTTAGGTGACCCAATTCTGGATTGCCAGGCACATCTTTCTCCAGTTGTTGGAGTGCCCGCAAAATCCTACCTTGGTCCATTTTCATCAATGGAGGTCAACGGTAAGATGCTCACTGGTGCTCAGGTTCAGCAGCTATTCTGCAAACTCATAAATGAGTCAATAAGCACAGACAGCTTTGCTGTTGCATCAAGCGTGGCAAAGGAACTGGATTCTCTTATAATAGAACAAGACCCAGTTATCGCAACCGGATATGCAACTGACCTTATTCCACTGTCAGACGCATTCACAAACTATTCAACAACGTATTCTGCTGCTACTTATCTATACTGGTTCTGGGAATACACCACAATATACAAAAACACTTCCTCTGTAAGCGTAGTTGATAAGTATAACCTTACTGTACAGCAGTCACTTACTTATGGAAACGTCTTCAACGGTAATGAGTATGGTAACATAACATTCACTGTAATGAATGGAACAAGCCCTGCAAGTGGAGTAACTCTGTATATCGGTGATTCATCAAGCTATGGAGGCCTTGTGAATATAACCCCCAATCAGCTCACCACAAATGCCCAGGGTCAGGCTGTCTGGGAGTTTAAGATTGTCTCCTACTTAAGTGCTCTATTCACTGCGACAAATTCTACGACGGGAGCAACGTACAGTGTGCATAACGAAACAATGCAAGTAATCGCATCGGCATCTCAACCACATGCAACAGAAACTGGTACAGGTTTGGGTTCTGTAAACCTTTCCATAATAAATGGGCCAATACTGAAATCCACTTACTCTGTGAAGAATCTGGTATACAGTAAAAACAACACCAATGGAGTTCAGGATCTTGAAAAGGGGCAAATAGTCTTCAGTGTTACGTACAACAGTAACGCATACAAAGGTGCGACAGTTATGGTGAACTCAAGTTCCCTTGTGGGAATACAGTTTTCCTCGCTCAAGACCACGACAGATTCAAGTGGACTTGCCGTGTTTAATTTCACAGTGGTAAATAGCAGCCTTTCATCTTCAATGCTTGTTGGAGAATTGAAGAACACAACATTTTCAGTAAACATCTATTCGAATAACAATACAATCAACAACTATACAATACAACCAACAGTAAGTCTGGCAAAGATTTATGTATCGCCCACAAAACCTGTTACCTCACCAACTTCAAATAATGACGATTTGATTATAGCCGGTATAGTTGTGGCTGTTGTTGTGGTGGTTGGAGCTGCTTCATATGTCTTTTTCTTCAAAAAGAAGAATAAGACAGCATAAAATTTTTAAATACCATTTTATTTTTAAGTTCTAAGCAACAGGGAAGATTATTATGAACATATATCTACTTATTAGGAAGGTTATTCAGGACATTTCTTTGGTTCTAATAATGACGGTTATTATCTTTGTGGTGTTCAGACTCATGCCGGGAAACCCTGCTGAGTTATTTATAACAGTTTCAAGATCAGGTTACGTCAATCCTAAAGCATATCACAATAGACTTGTTCAGCTTGGTCTCCAAAATGGCAAATATTCCCTTACAGATTTTGAGACATACCTTTACCAGATGTTTACGTTTAACTGGGGAAAAGATTATATTAATCAGGGAGAACTGGTATCTACAGAGATTGCACAGGCCCTTCCTTATACTCTGGTGCTTATAGGATCAACTTCACTTCTGTCATTTGCCTTAGGAATACCTCTGGGTATATGGGTTTCAAGAATAAGAGGTGGAAAGAAAGAGGGGGTAATACTTTCATTATCCCTTATTGTGAACTCAATTCCTTACTTTATAATAGGAGTTTTTCTTTTCCTTTACTTTGTAGTAGCCCTTGGATGGTTTCCCATAAAGGCTCAGATTCCTCTTTCCTATATAGAACACCCTACTTTTTCAACAATCTTAACTTTGCTTTACGATATGGCGCTTCCCTTTATATCCCTGCTCTTGATTGAGACGGCGGGGCACATGATCACAATGAGAGCCGCAATGGTTTCAACTCTCGGCGAGGATCATATAACAACTGCTAGAGCCAAAGGTGTTCCGGAAAAAAGCATATTAAGAAAACACGCAGCTCGTATTGCTGTAATACCTGTGACTACGAGACTCGCACTTCAAATTGCATTCTTAATGAGTGGATCACTTATTGTAGCTATCATATTCAACTGGCCTGGCATGGGTCCGTTGCTTTATAAAGCAGTTCTGCATGAAGATTATCCTCTAAGTGAGGCTTCCACATTTATTATTTCACTTCTTACAATACTGGCTTATTCCATGATTGACTACATTCACGCATGGCTTGATCCAAGGATCAAGGTTTGAGGTTTTAATTAGGTGTATAAAATGACTGATAGGAAAAATAAATATGCAATAATCAATCCTCCATTATATTGGAAGAGATTGTACAAGCAGTTCACCATATTCTATAAAAGTAAATATGGGAGGGCTGGATTTTACATATTACTGGCATTTGCGATTGTTACTATGATAGCCCCATATGTTGGTGGAAATGTGGGCTACTACACGTCAGCTCCGGCCATAGATTCAACCCTTGCCAGTCCAATTGCCAATGTAAGTTTATATAACGAAACTCACACAAGTGGTGGAGTTTTTTATGGCCCGATATCATCATCAGTAGAGTCTGAAGGATATGAAGGCGCCGTGTATGTCCCAAATTCTGACGGAGCATTGTACTATGTAGGACTGGGTGAGCCAGGCACACCCTTAGGTTCGGTAGGTATGATATATAACTCTAGTTTTACAAATAGTAATGAGAAAATGTTAAAACCAGTCCTATTTGATCTACTTAACGGAAGAATTTTAGCTAATAGCCAGGGAACAGATGTAGTGATCAATAGATTTGTAGTTCTTCCATATACGAACGATTCCTTTACGGTTGGAGAAATAGAATACAGAAACAGCCAAGAAAAGTCACCTTATTTTAAATTTCTCTATAACGAAAAACTGAACGGAACGATTGTAGGAAACATAACAACTAACGGCATAGCTTTCGATAATTCACCATCCACACCAATGCCTGAGTATTGCTTCAATGCAGTTGCGGATTTTCCCAATGGTCTGATAAATATTATGACACAGAATAAAACAGGTATTTTTATGAACGAATTTACCGTTTTTCCCTTTTCTCTCTTCCATACATTCAAAATAAATATGAAAAATATATCCGGCGTTAAATTCTATGGTAAGCAACTTTATCTTTCACAAGCCGTAAATTATTCGAGATTTCTGATATACAACAGCACGTCTGTAATTTCTTATTCCACATACAATGGCACAGAAATGTGGCAGGATAATTTTACTAAGATAAATACGCAAAACGGACTTATTATTCCTTCATTTTATCAGGTCTCACTTTCGACTAATAATTCAATTTATCTTATTTCAAATGATAGAGATATCTATTCTATAAATATAGAAAATGGTAGCCATAAGATGATCTACAGCTATCCATATGCGACATATTCGATTTCCACAAGTAAGGGAAGAAATGGGCCACCCGCTTATATAATAGGAATGTCTGCTAATTATTTTCAGATTCTTGCATATAATCTATCTCTGAAGGGATATGTATTTTATGAAGTTCCGTATTCTTCTTCCATATCTGGAAATATACTGACTCATGGTGTATATGATTCAGTGACTAATTCGCTTATATTCGTATCGCAAAAAGGGGTTGCCATATCATTTAATGATTCAGCCAATTCTTCAGCCACTGCCTTTCTATGGAGTTACACGGTTTCCCCAACTCCCACTAATGTTTCCTCCATACTATATTTCTCTAATAGTTACACAGGTAAAGGGGCAATTGCGTTTACGACAAATGAAGGGTACATCTACATAATAGGTTCAACTGCATCTTCTTACGCTCCATTGCCCCCCATGATCAAAACACCTACAGGACAATCCTATCCCTTTGGAACCACATTCTTCACCAAGGCTGATCTATGGTCCAGATTCCTTCAGAGTTTCTATAATGACTGGATATTCGGAATAAGCATAGGGTTTTTCTCCATAGTAATTTCGCTTGCGGTTGCCATGTATGTAGGTTACAAAGGGGGACTTGGTGGCCAGATAATTGAAACGTTGTCTCTGGCCTTATTCCTTGTTCCGTCTCTTGCGCTGCTGATAGCTCTTTCGTCTGTGATACCGGGAAATGCTAACTTTATTGATCTGATTCTCATTGTAAGTCTTACAGGATGGCCGTTTGCGGCATTTACCTTAATTGGAGTTGTGCGTGGAGTCTCATCCAGGTCGTTTGTAGAAGCGGCGAAACTGTTTGGCTCAAGAGACACTTCTATCATGAGAAGACACGTACTTCCAAATATTGGGCCGCTACTTCTTTATCTATTGGCATTATCCATAAGTGGAGGAGTTGGAGCTGTATCTGGCCTGGAATTTCTTGGACTTGCACCTTTGAATACTGCCACATGGGGAGGAATGCTGAACGCCGTTTTGAAGGATGAGTTCTACCTTATAACAGAACCCCAGTGGATCATACCTCCGGCAATTGCATTGTCAGCATTCATATTCTCGCTAATATTCGTATCGCGTGGTATGGATGAGGTTGTAAATCCAAGACTCAGGAGGAGATGAATTTGCAGAAGCAGGAATTTGATGTAATGAATAAGAAAACACTTATTGAGATCAGAGATCTATCTGTTCATTTCAAAACTATGGATGGAAAGGTTCAGGCCCTGGATCAAGTTAATCTTGACCTGAAAGAAGGCGAGATTTTAGGTTTAATAGGTGAAAGCGGGTCGGGAAAATCGACTACTGCCCTAGCCCTGCTTGGTCTACTGGCAGAAAATGCAGAAACAGAAGGGCGAATAGAGTATCTGGATAAGGAGATCATTAATTCAAAGGATTATCCAAAAGAGAAAAAGATGAGAAAAAAGTACAGAAGGGATCTGGATCAGAGGCTCGCTGAAATTAGGTGGAAAGAAATCTCTATGATATTTCAGGGAGCAATGAATGCCTTTAATCCTGTACATACAATTAGATCTCAAATTGAAGAAGTTTTTGCTATCCATGGAACATTTGCTGACCTTTCTGAGTTTTCTGATGAAGATTTAATAAATGAAAGCAATCTGAGGGCAGATGCCTATGAAATAGCTCTTCAACAGAAAGAGGAGAAGGAAGATCTGGATTTTGAAGTGCTCAAGGAGAATATTTATCAGGATCTACTGGAAGACTTAAAAGCCAGGATACCCAATATGAGTGCTACTCAGAAGAGGAAACTGCTGGAGAAAAATAGAATAGAGGAGAGCTGCAGGCTTGCTGGATTCAACAAGAAATTTCTTGATTCATACCCGCACGAATTAAGTGGTGGAATGAAACAGAGGGGAATCATTGCCATGGCTCTGGCACTTAAACCTAAGGTGGTGATAGCCGACGAGCCAACCACTGGTCTGGATGTGATCACACAGGCCAAAATAATAAAAGAATTGAAGAACCTGAAGGATAATGGAACAATAAAGTCCATGATCGTTATTTCTCACGATGTTGGCGTTGTATCCCAGCTAGCCAATTTCGTTGCAGTTATGTATGCAGGAAGAATAATGGAGTATGGCAGACCTGAGGATATCTTTCTCAAAGCAAGAAACCCTTACACCTATGCCCTCCTGCACAGTTATCCGTCAATTGAAATGACAAAGAGGAGGATTAGAGGCATTCCTGGTTCAGTTCCAGATCTTATAGATCCTCCGAAAGGGTGCTACTTTGCAAACAGATGTTTCATGGCTGAGGAAGTCTGCTTCGAGAAGAAACCAGAACCAAAAATGCTTGACCAGAATCACTATTCCCTATGCCACTTTGACCAGGTCAATGAGGAACTATATAATTCTTCACAGAATGTTGATGAAAACAGCACCTGGTATGATTCGGGAGATAAGAATGAAACTCTTGTGGGAGTGGATGGCTTAACCAAATATTTCACTGTTCATTCAACACTTTCCACAAACCTCTTTGGAGGACCAAATAAACCTATTGTGCATGCAGTGGATAACGTCAACCTGAGAATTCCAAGGGGGACCATAATTGGAGTTGTTGGAGAGAGTGGATCAGGAAAGACAACTCTTGGTAGGCTGCTTGTTAATGCGATTGAGCCTACAAAGGGTGAAATTAAATTCACGATAGTGAGGAATGACGGAGAGACTATCCAGGTTAATCTATCGAAGGCCAGCAAATATAGTTCAGACTATAAGACATACAGAAAAGAAGCACAGTTAATATTCCAGGATCCATTTGACTCAATAAACCCGAAAATGTCTGTTTTTGATATTGTGGGAGAGCCACTGGCAATACAGTCCAAGGAGATACAGGCAAGAAGAGAAATAAAGAGTATTTCCAATATTCAGGAACCCGATGGATCTCCCAAGGGGGAAAAATTTGATCTTAAAGACGAGATTTATAATGCGTTATCTATAGCAAATTTGAGACCGCCCGAAAATTATGCAGAAAGGTTTCCCCACGAACTTTCAGGTGGTGAAAGGCAGAGAGTGTCCATAGCAAGGGCAATAACGCTGAATCCATCTTTTCTGGTTGCAGATGAACCTATTTCAATGCTCGACGTTTCCATAAGGGCAAACATAATGAATCTCCTGATTGACCTTAAGAGTGAAAAAGGAATAACGGTCCTATATATCTCCCATGACATAGCATCAGCCAGATATGTTTCAGACTACATAGTTGTCATGTACCTTGGGCAAGTGCTTGAATTTGGGAAGTCTGAGGAAATAATAAGTAATCCGCTTCATCCATATACCAAGGCTCTAATATCCGCAGTCCCCAGTATAGATCCTTCATGGGTAAACAGAAAACTTTCCATTGTTGGTGAGATAGGCAGTGCAATCAATCCAAAGGCGGGATGCAGATTCTACGGAAGGTGTGTTTTTAGAAAAGACATATGTAAGGACCAGGATCCGCAGATGATAGATGTGGGGGATAGATATTACCTGTGTCATTTCGCTCAGGACGAGCTAACGCCAAACTACACAATGAATGAAGCAGAAAATCTGGAGGAAGGAGACCTAAAAGACGAGAACTGAAATGGCAGGCGAGGAATATAACAGGCTGAATGAAGTAAGGAGGACCAGATTTCTACTAACTCTCCCTGTTCTAGCAATTCTTCTTTCTTTGATTGTTGTCTCTGTGATCCTTTTCATTGCAAACAAAAAAAGTTATGCAGAGGTTTTTCCATTAGTTCTGGTTCTTCTAGGCATAGTTATAATTTTTTTTGGAGCGTTCTACGACTTTGGGGCAAACAGATACCTGGAAAATGTATTCATCGCCAAGGCTCCACTCAAAGAGAATGATATAACGCAGATTAACAGAGAGCAACTCATAATGACTGTAATATATGGAAGTGCGGGGATTCTTTATATCATTTCTGGTGTAGTCCTCAACTTTATTTTTGCAAGCCTCTAATTTTTGTAATTGCTATCAAGAGAAAAATCCCAAAAATTTTCACAGAAAATGAATGGATAAGCGAAGCAATATGTAAAAAATATTTCGTATAATATATCCAAATGAGCCTTAGTCTTAAAGTATTTCTAATAAGAATGATTAACCCCTTATGGCCACTGTAGCTCAGGTGGTAGAGCAGCTGACTTGTAATCAGCAGGTCGGGGGTTCAAATCCCTCCAGTGGCTTAATTCAAATGTTTTTTGGTAATAGTTAATCACGGTATAATACGGATGCTGTGAAACTCATAGCCCAGAGCACCTCCGGTATCAGAATCATCCTTTCCATGCCACCCTCTCCCAGGCCGAGGTAAAAGAAACTGTCTTTTCCCAAAATTCCGATTCCAAACAGTACGAGAGCCAGTATGGAGATGGTACCAAGAATAGCCCAGATCACAGTTACAGCCTTTCTTTCTTTGTAAAGTATAATATATGAGGCGGCTGATCCAAACAGAAATGCGAGTACTGCAAATACCAGATGTATATATCCAAAGTGTTCATTAAATATGCCAACGCCGGCTGCCCCTATACCACCAAGAAGCATAAATAGAGAGAAGGCTTTGCTATATTTCCTGAAGAAATATCCACCTATAATCTCTAGAATTCCAAGAACTATGATCGCGCCATTAAAAATATAGG
Source organism: Thermoplasmata archaeon (assembly GCA_021820405.1). GTDB lineage: Archaea > Thermoplasmatota > Thermoplasmata > Thermoplasmatales > Thermoplasmataceae > Cuniculiplasma. The sequence continues at coordinate 4,495 of JAKADQ010000005.1, read as the reverse complement.
GATCAGTTGCTATTCCCAGATGGCTTATGGAATTTTTCGACACACTGTAACTTGGCTGGATAAACTCAGCGATATTTGTAAGAAAATAGAATTCAAGCGAGCCAACCAGTATCAGTAGTGCGCCCATTTTTTTCTCTGAATGTTCATTCATTAAACCTGATTGAAACAATGTTTCTTATACTTTTCATAGGCAGCTCTTTATATATAAATGAGTGTGTCATTTTTTATTATGCAAATAGAACTCCTGTGAAGGGACTATAAATTACTGACGGCTTATATCATTTACATCAATACCTGGTAAAATTCATCTACAACTTTAATTTCCCTCCACTTTTCGGAATTCCAATCATACCTTTATAAAAGCAACCTTATGGGAAAAACAGATATTTATCATGTAACAATGCTATACATATGGAGATTAAAAAAGTAGGAATTGTGGGAGCAGGTGCAATGGGTTCTGGAATAGCGGAAGTTCTAATTCTGAACGGTGTTGATGTGATATTAAAAGACCAGAATCTGCAACTTGCAGAAAGAGGGAAACAGAATGTTAAAAAATATCTGGCAGAAATGGAAAAATATGTCAGGAATCTACCTGAAAGAGAGATTAAAAGGCTGGAAAAATATGGTATCAAATTAACAGGAGAGCAGGAAAAAATACTAAGAGGAAACTTCCCAATTCCTCCTGACGTTGATAAACTGATGAAAAATTTGAAAACCACAGATACATTTGACGATTTTAGAGATCGTGATCTTGTTATAGAGGCTGTTTTTGAAGAACAGGGTGTAAAAAACGCACTCTTTCATGAAATCTCAGACTATCTTAAGGATGATGCAATAATGGCATCCAATACATCATCGCTGAACATTACGGAGATGGCTTCCCATTATAAACATCCTGAGAAGGCCATAGTGATTCATTTCTTCAATCCTGCATACCTGATGCCACTTATTGAGATTGTTCCTGCCACTCAGACAGACGAAAATGTGGTAAAAAGTGTGATGGAATTTTTTAAGGGAAAGAGGAACAACAGGGATGAGATGGTACCCATAAGGGCAAAGGAATCTCCAGGCTTTGTTGTAAACAGAATTTTGATTCCGATGATTACTGAAGCAGTCAAGGTTGTCGAATCAGGAGTTGCGGATTACGAAACTGTTGACATAGGGATGAAAAAGGGAGCGGGAATGCCCATGGGACCCTTCGAACTGGCGGACTACGTTGGTATTGATATTGTATACCACGTTATGGAGAGTTTCAGAAGAGATCTTGGAGATTTCTATATGCCCCCCAGGACGTTGAAACATCTTGTTGATGCCGGATGGATCGGAATCAAGTCAGGAAAAGGATTCTACGACCATAGGGAAACACAAAAATAGTTAGCCCATAACATTTCGAAATGACATTTCAAAGGGACTTTCCTGATCTTTCCCTGCCCTTTCTGAACTGGTCTGCCCCGCGTATGTGGATTCCCTTATGAAGTATTTCCAAACCTAAAGAGGCCTCCCTGTCCATCCCGTCCATAAGGGGAAAGCCTTCGAAAAGTGCTCTCCTGTCATTTATGAGTGTGTCCTGTGGAAAATCAGATATGATCTTTCCCAGTTGTATGGATCTTTCAAGAGGATTGTGGCATACCTCATTTACGATATTCATTCTGAAAGCCTCATGAGCGTCTATAACAGAGCCGGTAATTATCAGGTACAGAGCATTTCCAAGGCCACTGATCAGGGGAAGCCTCTGTGTTCCACCATCAATGAGCGGCACACCAAACCTTCTTTCAAGGAAACCAAATTTAGATGTTTCATCGCAGATTCTGAAATCAGCCCAGAGGGCAAGTTCAAAACCTCCAGCCACAGCGTATCCTGAGACTGATGCAATAACCGGTTTTTTTATGATCCTTCTGGTAAAACCCAGGGGACCGTTCGGGTTCATAGATCTTTCCGATAGTTTCTGTAGATCATCTAGATCTGCCCCTGAACAGAAATTTCCACCGGTTCCTGATATGATCCCTACCCTGAATTTATCATTCTCTTCAAAATCAGAAAATATCCTTTCAAGTTCATCTGCAGTCTGAAGGTCTATGGCATTCCTCTTTTCTGGCCTGTTTATTTTTACAATAAGAATGCTTCCCTCCTCATCCGTGATTATTGACATTTGCCGTCCTCCTTAAAATAGGGAAGTGTATATTTCACCATATTGTAATTGACCTGTCATAAAGGGGTTTTTCCAGGCCTTTAGATGATTTAAAGGCCTTTTTAAATTCCGGATGGTTCTGTACAGGTATCACGCCTCTAAATTTGCCTGGTGAATGCGGATCTATGGATATCAGCATCTTTGAAATCTCTTCCCGTGAATTTTGGCGCCATATCTGACCCCAGGATATGAAGAAACGCTGTTCAGGTGTAAAACCGTCAATTTCTTTTCTGAGTTCTGGATGCTTTTCCAGATGCTTCTGAAGTGCGGCAAATGATATGCTCACACCCCCAAAGTCTGCAATATTCTCCCCAAGTGTCAAATTTCCATTCAGTTTGAAACCGGGCAGGACTTCAAGGTTCCCATAGAGATCAGAAATCATCTTTGCCCTCTCCATAAATCTGACTGAATCTTCTTCAGTCCACCAGTCCCTGATATTGCCGTCCTGATCATAACGCCTCCCCTGATCGTCATATCCATGGGTAATTTCATGGCATATGACGCCACCTATGCCGCCATAGTTTACCGGATCGTCAGCCTTCGGATCAAAAAACGGAGGCTGAATGATCCCTGCGGGAAATACTATTTCATTTTTAGTTGGATCAAAGTAAGCGTTAACGGTTGATGGAGTCATTCCCCACTCTTCCCTATCGACTTCCTGGCCTACCCTCTTTGCCTGCCTCTCAACCTCGAAATGGTTTGCTCTGAGAACATTGCCGGCAAAATCATCTTCCAGAACCTCAATAGAGGAGTAATCTCGGAATTTTGCTGGGCCGCCTATTTTTGCCCTGAATTTTGAAAATTTTTGCAGTGCCTTTTCCTTTGTTGTGTCGCTCATCCATTCAAGGGACCTGATCTTTTCAATGAACACCTCCCTTATATCCCTGATCATTGTGTCCATTCTTTTCCTGGATTCCTCTCCAAAATACTTTTCCATGTATAGCTGCCCAAGAGCTTCGCCGATGTTTTCATCAATCACGCGAATTGCCTTTTTCCATCGTTCTTCCTTCTCCCTCTGCCCCATTATTTTTCGCATGAACATATCAAAATGAAGATCCTCGGCCTCCTGATGGAGCAGTGGCATGAAGCTGTTAAGGACTGCCCATTTCAAATAAGCTTTCAACCGGTGCAGATCATCCTTTTCCATTACGCCTGATATATGTCTGAAAAATTCAGGCTGTCCAAGGATAACATATTCTGTTCCTGGCACACCAATTCCAGACAGATACTTCTTCAAATCCAGCGACTTATACTCCTCACAGAACTGTTCAATTTGGAATTTATTGTAGTTTTTCTCGGCATCTCTGAGGTCTTCATTCTTCCTGCTGGCCTCAGCCAGGGAGGTCTCGAAATCAATAATCAGGGATGCTTCCCTTTCGGATTTTTCGTGATCCAATCCAAACATGCTGAGCGCTTTCACCACATACTCTTTGTAATAAGCCCTCACGTCAGCAAATTTCTCCTCAAGATAGTAATCCCTGTTAGGCAAAGTGAGACCTCCCTGATACAGATAAAGTGCATAGACTGAACTGTTTTTTTCATCGCCTGCAGACATGCTGATAAACAGGGGAAATATTCCAACCCTATGAAGGTCAATAATCTCCTTAAAAATCTCATCAGTTTCATTGACAGAATCTATTCTCCCGATATATGGTTTAACGGGATCGAATTTCCTTTTCTCTATTTCAGAGGTATTCATTACGGACTTATAGAATCTTCCAACCAGATCTCTATTTGATGTCCCCGTTTCAGAGCAGATGCTGGCACATTCCTCAGCTATCTCTTTAAGCCTTAACAGATTCATCTCCCTCAGCTGAAGGAATGCCCCCCAGCTGGGCTTGTCTGGTGGAATTGGATTGCTTTCAAGCCACTTTTTATTGCAATAATTATAAAAATCCTCATAGGGATCGACTGAAAGATCCATATATGATTTAGAAAAACCTATTTCATTTCCACTTACATTTATTTGTCTTCCATCCTTTTCCATTGATTCATATGGGAAAATTATATAAAATTTTGACGGATCAAGACTCTCAAAGCAATAAGAACGGATTATATTCAATGATTTACCCGAAACTGTTGGAAACATAAAAGAAATTAGAGAGATACTTTGAGCACTTTTATTACAGAAGTAAGGGTATACTTCATTTTAACACTGATTCTGATAAAATTTATGCGGATTTCCTAGACAAGAGAATTGAGCTTGGGGATACGAATGAACCTATGGAAGCAAATAAGAGAGAACTGATCAAAAAGATAAAGGAATGTGCGATAAGTCAAAATCCTTAACTTTTTCTGGTTTCGTGA
>JAKADQ010000046.1 GCA_021820405.1 Thermoplasmata archaeon | reverse complement strand
CGGCAATATCAGAAAGATTCACAGATCCGAAGAATTCACCTGCCTCAAGTGGTCCAACACCCCCCGGAATATGATTTTCAGGAGTAATTGAATCAGTTGTGGTAAGAATGCATCTGTTACTGATCCTTGTATAGGAACAGTCGTCTGGCGGTTGCAGAACTCCGCCATCTTTCATTATATTACTAATTATTTCTCTTTCTCCCTTTATCGCCATTCAAACATTCACCGATCCACCAGAAATCTTTCTTATGAAAGCATCAATGTCATAGGATAGGGGTAACGCAGATTCCATATCCATGTATGTTCTGTATTCTGTAAGTTCCGAGTTTTCATAATACTCTCTGAGTTTCTGGAAATTCTGTGTCAGTGAAGATTCAAATATAAGTTTGAGCAATTCAGGATCCTTCGTGTTATTATGGGCTCCTCTCTCCATGTTGGCCCCAGTAGGATAGCTCAAGACATCAGCCTCAGCATCCTCCGTTTCCAATAGTACCCTGGCAACACTCCATAACCACGGTGGCCTGTATAGTCCTTTCTTCCACATCTTTTCGACAAGTGTATTTTTCTGAATATTCATGGGATTCACTGAAACATCATCTGAGACAGAAGCGCAATCATAAACAGATTTGATCGCATCCTTCACAGATGCTTCCTCATTAAGAAATAGTGGCTTCAGGAGAAGATATGACCTGAGCTCCAGATCATATCTATTCACTATAGAAGCTGCATCAAGAAATTTTTTGAATGTAGTTCCTTTGTTGATGCTTTCCCTTATTATTTTGTCGTTGGTGCTTTCAACTCCTATTGCAATCCTGGTATCTATACCGGTATCCCTCAATTTAGACATAGTCAGGTCTGTTACAAACTCTGTTCTGGATTCTATCAGCAGCTTGTCTATCTTCGTTGAAACTTTATCCATAAAATAGCTGAAAACATCATCAGGTATTTCTCTTGTATCGAGGAAACTACCTGATGTAAAGACCTTAAGGACTTTCTGGTCCGTTAAAAATTCCATAAGTTTATCGACCTGCGCCTTAAGGTCTTCCTTTGTAACATTTGTATTCACATCATTGAAATATCCGCACATAGAACAGGATGTAAAGTCATACCACGCACATCCCCTTGTTCTAAATATAACGACAGCTGTATTCTCAGGAGTTCCTCTTAACCTGTCAAGTTCATTCCACATAGATACGGGGGTTCTCTGATCCGAATCTCTTACTCTGGATGGCATCAGGCTTTTAATTTGAATCGCAAGGTCTCTGTTGATCATACATAACCAAATGTTTACTCATCTTTTAATATTTGTTAAATTCAAGTAAAAAAAATAAAAGATACGGTCTGAAATGACAGATCATATTTCAGCTTCAATAAATCCCTGATTTTCTCTCACATTAAATTTTTTCAAACCAAGTTTTTCCATTGGACTGTTTGGAGCCACAGATGGTGGTTTTATCATGTTTCCGTTTCCAAGATCAAAAACGGCGTGATGGCACGGGCATTTAACCTGATTCTTTTCCTCATCATATTCTCCCAGAATGCACTTTGCGTGGCTACATACTGCATTCATCGCCTGCAATCCTTCTTTGTTTTTCGTAAAGAATATAATGTTATCGCCAACCTTGGCACTTAAATGTCCACCTGCGTTTTCGATTGCCTTAACTCCCACAACTTTCTGCCATGTCATACTTACAAATCATTCATTTGTATTTAACATCATTGCTGCTATATATGTCTATACATAGGGTATTACGAATTTTCGCATAGGTTTCTGACATAAAATCTTCGTATATTGCATCAATTCAATTTTGGTATCAGGCTATTGCATTAATACGATCCCTATTGTATGATCCTTTGGTAATATAGTGTTATACAAAGATGCAAGAAAAAAGGTTTTTATACTCATATATTTTTCCTTATTGAGGTGAAACTATGTTATTTTCTGTCAAAGATAAAGACTATGACGATGACGACGATGACATGGACGATGACGACGACAACTAAATAAGTGAAAGTAATGGAAGAAAAAATTAATTTTTCTGATTTTTTTACACAAGATTTTGCACGTTTTGTGTCGTCTCAAGGTTTTAAAAGTCTCACAGAAGCACAGGAGAGATTCATTCCTGTTGTCAGATCTGGAAAGAATGCCGTTTTGATATCACCTACCGGAAGCGGAAAGACAGAGGCGGCGATCTTTCCTATTCTGGACAGGATCAGATCGGAGGACCTTGATCCAATAAGTTGTATATTTATCACTCCTCTCAGAGCACTGAACAGGGACATGCTATACAGACTTAAGAAGTACGGGGAGAGTCTGGGGCTAAAGGTACAGGTTAGGCACAGTGATATTTCTGAAAGTGAGAGGGGGGAAATACGTGATAATCCAGCTCCAATTCTGATCACAACACCGGAATCTCTTCAGATACTTCTGAATTCAAAAAAAATTTCTAATTATCTTAAAAATGTAAAATTCGTTGTAGTGGACGAACTTCATGAAATGGCTCAAAACGAAAGGGGAACTCAATTGTCAATAGGATTGGAAAGATTGAAGGAAATTGCCGGCAACTTTCAGAGAATTGGTCTTTCAGCAACGGTGGGCAATCCTCAGGAAATTTCTGATTTTTTATCACCTCAGGATCCTGTGGAAATAGTTAATACAACCCTTGTGAAATCGATGGACTTTGTTGTGGAAATACCTGAGAAGGCTCCAGAAGAGATTTCCAATAAGATGGGTTGTGATCCTGATTACGCAGGTGCAATTAAGCGAATTCATGATCTTATAATGGAGCATTCTGGTACGCTTGTATTTGTCAATACAAGAAGCGTTGCTGAGGATATATCTTTCAGACTGTCCCTCTATTATGGTGATATACCTGTTATGGTCCACCATGGTTCTCTGTCAAGGGACATAAGGGAGGAGGCTGAAAAGAAATTCAAAGCGTCTTCAATTAAGGGTTTAATATGTACATCATCTCTTGAACTTGGAATAGACATCGGTTCAGCAGATCTGGTGATTCAGTTTAATTCGCCAAGGCAGATAAATAAGCTGATACAAAGAATAGGCAGATCCGGTCATTGGATAGGCAGCACGTCAAAGGGAATAATTCTATGCAACGACATTATTGAACTAGAGGAAGCCAACGCAATTGTGAACCAGATACAGAAAGGGGTCCTTGAACCCGTATTAATTAGAGAAAAATCGATGGCCACACTGGCAAATCAAATTCTCCTCAGAGTGCACCAGCTGAGAAAATTTGATGCTTCCGAGTTTTACAGAGTGATCCATTCGGCATATCCTTTTAGAAATCTATCTTACGAGGAATATGAAGAGATTCTAAATTTCCTCAACGACTCCAGGAGGATCCATTACAATGGGGGGTTTGTGACACCGGGATACGGATCCCTGGACTATTTCATAGGCAACATTTCAATGATACCAAGCGAAAAGAATTACAGGGTAATTGATATTGTGCAGAAGAGGTTTGTAGGAACTCTTGATGAAAGATATGTTTTAAATGAGATTGAACCAGGCTCATATTTCGTAATAAGGGGGTCCACATGGAGGACAATTCGCCTGGATGAGGATCGGATATATGTGGAGCCTTTCAGGACTGCGGCTCTCACACCTAAGTGGACCGGTGAAGATATACCGGTTCTGCCGGATGTAACATTACGTGTATCTCAGAATAGAAAATTAAAAATAATTGGATCTAACCTTGAGGAAAAATCCGGCAAAAAATTGTCTGAATGGTATCTCAAGGATCTAGGCCTTATTGACAGAGTGATTGTTGAAGCAAGGGGAAACGAGGTAATAATTCAGATATTGCTTGGTACAAAGGCAAACTTTGCTCTCTCAGAGATAATGGCATCTATAATATCAGCTTTTACTGGAGAGAGCGTAGAAACGGATTATTCACCCTATCATATCTATCTAAGATCCTCTATGAAAATTGGCGCGGATGAAATAGTTAAAACAATCAAAAGCCTCGTCAGCCGTGACCTGGTTTCTACCATTGAAAACACGGCAAGACGTTCGAGATTTTTTAATGGAGTCTTCCTGTATGAGGCGCGAAAATTTGGCATAATAAAAAAGGATGCTGATATGTCCAGAATCAGAATAGAGAAGATAATTGATTCGTATAGAAATACCATCCTGTACAGAGATTCAGTAAGAAAGATGATGTACGATTATATGGATATTGGAGAACTGAGCAATTTCTTGAGGAATATTGACAGAATACAATTCGTATCAAAAAATGGTTTTTCAGAGGGAACGGAAACCTTTTTAACTCATTATTCTGAACGCATAACGCCACTTAAACCGACGAAGGCCATAGTTGATTCAATAAGGGAAAGGCTACTTAATGAAGAGATCACACTGGTATGCACAAAGTGCTTCTGGACACATACCGACAGAGTGGCCAGCATAAAAAATCCCAGGTGTAAAGCGTGTGGAAGCACATTAGTGGCGGCCATATCCCCATATGAAAAAGATTCTATTCTTAAAGATATATCGCAGAATAAACTTACAATAAAGGAAAAAAATGCACTGTCAAAATCGGCTCATCTTGTAAAAGAAAGAGGAAGAGATGCTCTTATTGTTCTTGCCGGAAGAGGGATAGGTCCTGAAACTGCCTCAAGGCTTCTGTCTGTGCGTTATTTGAACGACGATGATCTAATTCAAAATATCATAAGATCAGAAAATGACTTTTCAAAAAACAGGAGGTACTGGAACTGAGCGGTCAGAAGCTGCTTCACATAATAGAACTTGAGCGGGAGAGAAATTTGAGCATACCCATAATAGTCGAGGGAATCCATGATATTAGCGCACTGAGAAAAATGGAATTCACTGGCTGCATATTAAAAATTAATGATGGTTCAAGCATAGACCAATTTTGCATGAGAATATCTGATCAGTATAAAGAAATAAGTTTACTCACCGACTTTGACAGAAAGGGAAAGCTACTGAGAGAACGAATAGAATCACTTCTACTATTGAATAATGTGCAGGTAAATACCACTCTATGGAGAGCCTTGAAGAAATTTAATATAAAGAGTGTTGAGGATCTTCCTTCACTTATTGACTCAATCGAACGTGGTATAAGGGAGGATAAGATCTGACACATTTGAAATTCATAATAATCTAAGGCTCAGGGAAAAAGCGCTTTCCTTCAGGGGAGTCATACATTTGAAATCTTGCGTTATACGTCCTCTCAAGATTCTCAATTGTCACAACATGATCGGTCTCTCCCGAATCTACTATCCTACCAGTTCTCATAAGAACGATTTTATCTGAAACTTTTGTGGCATAATTTATATCGTGAATTACTACAATTACGCCTTTTCCCATCTTTTTCAGATTTCTCAGGATCCCAGTAAGAGAAGATATTTTGTCGATATCAAGGAATGAGGATGGCTCGTCCATAAATATATATCTTGGATCCTGGTAGATCCCAGCAGCTATCATAACCATTCGCTTCTCACCACCACTTAAGGTCAGAAAATCGCGATCAATAAGATGAGGAATTCCACATAAGGATAATGCTTCAAGCATTGAAGATTCATCATCACCCCTCGTAAAGGCAGATATCTCCATTATATCTCTTACCGTAAAACTCATGGGTACTGGTATTTCCTGCTTTACCACTGCGATCTTCCTGGATATCTCTCTTTGTGTCATCTTACGAATACTGGTTCCATCTATAAGTATATCTCCAGAGTCGTATTTACTTAACCCTGAAAGAACATTAATGGTACTTGTTTTCCCTGAACCATTTTTTCCGCAGATGGTTAATATCTCTCCATCGTTCAGAATTAAGTCAATGGGACCAATTTCCAGTGATCCCCTTTTAAATACAAGCCCTCTCGCTTCAACTGTCATAGTAACCACGATTTGAAATCTTCATCATAAGCAACATAAAGAAGGGAACTCCGATGATACCCGTAATTATGCCTATAGGTATAACTTCTCCGTACACTATACTGTGCGCTAAATCATTACTTAAAATTAGAAATGTTGCACCTAGAATTGCAGAAGCTGGTATCACATTTTTATTAGAACCTCCAAAAAGCAACCTGGATACATGTGGAAATATAAGCCCAACAAAGCCTATAAGCCCGCTTATAGAAACAACTGCCGAAACCGATACGGTAGATATTATTATTGCCATTGCCTTGGTCTTTTCCACACTAACGCCAACGGACTTCGCGTGATCTTCTCCCATTTGAAGTGCGTTGAGCTCCTTACTCATCGAAAAGAGAAAGAGCGAACTTATTATTACAAGTGGTACAACAATCGTATCCTCCTTCCATGAAATTCCCTGTAGTGATCCTAAAAGCCAGAAAAACACCTCGTTCTCTATATTCGGGTTGCTGTAAAGTAAAAGCGCAACAATTGACGTCATGAAAAGGGAAATAGCGATGCCTGTCAGTAGCATCAATACAGGGGGGCTTCGCCCATTCCTCATAGACATTATATATACCACTCCAACAGTTAATAGGGAGAAAGTAAAAGCCGATATTTGTAATGAATATGGCCCAAAAAAATAAAAACCAAAAACTATCACAACAACGGCACCGAAAGTTGCACCACTGGAAACCCCAGTTATATATGGCTCTGAAATTGGATTTCTAAAAATACTCTGTATAACTGCGCCACCAACCGCCAGTGAGGCACCAACTGCCGCTGCCCCAATAATTTCTGGCTCCCTTAAAATGGTAACTATCTCATAATATTTCGCAGGAATAGACAGATCGTGATAACCAGCCTGATATAAGAAAGATTCAACCACATATTTTAACGGTATTGACACCGGTCCTACAAGTGTAGACATGATTAGAGACAGAAAAAAGGCTATAATTATAAGAAAATAGAATATTCTTCCCTTATTTTTGGAAAAATCTATGCTTATAAGTCTGTCTCTAAACACAGACATCACTACTCCGACTCTACCTGTTTTGGTTCAGGACTGTATTGAAGTGCTATTGGAAATTTCGGTAGATTTGCCTTTATGCCGTACACTTCATAGATTAACCAGGATATTCCATAGACAGATCTGAAAGTTGGTTCCTGAAATATATTGTCATTGAATATGCTATATATTCTCTGTGTCTTATAGGCTGAGGTTTGCGTAAATGGCGTTTCATTTACCAGTGATGTGTTATAATACTGATCCAGGATCAAAACCTGGGGATTTCCATCAACAATGAGTTCGTTTGAAATCTCGTAAAATCCGGACTGGTTTGCAGCTATATTTTTCATATGGGCATCTGTGAACATCTGATTCATAAAAGTAGAATTTCCTGACGTCCATGTACCATGTGAACCAGGATAAAGTGCGTAAAACATTGTATAAATTTGGGGTACACTAATATTTTTAAACACATCTAGAGACTGGTTTACCCATCTGTTTATGATTGATGCGTTGCTTTGTGTACCAGTGAGTTCACCAAGAAGTGTTGTCTGCTGTTCAATTAGATTAAAGCTTGTATTTGAGCCCGATGAGAGAAAAACATAGTCAATACCAAGGGAGAGCAGCTGGTCAATCTGACTCTGGGAATAGTTTTCGAATGATATTACCGCATCTGGGGAAAGATTCACTATCTGTTGAATGCTCATAGAGGGATAGTCCGAAACATTCGGAAGGTTTTCATTTGGAGGATAAGAATCGTAACTATTTCCACCAACAAGATATTTGTAGGCTCCAAGAGCATACAACGTTGTTGTTGCAGCAGGATCAAGAGACACGATCCTTGTTAACTTTACTCCATTAATGTTGTTTGTATTAACCCCAATTCTGATACCCTTTGCTGGATGACTCTCATAAGCATCGTATACTATAAGACCTGCAACTATGACGACGGCAACCACCGATATAGCCATAATTTTCTTATTCGTCTCATTCATGAAATTCACTTTACTATTGTGAAATTAACTTCAATTATAAAAATTTTTTTAATTTTCTTTTGAGAATCCTCCACTCTTTTATCATTGCGTTATCTTCTTTAGGATTTTTTCATTCTGCTATATTGAAATCTGATAAGGGCACTCCCCTTCCATTTCGCCAGCATTTTCGATATGTAAAACGTATTTTCACACAACGCATTACGAAACTCCTGAGATCTATTTTGTTTCTATCTATTGGTTAATAACCGATTTCTATAACAAAAGTTTATCACTGGAATACATATCTCCAACTAGTGCCAGAAAGTTATTCACAACAGATCAAGTACTATGAATTAAGGCGAAGTCAGAAGTTTGACGTAAAATTGAGCTTCATATGCATGTTTACAGGCAGGGATTCCATATTAGAAGAGTCCATTGAAAGTATCATGAATATTGCTGAGGAAACCGGTCTAAGATATGAAATCTTGATAATGAACAATACTTTCTATGGAATCAATCCTCAGGCTGTGGAAGGAATCAAAATGGCAGGAGGGGAGCTGAAGATAATACAATCACCCGGTATGATTAGGGGTGCCGCTAAAAATGAGGCGTTCAAAAACACTAATGGAAATTACATTGTGATATTTAATCCAGAAAAGGTTTATGAGATATCCTACGCAGACCTT
>JAKADQ010000045.1 GCA_021820405.1 Thermoplasmata archaeon | reverse complement strand
CTTGCTTGCCATATTACTAAATTTTATACATGTATTTTAACTTTTCCAAAAAAAAATTACGATAACAATATTTCAAAAACTTTTGTAAGCGATATATTCTTATATAATTGTGTTGTTCCATTATGGAATCTCCAATCCTTTTTTCAAAAAACATGTAGTCTAATGAGTTTACAGTTACCATAAAGTGTCGGACGTATTAACATAGGAGACATGACTTTATAGCTATTTAATACAGTATTCTTGAAGACACAGAATTTTACTACGTTTTTTGACCTCACAGTGTGGGTACGCAATATTCCTTAGCTGACTAATACTGTTTTCTTCCCTGATTTTCATATTTATTGTGCTATTCTCAATCCTATGGCGGTAATCTAACGTCATGAAAAATCCTATTTTCTATATCATTTCTTATTGAAACACGGGCTACAGAAAGATTTGTATTGTATTACGTAGGTACCAGTTATGACCATAACTACGAGAAAACATAAGAGCAAGAGCGGAGAAGGACATCACGAACTTGTTGATGTGAGAAGGAGCATGGGGGAGGTTTACATAACGCAATAATCCAGGCCGTATATGCTCAAGTACCCAAACCATTATACAATCCTAAAAAACTCGAAATAGCCAACACCTGAGATCATCCTGAAGCAATCCGAAATGAGAGATTCCGTTCGGATGAATCAAAGTATGATCATCGGTTGTATGGTCTACTGCTTGTAAGTGAAGGTATGATCTGTACAATACAGGAGATATACTTGGAGAAGATCCTAGAACAGTAGAAAGATGGGTTAAGAGGTTCAACGAGGGGTAAACTAACCGGGAAGGTTTTCAAAACTTACAACTCAACAGATGGCTGGATGAATGTTATTTCAACCAGCATGGAACCACCCTGGCCAAGTGGGTTCCACCGGAAGATGCCGATCCAACGGTACTGCAGTATCCCACCAGAAAAGGTGTCAGCGTACTCGGTGCAGTGAATATCAGAACTGGAGAATTCGTTGGGATGGTATCAAACGTATTCAACACCATAACTTTCAAAAGATTCCTTACCGTCCTGAAAAAGAGAGGAAATGGAAAGAGGATGCAGAGATACCAGATTCTGATATTTGGAATATAAACGAAGAGTGGGCAACGGAAATAAGGTATATTAACATGGAGAATAATAGGAGGCGCAAACAGGATCTTTTCGAAATTACAGAAGATCATAAACACTATCACAGCAACTAATTTATAAAAAATATATATGCATGGACTGAAGGTTCATGAGAACAGCTTATAATGATTTAACTGAAGGTCTCCGTCTCTTTGTGCATTCCTGGGATATTTTTGATGAGGGTGCAAACAGAATTGTTGAATTTGCGAGAAAGAGTCACATCGAATTTCTCAATGTTGCAGTTAGTTATCATGCCGGCAGATTCATGTTACCTCACAATCCCACTAAGAGAATGTATACGGCAGAGGAGGGTACGGTATATTTTGAACCTCATCCGGAACAATATTCAAATAGCAGAATAAAACCAATAAGATCTGATATTTACAAAAACCTCGATGTGATGGAGGTATTGTCTGGTGCCATTGACGGAACGGGAATTGGTATAAATGCGTGGACTGTCTGCTTTCATAATGCAGTGTTCGCCTCTAAGTTTCCTGAACTAGCAGTGGTGGATCCTTATGGCTCGCCTGACCATAATTATCTATGCCCTACAAGAACTGAGAATTTCAACTATGTAGTGAACCTGATTTCAGATATTGCTGAGAATTATGAAGTTTCCACAGTACAGCTTGAATCTTTATCCTTTCCCAATGGTGTGAGACACGGGTATCATCATGAAAATTTCCTTGTACCAATAAATCCGGTTGCATCATTCCTGTTCTCCACATGTTATTGCAGCAGTTGTCAGAATGTGACATCAGATATGGGTTTCGATCTTGTAGAAATCAAGGGAAAAGCCAAAAGATTTATAGACAGATCTCTGACCTTTGAAGAAAACAATAGTGAAGTTTATCTGACTGATGAATACAGGGAACTTGAACCTTTCTTGGATAATCTTTTCAGTATTAAGAACAAAATAGTTACTGAAACGTACCGAAAATTAAGAGAGATAATTCACAGAAAGTTCCCAAAACTGAAAATAAGTTTAATAAGCAATCCAGAAACCAACAGAAACCAGGGAATTAATTTGTCCTCAATAGCAGATCACCTTGACGCTGTCGATTATCTCGTTTATTTCCAGGATGCGAAAAACATTCACGATTCTGTTTTAAAGGCCAAAACTGATCTGTCGAAAAAGGCAAAGTTGGTTCCGGCCCTTAAAATGGGTTATCCGTTTTCATATAAGGAAGACATAATACAAAAAAATATGCGGGCAGTTCTTGACTGTGGGATAGATGGAATCAATTTCTACAACTATGGATGGGTTACTTCAGAGGTTCTGGAATCACTGGGAAATGCAATAAAGAAAACACTTTGATTAATTAAAAAAAATCATTTGTAATTTCAATATCATCAATTAAGAACAGATTACCGAACATATTAAACCTATCAAATCATGAAACATGCAATGTCTAGAGATAAGATGAAACGAATCATTGTGGAAAGCCTGCCAAGGGCCGGACAATATTCTCATGCTGTGATATCCGGCGATCTTGTGTTTATCTCCGGTGTCACTGGTCAGACAACACAGGAAAACAGTTTTACCGAACAATTCGACGAGTCAGTAAGGAAAATCGAAAAGATTTTGGCGGAAGCTAGTTCTTCAATTAGTGATGTTGTTAAAGTTACTGCCTACCTTTCTGACCAAAAATTTTTCCAAGAGTTCAATAGGCTATTCAACAACATATTCACATCAGCTCCAGTCAGAACCACAATTGTGTGCGGTTTTGTTAATAGCCTTGTTAAGATTGAGCTAGATGTTATAGCAGCAAAATCTAAATGATTTGTGGAAGTTCTAACTTCAATTCTCTTTTTCAGGAGAAAAAAGTATTCCGCCATCAATTGTTAAATAAAATACAATAAGTATAAAAATAAAAAAGGGAAATTAGTCTTCTTTTTCTCTTCGGAAGTAAACCCATTTTCCTCCATATTTGTCTTTCACAGATTCCAGTGGAACATTCTTTGTTTCCCGCAAAAACAAAAGTGTGAAGAAGAATGCAGCAACTGCCATTCCAAGTTCGAACTCATACCATGTGAACAACCCGAAGGCGGATTTCCAAATTGGGAAGATCAACAAAATGACAAAGTTTGTGAAAGTATCAATTGCCATGAATATTCCAACAACCCCTCCTCTAATATGAGTTGGGAACACCTCTCCGGAAACAGTCCATAGAATACTTCCTGGCCCAACATGGAAGAAAAGCAGGAACAGATTCATGGAGATAAATATGAATAGAACCGCCTGAGCGAGGAGATTGTGGTTCAAATAGATGATACCAACTATTGAAAGAGCTATTGCTATTGCTTCACCTAAGTAGGAATAAACCCCCAGAGGTCTTCTTCCCACTTTGTCAATGAGATAGAAAGAGAGAGCAAATTCAGCAATTCCTGCTGTCTCTGCAATTCCAGTTTGCAAAATCGCTTTGGATCCTGTCAGACCGAGATAAGTGTAAATGGTTGGCCCATAAGAGAGTATGACATTAATTCCGGTTGATGGTACAAACATCATGAAAATAGCAATTATAATGAAAGCTCTCTTATATGCCTTGTCCGCAAAAAGGGTTTTTAAACTTATCTTTTTGAGCTTTGTATCATCAGTTGCAACATTCTCGAGGTTAGCACTACTGCTTCCAAAGAACTCAAGCGATTTAGCTGCCTTTTTGACATCACCCTTGTTCATCAGCCACCTTGGGCTTTCAGGAAGGTATACCCTTGTAGCCAGAAGAATAATTGCTGGAATGAGACCTACACCAAACATTAATCTCCAGTTGGCGGTGAATGACAGTGCGTACCCAACCCAAAAAGAAATAATAGCACCAGCGAAATACATCAACTGTTCAAGCATGTTGGATCTCCCCCTAACTTTTGTTCTGGATAGTTCAGATAAATATGATGGTGCAATAGCATAATCCTGTCCAACTGCAATGCCAACAAGCGCCCTCATTATAATCAACTCGATGCTACTTACAACGAGAGCAGACATGATGGCAAACACGGCATAAATAGCCGCATCGACCAACAATAATGGCTTCCTACCAACTCTATCTATAATTGGACCAGAGAATATTGCTCCAAATACCATAAAAAGGGACTCAATAGCAACGGTCAGACCCACAAGACTTGAGTTCAATTTGAAGTAAGGGGTAATAAATATCAAAGCTGATCCGATAATAGTTGTATCATACCCTGCCAAAAAACCGCCAAGTGCGATAACAGTTATAACGAACCAGTACCTGAGATTCTTAGTCCCCTGATCTAATCTTTGACTAATATCCATAGGATCGATACAAACGTTTAATATTTAAATGTTCTTTTTGAAAGACATCAGAAAAAATTTTGTGACAGATATACTTTAAAATATACACAACGTCATAAATGTTTACGTGTAATTTAAACAAGTGTTCAACATATTACATTATGAAAAAACAAACAATTCCCGAGAATAAGAAGAATGAGATGATTAAAGAGATAAGACGCGACGACGATTCAAAATACGACCATAGGTCCCACGGCCTTCAGCTTGTGACTAACAGCATGAGTGCTTACCATGCGTCGAAAGTTATTGGAAACAGTCCCAAGACCTAGAGAACTGAATCAATTCTTTCCTGAAACAATGCTTTGATGGTCTCAAGGAACCTAAAAGATCAGGAAGACCTGCACAATTGTCCGGCTTAATTGATGAATTAGACATGGATCTGAGGAAGAATCCTATGGATCTTAGATACTCCCAGAATCTCTGGGACGGAAAGTTGCTGAGTCATCACCTCAGGGAGAAATACGAAATAGATCCCCATACGAGACAGTGCCAGAGGATATTCCGGAAACTTCGCTTCAGGTTGAGGAAACCCAGGCCGGCGATCGCCAAGGGCGATGACCACAGAAAAGAAGCATTTGAAAAAAATATGTCTGCAAAACCAACATACAAACATGCTAGACCCATTAATTTTCGAAGTTCAACAGATAATGATAACTTGATGAGAAAGAGGGATAATGACGATACTTCAACACAGAAGGGGTTTGAGATCAGTTGGGTTCGATTATGACTGAACATTTTCCGTTAACTGTGCAGGAGATTTGTAAATCCCGTAAGGTAAAGGTTTGGATTGCTCCAGACCCTTCCACCTCTAAATAGAGTGAAACTCTGTCGTTACGCAGAAGTCTACTCTACTTGCACGGAGGAGTCTTGCATCTAAATCATTCACAGGAACATAGAACTATGCACAGTGCAGGTTGATATATGCGCACTGTAGACAACACTATAAACAAGCAAGTGGAGAAGTTCATCCATAAAGAAAAACAATCTATACATGACGGATGCCATACCACCAACACTGTTCGGCGAGGAGTTGCTGGGTAACGTCAGTAAGCTGTTCTATCAAATATTATATAGTTTTCTTTCATTACAACCTTGAAAGAAATGGGTACAACTAATCCTACTAACAATACCCGGATTATAAACGCTGCTGGCCATTATACCTATCTTGGTGGCTCCATCCTAAGCAAGGATGTCCGGGAAGCAGTAAGTGACGCTGCTGGACGATGGGTAAATCTTTTTGAGCTTCAGAAGGAGGTCAGTGGTAAATTGGCAAAGATCACGGGCTCAGATGGGGGCATAGTAACTTCTGGGGCCTATTCATCACTTGTTATTGCTACAGATATTTCCATTAAAATCTGGAAAGAAAAACAAAACAATATGAGTTCAAAACCGGAGGTGCTGATCCAGAAGCCACATGTCACAAAGTATGCTGAGGCTTTTCGCGTTCCGGGATCTGAACTAAAGATAATTGAACGAACACAATCTGATTCTCAGTTGAATAAATACATTTCAGAAAATGTTGTGGCAATAGCATATGTTCTTACTCCAAAGAGCCACGAGTTCGATCTGGATGAATGTGTTTCAGCAGGCAGGACATACGGGATTCCTGTGATAGTTGACGCTGCAGTGGTAGATCCTCCAGTTCTTGGGATAAAAAAGCTTTTGGAATACTCTCCCAGTTTTATTGCTGTTAGTGGTGGCAAAGGTTTCAATGGACCAAGTAACTCGGGAATCTTACTCTTTAAAAAGGAATTTGAAGAAAGAACCATCAACACTGCTTTTCCAAATTATGGCGTTGCGAGAGGCATGAAGGTGGGCAAGGAACAGGTGGCAGGCCTGTTGAAAGCCATCGAAATTTCTGCTTCTTGTGATCAGAATGTAATGATCAAGGAATGGAGAGACAAATGCAATTTGCTCATGCAAAAACTCTCCGGTGTGCAGAATGTAGAATGTCTAATCCGCGATAGATGGGATCTGAATTTTCCACAACCAATATCCAGACTTGTTATAAAGATTAATACACCTGTCGGTGGAGAAGTGGCCGGATTTGTGTTTGAGGAATCCAGAAAACTCAATCCTCCAATTTATTTGCGTAATCCTTCTGATTCAATTGCAGAAAAGAACCAATTGATAATAGATCCCAGAAGTCTGACCATAGATGAAATAGACGAGGTTGCTACCGCGATTAGAAAACTCATCGGTGAGTATCATAAGCATTAGGTTTGGAAGGACAGAGCATTTATATAATCTATATTTTAAAGGATCCAATGACGTTTTCTCACAACTAATGGCGAGTTGAAAATAAGGAACGGTGCGAAAATATTGTTCAGAATTCACGACCTTGAAAGTCAGGCGGTTATTCAAGAAAAAGGAGCATACCTTCAATCGCTGATACTCCGCGGAACTAAAATTCTGAAAGAAAGTACGGACAGAATTCAGACTCATGGAGGCTCTGCCATACTGCTTCCATTTGCTGGTAGGATTAGAAATGGAATTTATAATTTTGAGGGCAGAAAATACACTCTACCGATCAATGAACCTCTGGGTCACAGTATACACGGTTTTGCTCGCGATCTTTGTTTTAGCAAGGATAATGAGACTTCAAAATCAGTTAGTTTATCAGCTGAAATCGACAACGAGTATTATCCTGGGAAGCTCAAAATTTATGTTTCATATAAATTGACTGACGATGCCCTGACTTCAACTTATAGAGTCAGAAATTTTGGAAACAGTAATGCTCCTCTGCATGTGGGAATACACCCGTATTTTAAATTCTTCGGAGAATGGCAATTGTCCTTTTCAAGAAGAATTTATGAAATTCCCAATCAGAGTCATCTTTTTTCATTGAAGCAAAGACTTCAGGCAAGACAGAAGTACCAAAATGAGTCCGAGTATTTCAACGATCACGTCTTTTTCTACGGTGGTGGAGATATATTATTTTACAACGGTAAGACGACTGTAAAAATACAGAGACATAATATGCCATACCTCACATTGTATGGTGGAAAGTTTGCAGAAGGTAATTCACTTGCCATTGAACCTCAATCAGCGGTTGCAGATTCTTATAATACTAAAATTGGACTTCGAATCATACACCCTGGACAGGAAATTTCTTTCGGTGTTAAAATTAGAGTGTAAGAATAGGACATCCTTCCCTGTTTTTGCAGTAGATTTAGCTCCTGTAACCCTCGGTTATCTGAACTGGATCACACTTTCTGCTCACGGTTCTTCCACCATCTATTATTATGCTATTACCGGTCATGAAAGAATTATCATCGGAAGATAAAAACATCAGTAGTTTTGCAATTTCAGTCTTCCTGCCCATCCGCCCAACAAGAGTTGATGATTCTCTATCATAATCTCCTAGAGGTTCATCTCCTGCAGTGCCGACATAAACCGGACCTGGTAGAACTGTTGTTACCAGTATGCCATGTTCCCCAAGGTCCGCAGCCATGCTCCTAGTCATTGACAGAACACCGCCTTTTGTTGTGGTATATGCAAATGAGTTATTCAAGGGCAATAGGGACTGGACTGCACCTATGTTTAATATTTTGCCTTTGATGTTATTTTTGATCATGTTGTTGGCCGCAGCCTTGGATAAAAGAAAAGGACTTGTCAGATTCAGGGTTAGGATAGATTTCCATTCGTCGAGCTGAAGTGTTAGAACAGAGTATCTCGAACTTCGTGAAGCATTGTTTATAAGAACATCAATTCCTGGTTCCATGCTGCCTATAACATCGGCGACCTTGGAAGCATCAGATTCGTTCGATAGATCTGCTTTCAAGAATTCAATGTTTCCATTACTTCTTTTTTGAATTTCAAGCCCATTTGTTTCATCTCTGCCAACAATCAGAACATTTGCTCCATTCTCAGCAAACAATTTTGCTGTTGTGGCTCCAATCCCTTTTGTGCCACCCGTTATAACACACCGCTTTCCGCTTAGAATCATAGTAAGGCAGTATTAACTGAATATATCAATCTGTTGCTGTAAGCACGCCAGAACCATCTGATATCAAAGTAGTCTTATATTTTTACCGATTCAACCTACGCTTTCAGAACCTCCCCGGATAAGTTATCGTTAATTTCCAGTATCTTCACAAGAGCTACCAGAACAGGCCTTCTTTCTCTGTTTTTCCATATTATTGGAACACGTGGGTTAGCTCTTATGAGTTTCCTGCACTATCAAGTTCATCCTCTGTTATGGATGAGAATTTCCTTAGGAAATCAATCTTCGAAAGA
>JAKADQ010000044.1 GCA_021820405.1 Thermoplasmata archaeon | reverse complement strand
ACAGGAACAGGAGCTGTATAAATGTTAGATCCTTTTTCAGTTTCCTATCCTCTTGAACAACCATGCTTTCATTAGAGTGAGACGTATCCATTACCATTGGTAACACGTATCACATATTTAAATTCTTTCATCAATTTATCTGCGCCTATGTCATTGATACGCGCTCTG
Source organism: Thermoplasmata archaeon (assembly GCA_021820405.1). Taxonomy (GTDB): domain Archaea; phylum Thermoplasmatota; class Thermoplasmata; order Thermoplasmatales; family Thermoplasmataceae; genus Cuniculiplasma. The sequence goes on along the minus strand of JAKADQ010000044.1, from coordinate 8,870 downwards.
ATATCTTTAACAGTCATCTGAGTTGGAAAAATTTAATCGATTATTTTAGATAAATAACCAGTATCTATGATACTGGATGGCCTTTTCTTGGTGACATTTTATTGATCTTTAAATCCCGATTCTTAATTTTATCAACGGATCGATTTATATCATTTACAAAAATATCAATCATGTCCTTTGTGAAATTTTCTCGGACTACCACTCTCATCACTGTCATATGCTCCGCATTCTTTGGAAGTGAATAGGCAGGGACAATCCATCCTCTTTCCCTGAGATTATAAGAGACTTCAAAGGGAGAGATTTTTAATGAATCCACAGGCTTGAAGGTGACCACAGGTATGTGATTGCCTTTATTTATTACTTCGAATTTTCCAGTTTTTATCAGTCCCTGTGCAAGATAGTGTGCGTTTTCCATCATTCCCTTTACTATATCCCTGTAACCATTCATACCGAGTCTGATTATGTTATAATATTGAGCTACAATCATTGAGCTGCCTTCAGAAAAATTCAGAGTATAAGTAGGCATTTCATCTCCAAGATAGTTAACATTAAAACCTAAATCATCAGGCAATGTGTTTTCGTCTCTGAATATTAACCACCCTATACCTGGATATACCAGCCCAAACTTATGTCCTGAGGTATTGATGGATTTTACCTGTTCCAGCCTGAAATCCCACTTGAACTCCGGTTCATAAAATGGCGTTATAAAACCGGCACTTGCGGCATCCACATGAATTGGAATATCAATCCCCTTTGTTTTCTTAATTTCAAGCAAGGAATCATTTATTTCCTGTACAGGATCAAAGTCCCCCGTAAATGTTGTGCCCAGGACAACACCTACTGCAATCGTATTTTCATCGACCATCTTAACCACATCCTTCCAGTCAATATTGAATCTTGTTTCTGATATGGGCACAATTCTTGGTTCGACGTCAAAATATCTGGCAAATTTATCCCAAGAAATGTGTGTGTCGCCACCAAAAACGATATTTGGCTTGTCGTAGGGAAGACCTTCCTTTATCCTTTTCTGGCGCCAGTTAAATTTATGAGCTAGCAGGCCAAGCATTATGGCCTCTGAAGAACCGATAGTTGATGTACCTGCAAATCTGGCCTCTGCGGGTGCATTGAAAAGTTCGGCCAATATATTTACTATTCTCTCTTCAATCTCTTTAATCTGCGGATATTCAAAATGATCTATGAAATTCTTATGAAGATTTTCTATGATAAGCTTGTCTGCTTCTGGCTCCATCCATGTGGTCACGAATGTAGCCAAATTCAGGTCTGGGTTCCCGTCAAGGTTCAGTTCATCATGGATCAACTGATAGGCAACTCGTGAATCAATGCCCTCTTCTGGAAAACTGTATTTTGGTATTTCTCCTATGTTATATCTGCTTCTCAGCCTTGAATGGCTGATACTTCTCTCTTTTTTTTCCGCTTCTATTTTCCTCGATACCAATTTATTCACTCCTTTGCTTTATAGGAAGCATTTTACTTAATCCTATCTTTATTTTTTACGAAAAACCTGTAAGTCCAGAAGAAAAAGAGAAAAATTCTGGTTTTACGGTGATAGGATAGATGGCAAAATAATTCCCCCAGTATTAGTGAAGTAGTTAATTCAAAGCACATTGATTGAAAAGATCTGATCGATAGCTAAAAAAATATCATGTTTAATAGAAAAAAACTTATACTGACGTTCATTACCTAAAAGCCATTGATTTATATGAATTATACTAAATTCGAAAAAGCAAGGATAATTGGTGCAAGATCTTTACAAATCTCCATGGGTGCCCCCGTTATCATAGATGTGCCAAGAAATATAATTGATCCCGTGGATATTGCTATGCTCGAATTTGAAAGAAATGTTTTACCTATCACTATAAAATCCTGACGCCTTTCTTTTTTTAATTCTAATGGAATATGATTTACCCTTTTGCCTATCTTATCTGGGATTTCCCCTCAACTCTGGCATCAATGTAAACCTTATTTCCATTGGCGATCAAATAATGCCGATCCCTGCCAAGCAGTGCTGTTGGAAACATGCCATCATTATCCACTTTAAGATCGTATCTCTTCAGATCGTCGATTGATATTTTCCCATTCCCTGCAAACTCATATTCCCCAATATTAACTTTAGTCCCCTCTTTTTCGTCTGATGTTAGCAGGTGGGCCCCCTTTGAATCCTGGGCTGCAAGAAGCATTCCCTGTGATTCGATTCCCCTTATTTTTGAATGCTTGAGATTTTCCACCACTATTATCTTCTTCCCATTAAGGTCATTCAGAGCGTAGTACTTTTTGATTCCTGCAACAAGGTCAATCACTTTCGAGCCAAGATCCACTTTCAGATGAAGCAAAGTATCTGCATTTGGATGATGTTCTGCCATTACTATTCTTCCTACAACAAGATTCAATTCGTTATGTTCCTCTTCTTCAACTTCAATCTTGTGAAATAGGGGCCCACTGTTGGTTAGTGTGAATGAACATTTCTCATCAATATGTTCCAACGGCATATCGGGTATATTCTTTCCATGGATGGAATTCCACACTCTTTGGGCCCCTGACGGTACAAAAGGGTATATCGTTATGGTCAGGTATTCTATTGCCTTGATGGAATACCATAACTTCTGGCCAACTTTCTGATCGTGATTCTTAACCATATCCCATGGCTTTGAGTCGTTGAAGTATGAATTCACGGCCTTCACTGATTCCAACCACAGGTTAAGTGCGTGCCTGAATTCCAGTTTATTCATGGCCTGTACGTACGAATCTATGAATTCTTTCATTTTTGCATGTATTGCACGATCCAATTCATCGCCTTCGCCGTAAAGTGGAGTTATGCCCTTTCCTGCGGCAAATGATACAACCCTGTTTACCAGATTTCCATACTTCCCGTTCAATTCGGAATTCACCTTATCCTTCATTTCGCCAAGAGTGAAATCCGAATCTGACGATTCTGGAAGTATTGAGGACAGGTAGTATCTTAGTGAATCCTTATCGATTATCTTAAGAATATCATCAACTGAATATCCAATTCCCCTTGATTTGGAAAATTTCTGGCCATTAAATCGAAGATATTCGTTTGCGTTAACTCTTTCGGGAACTGGATATTTCCCTGAGGCCATGTGCATTGCTGGAAGCAAAATTGCGTGGAAGAATATATTATCCTTGCCAAGGAAATAATAGGTATTTCCATCAGCATACATCTCCTGCCAGTATTGATCCTTTCCAGTGATTCCGGAGAATTTTTTGGCAAAGGAAAGATACCCGAGCAATGCTTCGAACCAGACATATATTCGCTTCCCTTCCATACCTTCCATAGGGGCGGGAACACCCCAGTCAATATCTCTGGTAATTGCCCGATCCCTTAAACCACCCTGTAGCATATTCAGGGAAAATGATCTGACGTTCTCCCTCCATTCCTTCTTCTCTTCAAGGTATTCCTTAATCCTACCCTCGAGCTTACTTGCCAGGAAAAAGACGTGATCGGTTTCTTTGAATTCAGCTGGAGAACCACAAATTGCACACCTTGGATTTATCAGATCTTGTGGATCGTTGGTACGCCCGCATTCATCACACTGATCTCCTCTTGCATTTTCATATCCGCATCTTGGGCATGTCCCATTAACATACCTGTCCGGAAGAAATCTCTTCTCCATAGGGCAGTATGCTGAGATCATCTTTCGCCGCTCAAGATAGCCTGACTTCTCCAGGTCCGTGAAAAAATTCTGAACAAATTCGGTATGCTCAGGGTCAGTGGTTCGCCCAAAATAGTCAAAGAAAATGTCCAGGCTCTCAAAAGTTTTCATGTGCTCCCTGTGATACTTCTCCACGATTTCTGAAGGCGAAACATGTTCCTTTTCAGCCTGTATGGATATGGGGGTTCCATACTCGTCGCTTCCGCAGATGAACATTACCTCATTTCCAACCATTCTTTGGAATCTGTTGTATATATCGCCTGAAAGGTAAGCTCCCGCAATGTGGCCGATGTGGAGTGCTCCGTTTGCATATGGCAGGGCACAGTTAATAACAACCCTTCGTTTATTCATTCTGAACACCGCAGATGAAGGATAATCTCCTTTTTACCTTATTCCTTTCCATGCTTTCAAGAAAGAATCCGATTCTGGGACCTCTCTCCTTTCCAATAATTGCTTTATATAATGCAACGAATCCCTCTGAAGGGGTTAGACTTGATCTCCCAATTGCCTCTCTTGCTGCCTCGTGGATAAGATCTGCATTCCACCCTTCCATCGAGTCAATGTTTTCAAGGAAATTACATATAACCTTTTTCTCAAGTTCATTCAGACTTACTGGGGCAGTTTCACCAGAAACCATAAATTTTGAGGATTCCGGAGCATAATGATCAACCCAGAATCGGGCCTGTTTTATCCTTAGGGCAAGTATTTCATCAGAATATCTTTTTCCGCTTCTCTGCAGGACGTTTTTTATCTGCTCATCCTTACTGTATATCTGAACTAGAGTGGTCAGATGCCTGTAATCTGGAAGGTCATCCATGGACTTTTCTGTGGCTGAAATCCTCAAAAGGACCCTCTGATCCTCATCCAGCTTATTCTCACTGCCCAATCTGATCATTCTTTCAAATTCATCCATCAAATTCAAAAATCCTGCCTCTGGATCAAACTCAATATGTCTAGATGGTGGAACCCTGGCCATCATGTATCTTACTATTTCAGGAGGAGCAAAATCAAGAATTTCTGTTGCAGGAATATTCACTCCTGTTGAGGAGTGCATGGCTCCCTTCCCCTTCAGAAGTATCCTCTCAAACATCTGCGGTAGCGGAGCAGGGTAATTCAAAATAATTTCACTGATCGCCTTTCCTGTGTCATACGATCCACCCTGAGTTCCATGATCCTTTCCAAAGGGCTCGATAGTCACTCCGAGAATCTTCCATTTTGCAGGCCATTCAAGCCTCCATGGAAGCTTTCCCTGATCTTTGTAGATATCACTCTTCCCCTCATATCCGCAGGCGCACTTGTAATATACGAAACCATCGGAATATTCGTACGGAATGGCACTGTTTATTCGGCCACACTTACTGCATTTTGGATTGTATGGAAACCATCTTTTCTCAAGTTCTCGGCCAGATATGTTCTGGAGTATATTCTGGATCTCCTCTTTCCTTTTTATCATGAGGTCAATTATTTCTCCGAACTTTCCTTCAGCATATAACTGGCCGGTCCGGATTACTTCAGGCTTTACGTCCAGAGTTTCAATGGATTTAAGAAACGGTGCCAGGAAATATTCGGAATACGCGAGATCACCCGCAGGAGCAGGTATATCCCTTAATGGTTTACCAACATGAGCTGAATAGGATTCTGGGAGAAATGGGTACACCTTTCTCAGTGGATCTATGTCATCGCACAGATATATGAATGAAGCATCCTTTTCTGAAAGAACAAGAGATTTGTAGATTATATCTCCGGTTAATATTTCCCTAAGATTACCAAGATGTATTGGCCCTGATGGAGATATTCCGGTGGAGACCCTCTGCTTTCCCTTCTGATCCTTAACTAATGAGAGACCCCAGTACATATTTACTCTTTCCCAATAAGAGAAGCCCTGAATAGTGATCTTATTCTCACACCATCTAGTTCGTCTTCCTGCATCTTTGATGTAAGAACCACTGCGAGCTTCACCTCTCCTCCCTCATCTCTCACGTCTCTGATGGTCCTCCTGAGGGTTTCACCAGTGCTTGAAACATCATCGATTATGACAACTCTTTTATTCTTAACACTTGCAAAATTGCTGCTGAAATATCCGTCCTTTCTCGAAGGATGTGGCCTGTATACTATCAGCTCCTTATTCAGGAAATATGAAGCCATTGTGGCATATGGAATCCCGTTCACAGTTATTCCAAGTATGGAATCAATTTCAAATTCGCCACCTGCTGATTCTTCCTGTATTATGTCACATATGACCTCTGATATGGAGGCTATCCTTCCGCCGTATACACCAATACTTCGCCAGCCTATCTTCACATCCTGAACGTTCTTCTGTTTTGTAAACTCCCTGCTTAATAGCCAGGTAACCGTATTAACCGAAAGATGAAGTTCTGTTGATATTTCCTTGTCTGACATGCCCTTACTCTTTAATTCCACTGCTTTTTTATACAATTCTTCAAGGCTGTACATGATTATACAGAACTCAAATTTCTCAGGCATATTATAATTTATCCTTTTTTCCTTTCCATAAGATTGCAAAAATATTCCAGATGAAAAATATCATGACTCCTCTTTGATGATCCTGTCCAGTGCCTTTTTGATCTTCCTGGCCTGATCCTCCAATTCTAAAGGAGTCATTTTAAGCCTGTCCCATCTTATATCGTTTCCGCAATGCCTGGGTATGATGTGAAGATGATAATGCATAACGACCTGGCGGGCGCACTCCCCATTATTCTGACCGATGTTAATTCCATCAGCGTCAAACACCTCTACAAGTGCCTTTGAAAGATACCTCGCCAGATTCTGTATTTCGAGATAAACGTCCTCTTCAATTGAGAATATGTTCTCGTAATGCTTCACTGGTATTATGAGGGAATGCCCCTCCTCCACGGGAAATCTATCCATGAATCCAATAATTCTTTCATTCCGGTAAAAAATGTGTGCCTCCTTCCCGGAGACTATGTTCGTGCAGAATACGCATTCTTTCAAGGATCATTCCTCCACACATGATTTTTTCAAGCTTAATAAAAAGTAAGGTGACACATAAAGCGTAAGTGAGGGATAGATATATTTTACTTTGCTCTTCCTTTGGATGTGTGTGGCAACACGTATATAGTAGATAGTTTATTCTAATAAATGATCTGCCCCGTTTGTGGAAAAAATGTGGATGCCCTGGTTATTAATAGATGGAAAATGGAGGAATATCAAATGCTAAAATATAGATGCCCAGATTGCGGATCTGTGTGGAATGAGTATGAAAATAGCAAGAGTTTAGGCCCAAAAAAATTTCTTTCCTGATATGGCTATAACCTTTCCCTTATAATTGCGGATGCGTTTGGCATCATAAGATAGCGGTTACCTTCTATGGGTGCAGGCAACCCTTCTACATCAGGAAGATTGGTATCTGCGTAAACTTCCCATTTTTTTCCATGATCGGGGAGTTTAAACATCACTTCGTTCCTGGAACTGTTGAAAAGTATTAACAGATCTCCTCCCGTAATTGAGTTTTGCTCATATTCAATCTCTTCTGTCATTCGTCCGTTAAGCCAAGCCATAAGGGTGGCTCTATGAGGATCATTCCATTTATTTATTGTCATCTCCTCACATTCCTCTGTTAGCCAGGTAATATCCTTCAGGGATGTTCCTGTAACCATACTCCCCCGAAAGAAATTTTTTCTTGCAAGTACCGGATTTGATCTTCTTAGATATATGATATGCTTCAGGAATTTTCTCAGATTCTTCTCCTCCTCGCCTATGTTCCAGTTGTACCAGCTTATTTCATTATCCTGGCAGAAGGCATTGTTGTTCCCTCCCTGAGTTCTCCCAATTTCGTCACCTCCTAGAATCATGGGTGTCCCCTGCGAAACAATCAGTGTCAGCAACATATTCTTTATTCTTCTATACCTGAGACCTTTGATAAAGGGATCATCTGTGTATCCTTCCACACCAAGGTTATCGCTGTAATTATCTCCCGTTGAATCCATAAAAAGCGGGCCATTGGCTTCATTGTGAGGCAAATTATAGGATACAAGATCCATCATTGTAAATCCATCATGGCACGTTATGAAATTGATGCTTGAGTGGGGTCTTTTGTTACTTGCCTCATATAGATCAGGGGAGCCCGAAAGCCTTGTAGCAAATTCCCCGAGCAGCCCCTGTTCAAATCTCCAGAAACGCCTCATGGAATCCCTGTATTTACCATTCCATTCAGCCCATTTCGGTGGGAAATTGCCGACCTGATACCCACCAGGCCCTATATCCCATGGTTCAGCTATCAGCTTGGTTTTAGACAGTACTGGGTCCTGGTGAATTGTTGCCATAAATGGTGAAAGCATATTCACACTGTAAAGGCTTCTTGCCATTGTTGATGCAAGATCGAATCTGAACCCATCAACCTGCATTTCGTTAGCCCAGTACCTAAGACTGTCCATTATGAGTTGAAGAACCTGGGGGTGACTTGAATTTAAACTGTTTCCCACGCCGGTAAAGTCTATGAAACTTGATTTATCCACAGGATCAAGAATATAGTAGGTTCTGTTATCCAGGCCCCTGAATGAAAGAGATGGTCCCAGATGATTCCCCTCCGCTGTGTGATTGTAGACGACATCAAGAATCACCTCAATGCCCCGCGAATGGAATGCCCTTACCATTTCCTTGAATTCCCGCACCTGGTCCCCTGGTTTTCCTCGCGAATATCTTATGTCAGGAGCGAAATATGCAATTGTGTTGTAGCCCCAATAATTATTCAGGCCATGGTCAACAAGAATTCTATCATCCACATGATGATGGACTGGCATTAATTCTACAGAGGTTATCCCGAGATCAGTGAAATAATCCAGCATTGAATCCCGGGATAACCCTGCATATGTGCCCCTCTCTTCCAGTGGAATTCTTTCGTTCTTAAAGGTGATTCCCTTCACATGTGTTTCGTAAATAATTGTGCTATTCCACTTAAGTTCCGGCTTTTTAATGCCCTGCCAGTCAAAAGTACTGTCGGTTACTATTCCCTTTGGGATGAACTCACTGTCAGGCTTTTCGTCCATCTTCAGTACGTTTGAATCTTCAATGTCATAGGGAAACACAGAATCATTCCACTTCACTGACGAATCCAAAGCCCGAGCATAAGGATCTATGAGAGTCTTATTTTCATTGAAGAACAGGCCCTCCGAAGGATTGTATTTGCCCTTTGCCCGG
>JAKADQ010000043.1 GCA_021820405.1 Thermoplasmata archaeon | reverse complement strand
ACTCTCAAAGATATATGTCATAGCGGATGGAGCAAGAAGATCGGTGGCAGAGGTTCCCGAGAGATCACAGAAGATTGCAGATGCATTTGGATTGAAGTTATACCCTAAGATTGTACGGAGTTAGAATTAAAAATTTAAGGGTCATCACATTCATGTGGGTCAGAACTTGACGTTCATATTGTTCCTCTATAAGCGTGGCTTTCCCCGAAAAGTTATCTGTTTGAAGTGATTGGCACTCGATTGAAACTAACACAGATTCAGTAGAATGTAGATAATTCGAGCTAGACTTTTCTGGAACAACCCACACAAAAGTGTGAAGAACCAAATTTAAAAAAACTTCATTCCTTAGGGTCGAAAATATATTGTGATACCCTAGGACTAAATTTGCTCAAATCTCCTTCTAAGATAAAACAGTCTGCACCGCTTATGGGATTGTAATTGTAAAGTCTATACAGTTTGTACTTTGTTGCATATTTTCTTGAAGTCATATACTCATTTGATGTAACTATAAAGCTTGAACTTTTACCGCCTTTTGTTGTTTTCACTTCAATGTATATTTCTTTTCCGTTTGTATCGAATGACCTGATATCATATCCCAAATAGTCATTCTTTTCAGAAACTCTCTCTAATTTTTTCAGAAGATCAGGGTAATTTTTCAACTTTTCTCTCTCCCATTTCATCACGAGTTCCTCGCCACTGTCCCCTAATTTTTTGTTTTCAACACCATCTTTTACACTTCTAAATTTACCATTTCTATTCATGTTTTCTGAATTATTTTGAGAAGAGTTGAAAGTAGTCGGAGGTTGCTGAATCCTCAAAGTCGCATGTTTACCTGGAGACGTGGAAAGTACTGGAACCTTTGAAGAATCAATTATCCTATTTTTAATGCCATTCCAAGAATTCAACTTAAAGATGAATCTTCTGTTTTGTGAACTATCTTTATATTCATCTATGAAAGTTAAAGGACCATAATAAGTGAATTTTTGATCTTCTTCCTTAGCTTTGTAAAATAGTAACACGTTAATACCCAGAACATTGCTTTCTTTTATCCTTTTTACGGTTTGAGTTTCCTTGGACTTCATCCTTTGCTGAGTTACCCAGTCATATGTTCCATCGTCCATTACAGCTTCTGGTCGTTCTAGTTTTGCAAATTTTTCTCCAACAGAAAAAAGTACATAATTCTTACTAACTCCTAAGCTCAGCGAAACTACGCCTACCCTTCCCCATTTTCCTCCCTGTGGGGTGTAGGAATACTCCGGAGTGAAGATATCAGATAAGTCTTTTTTCGAGTATTCTGCCATTTCAACTAGTGCTAATGAAACTTGACTTGAATGACTTTTATAATAGTACCAAAAAATTGCATCAAGAGTCCAAAGATCAACGTCCATTATTTCTGAAAGCCTTAATAGAACATTATTAACTGCCTCGTAGACTTCACCATCGGACAGTTTTTTCTCCGATTTGTTTGGTAAGTTATATAACCAGATTCCCAAAGTTTTCAGACACCATTCTGATACACTATTCCATACACCATATTTATCAGGATATGCAATAAGCAAAATAGGGGAAATCTTCGCCTTTCCTAGATCCTTAATGTTGTTAGCCTGATTGAACCTTGCAGATATTGGTTTTGTTTCGTCCAGTAATGTGCTTAGTGCGTCAACTACATCATCAAATTTATTTTTCAAATAATTTCCTAGTTTTATCTGTAAATCTATCCCATGCCAATGGTTATTGTTCTCAAATTTCAGAAAACCAGAGAATTGATCCCAACTTATGTTTCTAATTTTTTCAATGGAAAAAATATCTTTGTAATTATTCAAGACTTTGTCTCGATTTGAAATTATGTTTTCTTCGTCCTCTAGTCTGAGAAATTCTTCTTTCAATATCTTTGATGCTAATGTAACATTATCATCTGTCAAATATCCACCTTTTATAACCTATGATAGCGTCCCGAAAGTTGTGTATTTATAAAGGATACCTCTTCTGGAACATTTCCCTGATCTCGTCCTTGCATTTATAGAATCCCCTCATAGATCTCTGTGACCATGCCTCATTTATCTCAGCCGACCTGAGATAGATGATCTTCATAGCACTTCCCCTTATTTCATTGTTTCTGAGTATTATGAAACATATTCTAAGATTCTTCTCCAGAAAATGCTGGCTTAGGATTATCAGAGGACCATTTCACTATTTCCAGAAAAAATGTAAAAGAACCAGTCGTTGTTTGCATTCCATCTTTGCACGTCCACCCCTCCACCCATTTCCTCATTTCCTTCCTGTCCTCATCTTCAAAAGGAATATTCAGGTAATGCTGATACTGCGTTGTGGTAGTATGGCCGTAGCTCAGCGCAAATTATCAGACGGAGTGAATGTTAAAAATATCTTCGGTTATCCTGGAATAATCTCCTTCGCAAGGTATTTCTAAATTTTTTTGGCGTCATGAATCCCGTTTCGACGCCGATATCGGGAGAGATGGCCTTGCAGAGTACTTAGTGGAATCCGATGCATACTTCATCTGCACAGGTAAAATAAGCAGAAAGAATAGTGGGACCAATCTGAACAACCGGAATGGGTGCGGTGATCATCTCTCCCTTTTGGTTCTGACCTCTCTCACTGGCTCTGCATTCCCAATCTCTATCATGGAATGCGACCCGGCCGGAAACCCTCCCATCCACATGCCATGCACGTTCACAACCTTCGTTTCAAAAGACGAGGATGTACCCACGGATTTTATTCGAATTTTTGCTTTGCTCACTGGCAATCCCTTAAACATGTTTTGTGAGCTATAATAACATTTGTACTTCATTCTGAATAGGGCCAAAGTGCTTGGGAATTATGGGACAGGGGATCATTATATCCATCCCTCCACCCATTTCCTCATTTCACCCTCTCCATGAACTGCGATGTATCCATCCCGGTTATCTGTGTGTAGATGCTTGTTGTGAATATGGAAGAGTGCCCAAGCCACTGCTGCAGTACATTCAGTGGGACATTGTCCATTATGGCCTTGACTGCAAATGTATGCCTGAACTTGTGAGCATGGATCCTGAAGCCGAGCTTGCTCTGCATCTTCTTGAAATACAGATCTACAACCTGCCTTGACATGGGAAACAGTGGATCCTCAGATTTTGTTGAAATGTTCATATCCAGAAGATATTGCATATAGGCATCCCTCAGATCAGCATGTAGTGGTATAATCCTGTACTTTTCTTTCTGAATCCCATTCCTGTCTTTCCCCTGCTTAAGCGTTTTCATCCTGACTGAATTTGTGGTCAAATTGATGTCTGATGGCCTGAGCATGAGTATTTCATCTATCCTTGCACCTGTCCTGTATAGAAAGTTGACGAGGAGGTAATACCGTTTATGCCTGTCACCCCTCCTTATCTCAGCATTGATCTTTTTGGCAATCTCGTTGAAGATCTGCTGTACCTCCTCATCTGAAAAGAAATCGATCGAGAGTTGCCTTCCTGAGGACTGGATCATCATGCTCTTGGGTATTGGAAGAGGCATAACATGACAATATTTCCGTCTTTAAATAGGTTTGTTCATACGGTAACCTGGAAAAGAACCCGAATCAGAGGTTAGAGTATATAAATATAGGAAAGTCCAATAAATCATAACATGACAAAAGTATGAATTGTCAGGTCAATCATTTTCCTCGGCTATGAATAAAATCTCGTTTTATAAGTGCGGCTGAAACTCTATAAAACCCAGTTAGAAAATTTTGTCGACTTTAAGAACTCATGGAATGGACATGTTTATATTTCATTACGTCTTATTTATTAGATGGCAAATTATGGAAAAATTGCCGGAACAATAGTTGGTGCCGTGATCGGACAGGCAGCCGGTAAAAAGTATGGCTTCATAACCGGGGTTGTAGCTGGGCTCGCAGCTGGACACATCATAGATTTATTCCTGGAAAGTAAGGAGAATAATTAAGAAACCATAAGAATCGAGAGCCTTTTGAAGGGGTTACACTTTAATTAGTTCAGGCGGGTTTCATAAAGGGATACGGTTCTTCCGGCATCATCTGTTTTGAGCAGGCAGGGCCTTACCTTGAGGTTTGCGGTTTCAGAATATCAGTTTCAAAGCTATTGTGATTGGGTGGAGATCAATGAAACAGGTGAAAAGGTTGCATGATAAGTCATTTTTTATCTTAATTTCTCTTTTTTTGGCGCTAGAAATTATCGTTACCATAGTGTTAGTTTATCTGAATTACTATATACTTGTGACTATTAGTGGCTCAATACTTTCAGGGACCATTGTTGGTGGTTTCGTAACGTTCTCCCAGGCAAAACTGTCCTCTTCGATATACGAAGAGAGCAGAGTCAAGTACGAACACCTGAACGACATAAAGAAATTCCTGAAAGGCAAAAAAGCAGAGGATTTAGTAAAAATAAAGACTGGAAAAGAAAATGGCCATCAGGAAAATGTGCTTTTATTGAATGATGTTGGGATCCACTGGCCTAAATTTTCTTCCCTACTTGGTGAAGTTTGTAAAAATGAAAGTGATTCGCGGAATATCCATTCACGTATAGACGAGTCTATAAATGCCATTCAGACTGAACGGAACATTCTTGAAGGAATTTGCCAGGAAATTGAAAATACCGGCAGGAACAATAGACTTCTCTCTGATTTTTTTCCACCGGGATATGACATATCTTCCATTCAAGTAAAAGATTTCCCTCAGATAGCTAAAAGCAACAAGGAATTAGTTGAGACATTTAACGGTTTCCTGATGAACCAAATTAATGGGACTTCAGCTGAATTTCAGTCAAAACTTCGTGAGCACCTAAAGGAAGACATTAAACAGTTTGAAGGATGCCGCCTGAGTGAAAACAACGAATGTTCGCATTCTCTTATGGCAGTGTTCTGGAAAGCCTGGGCAGCACATATAGGTGAGATTACAAATGAACCGGGAAAATACGCTATTTTCAAAGCGAGATATACAAAAATTAGTGATTTGACAGGACAGCCAGAAATTTTTACGTCAACAGTTAGATAGGCAATAGAGAATGCTATAAAATCAGAAAAAATAATGAAGACAATCTTAGATTTAAAGGAAAAAGCAGTTAGAGGTGAACGGGATAACAAGGCCATTCTCGCGGAACTGGAAATGGAAATGATGGTAATCGATAATTCCTACTATCTGAGGAATGACTGTAACCTTCTCAATCAGAATTAAGGGTTTTTAATCTTTGAATTTCTAAAGAGGGGACTGTTTGGAATAAATACAAAATCCTCTGTTGTGTTGTTCTAAATGTCAAACAGAGATTTCTTTTCTGGACACTGAAATCATGGGTAGGGGTTATATAAATAAAGAGGTCCGTTTTCAGGGTAGGTTTTTCAGACAGTTTAACACTATTTAAGGCCCCAGATCATCCAGCTTTCTGGGAATTTTAGTTTTTCATTTCTCACATATAGCGCAAGTTCGCCTTCATGGAATATTTCATGCTCAGTTATCCATTTAAGTATCTGGATTGGTGAAGCAAGCATATTTCGATCACCAAGATACTTCACAGCCTGACTACAGTCAATGTATTTGTCTTCCGCCTTTGCGTTACCGATGCTGCCAATTATTTGAATCAGATCCACATCTACTGTGTCCATCTCATGAATAAGTTTCTCCTTATCATTTTCAATGGAGTGATCCACATTTGGCCTGAAAAAAGAGAGGGATCCGGTTGTCAATGATTCTACGTAGCTACGTTCTATATAGATCAGGTGCCTGAACTGCTTACCAAAGCTCCCTGATGCGTGGAATGGTTTGGCAGAAAGCTGTTCCTGACCGATTGAAAGAAGAAGATCCCTTGTAAGTTTCCTGTGAACTTTGTAGTTTTCGAGTAAATTTTTCATGTCTGTGTTTGTCGTATCCATACCTGAACCCATATTACACCAACTTCATTTCGTTTTAACATATTTTGTCAACGTAGAGGGATGATGAATGGGGTAAGTTTGTATTAGATTTACAATGCGAAAAATTCATCATTACATTAAATCTCTTCAACTGCCATATTAACTAAATAACAATGCGCTAACTTTCTAATGTAAAAGTATTCCATATACTTCTTTTCTCCTTGGAAGTCCTCCTTAAGCCACCCTCCCGGTCTTGTCAATATAGCATAGCCTTCTGGTTTCCCCTTTACGTTTTCAACATTAAAAAATGTATTCTCTACAACGACAGCATACAGGAAATCTGTTCCTGGATACGGATCATCTCCAAATGGCATGACCATTTTTGGCTTTATATAGAGATATCTTTCATCATTATTTCCAATGGACTGCTTATCTTTATTATCAATAGAAAATATAACATCATGATCTTTATTCTCAATATTGATAGTTTTCCAGTACCCGATATTATCTAGAGCCCTGTGGACACAATCTATCAAATCTGGAAATACAATTGACCTGTTTGTATAATATACATTTAAAGAAAAGCAGCTTTTCACTCGTTTATCCAAATAAAATTCTAGTAACATTGAGGTGTTTGAGGCAATGTAGCACAAATTTATCTTTTTGTTTTCATTCCACAGTCTTATGGCACTTTCTTCACTTATTCCAATATAACCATATTTGTGTCCCTTTGCTGCCCAGAATCCTGTGTCATACCAGAGCCATTGGTCGGATTCAAGTTTAAAGTAATCCGCTATCTTACTTAAAAATGAATCTAAATTATTAAAAACACTGACATCTACCTCAATTTCTTCATGAACAATTGGCACTAGATTATCTTCCCTATGATCGTAAATTCCATTCAAGTCGTTGTATAGATTATCATTCTGCCAATCGAAGACATCACCATCTCTTGCAAGTATCCCTTCGTGTCTGCGCAAATTATTCAATGGGTCAAATGACAAATGTGGATGAAACACCACAATAGGTTGCCCTTGAATTGAGTCCCACCTCAGTATTGAAGCATGCTTCTTCTCTTTATCTATTGGCCAAGTATAAAAATCAGGGCTATACATACGCTTAATTATACCCATATTATACACGTATCAACACCACAATTTTATTATTCCTGTATAATTAGATATTGGAATTGCATGTCATCGTTGTATTGGGAGGAAGCATTAAAAAGCATTGAAGAACCTAATTTGCAGGACTTGTTATCGGAAGTATATAACAATAAAGGATTTCAAGACTTTGATGGGATGCTTAAGAGCCCGGAATAGGGAAAATTAACATCCATCCATTGTTATTGTGGGATCACCGTAATGAAGGAGATGATCCCACGTATGCTGGAATGGATATATCGACAAAAAGTATTGTGTGCACCACCCTTGATGAGAATGGTAACATTGTGAGAAAGGACGACCTTGAGAACAGCTTCGGAAAGCTGGGAGAATTCCTGGACAACTTCTCTCTGGGAGACAGGTTCGTCATGGAATCCACAGGATTCTATGAACCCCTGTACGATTTCATAGAATCCAGGGGATTTGATGTTATACTGGCGAATCCGCTGAAGATCAAGCTAATTGCAGAATCAAGGATGAAGAACGATGATGTGGATTCAGAGATTCTGGCAAAATTGCTGAGGAATGACTGGATACCGGAATCGTATGTTCCTCCAAAGGAGATCAGGGAAATCAGAAGGATCGTCAGGACAAGGATACAGATAAGCCAGACCATGAGATCATACAAGAACCGCATAAGGTATGAATTATTGAGGATGCATGTGGATTATGAGGTTGATCCATTCACCAACAAGGGAAAGATATTCCTGTGGAACCTGCATAATCCACGCATAGATTCCTATGTCAGTGTTCTAAACGGACTGGAGAGGGAGGTTCATAAGATTGATGAGACCATTGCCAAGTACGGCAGCATGGAGGATGTGAAACTCCTCATGACAATACCGGAAATAGGTCTGTTCTCCGCTGTCCTGATCTATTCCGAGATTGGAGACATCAGCAGGTTTCCGGATTCCTCCAAGCTGCTGGCATATACCGGAATGATTCCATCTGTCCGGCAGTCCGCTGATGTGGTTCACTATGGCCACATAACATACCAGGGTTCGAAATATCTCAGGTGGATCATAACCGAGGCTCTGCATGTTCACATGAGGTTCGATCCCGGTTCCAGCGTGTCCAGATTCTACCGCCGTATTTCAAAGGGAAAGAAGAAATCCAGGGCACTTGTTGCAGCAGCCAACAAGCTAATGAAGATTGTATACTGGGTCCTGAAGGAGAAGAGACCGTACTACAGGAATGAAGCTCAATAGAGAGGCCTCGTTTTGTCCCTGATGGAAAGCATCGCGACTCTGATTGAGGGAATCTGTTGGGAAATGGCCGAACTATCCATAGTGAGGGTAAAAGCCTCGAATAGGTGGATGACCGATTACATTTCCGTGTCACGAATATATCCTGATCAGGGGAAAGGAGGAGGTTGTTAAGAAAAGGTTAAAGAGGCATCAATCCATTGATGCCTATATAACGGTGTCCCTCTTAACATAGGTGGGACATAAGTAGCCCTATCCATTCACAAGCATCAGGTTGTGAAGCAGCCCCTTGCAGAATCCCGAGGTTTCAATCCTGTCTTTCCTCCTCTGGAATATCATTTGCCCTGTTGATCTCTTGTCTGAGGAAAAACCAGCTTCTGAGTTGCTTCTTTTGAAGTATTCTCTCAGGTATGCAACAGGATCATTCATGAACCTCAGGATCATGTCCCTCCATGCCCCTGGCCCCCTTATTCTGGAATTCTTCTTCGGTATGATGAATATCCTTGTGTTTTCAGAGAAGTCATCAAGGATGCTCTGCCCTGAATAGTATCTGTCAAGCCTGATGCTTTCCAGATCTATCCTGAGTTTTGAGATCATTTCAATGGCCTTCCTGTAGGCGTCCTTCTCTGATTTCATGGATACAGCATAGCCGATGTACATGCGTGTGCTGAGATCCATCAGGGCGAATGAATATACGAACTGCCCCTTCTTGACTGATTTCCCATGTTTCTCCCTCATTGATCTGTAATGCTTGGTTACAGTGAGGGAATAGCCTGTTCCATCGCCAGCAGCATCACATTTCCCCATCTCCTTTTTCCTCAATGTCTCAATGAAGATGTTGTTCAGTATCATGATTACAAGGGGATCTGAATACAGCCTTTCAACGGTCTTGTATGAGATGATCCTGTCAATTCCAAACAGCGGTAACTCATATGCCATCCTGCGGTTGCTGAGCTTCATTATCTCCTTTACCAGGATGATGAATGCTTTCTCTTTAGCATCCAGCAATGATGGTCGCCCGAATTCATCCACAACAATGGAGGATGCATGATCGATCATG
>JAKADQ010000042.1 GCA_021820405.1 Thermoplasmata archaeon | reverse complement strand
TGAACCGGTCTCAACCGACATTCATCGACTGATAAGATTTCCCTATAGTCTTCACGGGAAAACTGGCTTTCAGGTGGTAAATGTGGAAATAGATAGGTTCAATGAATTTAACCCGTTAAAAGACGCAATTCCTTCGGAGTTCAAAAACGACGAGGTTAAAATCAATGTCACTAAGCCTTTTGAAATAGACCTCAACGGCTTAAATTTCAAATTAGAAGGAAACGAGGTAGTTCCTACATATACGGCGATTTATGCTATTTTGTCTGGAAGGGCTAATTTAGAATAATTATTAAATGATAATTCATAAAGGAAAATTAGATATATGTCAAAGTAATAAACAATTGGTGAAATAATGGAACTAAAAAATAGTAAAACCTTAGAGAATCTAAAGGCAGGTTTTGCAGGTGAAAGCCAGGCAAACAGGAGATACCTCTACTTTGCGCAGAAAGCTGATGAGGAAGGCCAGCAGGAAATATCAGCAGTGTTCAGGTCTACAGCAGATGGAGAAACCGCCCATGCTTTTGGCCATCTAAAGTATCTTCAGGCCGTTGGAGATCCTGTAACGGGAGAGCCTATTGGTACAACTGAGCAGAATCTGAAGTCAGCTATTGCCGGCGAGACGTATGAATACAGCCAGATGTATCCTGGTTTCGCTAAGGTTGCACGGGAAGAAGGCTTTGATGAGATAGCTCACTGGTTTGAGGTTCTATCCAAGGCTGAAAAGTCACATGCTACTAAATATCAGAAGACCCTTGACGAATTGAAGAAGCAGTGATATAATGGATGTGATAAGAAGGGGTGATTTATACACCCCTGAACAATATTCCAAAGTTCTCGCACAGGAGAGAAGGAAGATTATTGAGATAAAGAAGGAACGCAGGATTCATTCAAGAACGTTTAGCTTTCTATTTGAAAACAGAGAGACGGTTTTAAACCAGATCAATGAGATGATATACGTAGAAAATGTTCATGATGATAAGGAGATTGACCACCTGTTAGATACCTACAATAAATTGATTCCAGATAAAAACGAGTTAAGCATAACAATGTTCATTGAAATTAGCGACGAGAAAACACTGATGAAAGAGATGCCTAGGCTGGTTGGCATTGAAGATAGCGTGTATCTGATATTTGATGACCAGGAATTAAAATGCATGCCTGAGGAGGGCCGCTCAACCGACACACTTGAGTCCACACTTCAGTATTTGAAAGTAAAATTTTCAATGAATGATGCAGAAAAATTCAGAAATTCAAAGAATGCATTTCTCTCTACAAAACACAAAAATTACAGCGAAAGTGCCCAGATTCCTAAATCCTTACTTGACAATCTCCAAAGAGAAATATATTAATTGTATTCTTTTATATGTTCCTCAATGATAGAGGTAAATAACATATCAAAGGTGTACGGCAAAAGTATGGAAGGTATCAATAAGATAAGCTACACCTTTGAGGGTGGGCAGGTTTATGGACTGGTTGGACCCAATGGAGCTGGAAAAACCACATTGATTAGAATGTTATCAGGATCACATTCCCAGTCCTATGGTTCAATTTCAATTGATAATTACGACATAATTAAGGAAAGAGAAAAAGCGCTTATGCAGGTTGGGTGGATGCCTGATACTTCCATATTAAATGGATATTGGCGCATTATAGATCAATTTGAATATTTTGGCGTACTTCGTGGCCTAACCGATGTGGAAGCAAGGAACAAAGGAATTGAGTTGTTGAAACAGTTTGGAATCGACCAGAAGTTATGGAATAAGACCATGAGAAAACTCTCACTTGGTCAGAGAAGGAGAGTATCACTGGCATTCGCAGTTCTCAATGATCCCCAGAACATATTAATGGATGAACCTTACAACGGTTTTGATCCTGATGGAATAAGGATGATCAGCGAATTCATAATCAAAGAAAAAAACAGAGGAAAAACGGTGATAGTTTCATCCCATATACTGAAGGAACTCGAAAGCGTGGCTGATACAGTAATCCTGATCGAGAAAGGGAGAATCGTAGATAGCATTTCAAAAGAAATCCTCGAAAAATCTGGAACTTTGAAAGTCACATTGGAAATAGGGAATCCTGATGATATGTTAGGAGAAATGCTCCAATCCATGGGAGATGTTAGAAAGATAGGAAACAGATATGAAATAACCTGTAACGCGGGGGAGAAGATAGAGGATTTAAATTCATCACTGGTAAAGAGAGGTTACAAGGTAATATTATTTAAGTCGGAAAAACCCACTGTGGAAGATTTTTATTTTTCAAAGGAGAAACATGAAAGTTGATCTCAAGTATGCAATCAACTCAAAACAAACCTGAGGACCATTATTCCAATATGTATTGATGGTTGTCAGATAAATCTTTTATGAAATAGTGTTGTCTTACACATAAACTAACAGTTGATTACAAATTCAACGCAAACTCCTTTTCTTAAAAATATTAAAAACGATGGATTACAGGCCTGCCGGGATTCGAACCCGGATCGTGGGCTCCGGAGGCCCAAATGATATCCATTACACTACAGGCCTAATTTTTATAGCCAATTTTTCTAAGCAGATCCCTTCTCTTCTCTCTGTCAGGTTCCTTCTCTATACCCAGGGGAGTGAAGCCATCTATTACCCCCAGAATTCCAGCTCCCTCGCCTTTCCTGTAAATCACCACTTCCAGAGGGTTTGCAGTTGCGGCAAATATTCTCCCCACCTCCTGGCATTGCTTTATCTGATTTAAGATTGCTATGGGAAAAACATTCTTCAATATAATGAGAAATGTGTGGCCAGCCCCAATATTTTTGATATTTTCTATGGATTTATCAATCAATTCCTTATCATTACCTTCATACCTTATAAGTCTGTCTCCGGAAGCTTCTGAAAAAGCCACAGCATATATGGCATCAGGTCTGGATGTCCGTATAATTTCCACAAGATCCTCTACAGTTTTTATAAAGTGAGAATATCCTAAAATAACGTTAGTGCCTTCCGGAAACTCAATCTTTACAGTCTCAATACCTTCCATCCATCACATATGAAACATTCATATAATTTTATTTCTACTGGAATCCCGGAGATTTAAGTAAATTTGATATGAAAAGCGTTAAATTAACTGCTCCAATTGAAGATTCAATTTGTTTAAATTCCTTTATGCTATAATGTAACGGTCAATGAATATCTATGAAGAGATTTCTGAAAAGATAAGTTCTGGGGAGATTTCCAACGGTGAACAGCTTCAAAAATTAAAAGTGCAACTTTCCAGAAAATATGGGATGGACCGGGTACCCTCGAATTCCGAAATATTGAATTCAGGATACCTTGACGATAAAGCGAAGGATATATTGAGATTAAAACCCACAAGAACAATTTCTGGAGTAGCCGTCGTGGCCGCTATGACTTCTCCAGAGGTTTGTCCACACGGAAGATGTATATTCTGCCCAGGCGGTCTTGAGAACAATTCCCCACAGGCCTATACTGGATACGAACCATCGGCCCTGAGAGGAAGAATGAACAACTATGATCCATTCAGTATCACCTTTAACAGGTTAAAGCAGCTTGAAACGATTGGCCACGATACCTCAAAGGTTGATCTCATTATCATGGGTGGAACTTTTACAGCAAGAAGTATAGAATATCAGGAGAGTTTTGTAAAGGGATGCCTTGATGGAATGAACGGTAAGGTAGCACCTTCTTTGGAAGAGAGCATAAGGATGAACGAAACTTCGAAGAGGAGGTGCATAGGTTTAACTGTTGAAACCAAGCCTGACTGGTTTTTTGAAAAGGAAATAGAGGAATCCCTCAGATATGGAACGACCAAAGTGGAACTTGGCGTGCAGATAATTGACGATGAGGTTTTGAATAAAAACCACAGAGGCCACGGCGTTAAGGAAATTGAAATGTCCACAATGCTTTCCAAAAATGCAGGGTTGAAGATTGTGTACCACGTAATGCCTGGGATGTATGGTTCCGATTTTAAGAAAGACCTTGAAAGTTTCAGGGTCATGATTTCCGATGAGAGATTTAAGCCTGACATGTTGAAAATCTACCCGACACTTGTGGTAAAAGGTACAAAACTTTACAATATGTGGAAGTCAGGCGAATACTCCCCCATGGAAACTGAGGAGGCAGCGAAATTATTATTTAATTTTATGAAAGAAATGCCCCCATGGATAAGGGTTCAGAGAATGCAACGGGACATACCTGTGAAATTTATAGAAGCTGGGGTGAAGAGAAGCGATCTTCGGAATCTCATCGATCTGATGCTGAGGGAAAATAGCATAAAAAGCAAAGAGATTCGTGGAAGAGAGATCGGATTCACATCTTCCGCAAGTTCAAATCTTACAATGAAAAGGATTGACTATAAGGCTTCTGGAAGCAAGGAAATATTCATATCTTTTGAGGATGAAAATGAGAACCTTGCTTCATATCTAAGGCTTAGAAAAATACCGGAGGATTCCTGGAAGGAAGATACCAGATCGTCAGGTATGGTCAGAGAGATTAAAACTGTGGGCAGAGTTGTCCCAGTTGGACAACACGATGAGAAACTTTACCAGCACAAAGGACTGGGGAGGGCAATGCTTGTGGAGGCTGAAAGAATTACAAAGGAAGAATTCGGATATGACAGGATTATGGTAATCAGCGGAATAGGTGTGCGAGAGTATTTCAGAAAGATGGGCTATGCAAGTCAGGGAACATATGTAAGCAAATCCCTGTAAACCTGGCCTATGAATAACTTCTATTACTCCATAATATCTCTTCAATTTCAGAGGCGTTCTTTCATAAGAAAATTACCGATATGTTTTTTGAGAATAGATCTAGTGTAAGGATTATTCAAACGATACAAAATTAACAAATGTTTCAAGATTTTTTAATTTGTATATATAAGTTTAGTGGATTAAACTTTAATATGGAAAAATTATCCAACTTGAAATGTTTCAAGTCAATTTGTGGATAATACCCCTGGCTGTTTTAGTAGGTTTAGCATCGGTATATTTGATTTACACAATAATAAGAGCTGAGAAGTTATGAGTAACAGTGGTGCGTCCACATACAGTGGAAATTTCTGGTTAACATTCTTCACAAATAATAGAATTGTATCCGGAGCAATCATTATTTTGATCTATCTTGCCATTATATCGGCTTTAGGATATCTTTTAGCTCCATACATAAGGAAGTTGTATAAAGGAGAGAACACATTCTTGAGTAAATATACTGCTCCGATTATAGAAAAGATTGAAAAAGTTGCCGGTGTAAACCCAAAAAATACGAGCAATTTTAAAGGATATTTTCTTTCCCTGATTATTTTTAATTTCCTAGTAGGGGTTTTTTCCCTAACCTTTTTGATGATTCAGGGTGACTTTTTCAAATTTAATGGACAAAGGCCCATGAATATTTACCTTGCATTTAATACGATTGTAAGTTTTCTTACGAATACTAACCTGCAGCATTATTCCAGCCCTTTAAGATTGAGCTACAGCGATATCACCGTTGTTATAATCGGACTTATGTATGTGTCCGCAGCAACTGGGTTTGCAGCATCAATGGCATTTATTCGGGGAATTATAAACGATGATGGGAAACTCGGGAATTTCTTCCATGACTTTCTTGTTTCGATCTTTGATCTTCTCATTCCCCTATCCCTTTTAGCCACAATTTTACTTATTATTTTTGGTGTCCCTGACACGACCTACACGAGTATTGTTATACATCCTTTCTTTGACAAGTTTACAGTAAATATTCCAATAGGCCCTGTTGCCTCACTTGAAGGCATCAAAAATATCGGAACAAATGGTGGTGGATTTTATGGGGCTAACGCAGGTTATCCTTTCGAAAATCCATCTTGGATCACTAATCTGATCGAGGTGATATCATTTACCATAATCCCCATAGGTTCAATATTTGCAATAGGCCAGGTACTTGAGAACAGGAAATTCTCTTTCATGCTCTTTGGTGTCATAATGTCCCTTTTTGCTTTCAGTGCATTTCTGGCGTTTTTCGGAGAAATATCCGGAGTGCCAGCTCTTTCAAATATAGGATACAATTTCGGCGGTAATTATATAGGAAAGGAGACCGCAATAGGAATATCTCAAAGCGCAATATTTGGAAGTGCCGCTACGCTTACATCTACAGGGGCGACAAATGCTGCCCTGATCGACTATACACCGGCAGGAATGTTGGGAATTCTGTTTCCACTTCTTTTGAATGATCCTTTGGGGGGAGTAGGCACCGGTGTTTTGAATATTTTCTCCTATGTCATATTCACCGTATTCCTGGTATCATTAATGGTAGGAAAACTCCCAGAAATTATGAGCCTTAAAATTAGCTCAAAGGAGATAAAATATTCAACTTTCAGCCTTATAATACATCCACTGATAATCATAGTTCCTCTCGGTTTTACACTTCTGTTTGCCCCCATATTAATGAAAAGTTTCGTAAACACGCATCCCGATCAAATCACCGCTTTGCTTTACGAATATGCATCAGCAGCTTCAAACAATGGTTCTGAGATTGGAGGATTCGCAACGAATACTCCTTTTTACAATACACTGGATGGTATAATAATGCTTCTGGGGCGGTATCCGATCATGGCTTTCCAGCTAATTGTTGCTGAATCGTTTTCCTATAAAAAACCAAAGGTACAGTACGGCAGGTCAGTGGACATTGGCTCATTCTGGTTCGGTTTTATGCTGCTATTCACGATGATAATACTGGGGCTGATATCGTTCTTTCCGGTACTTGCAGCCGGTCCTCTGTTGGCGTGGGGAAGAGCATTCTCCCTCAGTGTGGGGGTGGTTAGGTGAACCAATATATTGAAGCCGTAATTAATGCCATAAAAAGCTTCGATCCTCGAAAGATTGTGAAAAACCCAGTTATGTTCATTACAGAACTGGCCATGTTTGTTTCCCTGTATTTGCTTGCATTCCATACGCAATATGGACTGAATCTAACTCCCGTATACATCGACTTTTATATATCTGTCATTGTCTTACTTTTCCTTACGATTTTCTTTTCGAACCTTGCAGAATCACTTGCAGAGGGTAAAAGCAGGAATATAACAGCAACACTGAAGAAGATGAAACGGGAAACGAACGGAAGAGTTATTGATCAGAATGGAGAGAGAATGATTCCGTCAAGTGAACTAAGAAAGGGCATGATTGTGGAAGTCCGAAAAGACGAAACCGTTCCCACCGATGGAGAAATCGTTGAGGGACGGGGATATTTTAACGAATCTTCAATTACTGGGGAATCTAAACCTGTTTTTAAGGTCCAGGGAGATAGCGTTACTGGAGCAACAATTCTTCAGGATAGTAAAGTGAAGATCAGAATAACAGCAGATCCAGGAGAAACATTTCTGGACAAAATGATTGAACTTGTGGAGGGTTCCATCAGGACAAAGACTCCAAACGAAATCGCACTTTCAATTTTACTATCAGGTCTTACACTGGTTTTTCTCATAATAACATCCTCTGTTTATACCTTGGGGACCTTCCTAAATACAAACGTAAATTTGTTCATACTGGTCGTTCTCCTTATATGTCTGATTCCAACAACTATAGGTGCCCTTCTTCCTGCATTGGGAGTTGCTGCAATAAATAAGGTCAGTCAGTTTAATGTTATTGCTAAAAGCGGCAGAGCCGTAGAAAATGCCGGTGACATAGATACTATAATTCTAGACAAAACCGGGACCATCACCATTGGTGACAGAGAGGCAAATGCAATATATCCTAATCGTGATATCAGCATGGACCAATTATACGAGGCAGCCTATATTTCTTCATACTTTGACGAAACGAAAGAGGGAATTTCCGTAGTTAAAAAGGCATTAGAAAACAAACCCGACCTGAAAAGCCTGGATATGACCAAATATGAATTTGTTCCATTTACACCCGATACAAAATTCAGCGGCGTTAAGAAGGAAAACCAATATATCTACAAGGGCTCTCCCAACGCAATCTGGGAGCTAGCAGGAAGCAAAGACAACTACATAGATGCAAGATGTGCAGAGATATCATCCAGAGGTGGAACAGCTATGGTTGTAATTTCTGAGAAGGGAATCCTTGGTGCAATTGAGTTCAACGACATATTAAAGCCGTGGATCAGGGAAAGGATCGAATCTCTGAAAGCCATGAATATAAAACCTGTTATGTGTACTGGTGACAACGAATTGACTGCACAGTATATCGCCAGAGAGGCGTCAATCGACGAGGTAGTGGCCAACAGTAAACCAAAGGATAAGTACGATAAGGTTCAGGAGGAAAAGGAAAAACAGAGAATGGTTGCAATGGTGGGGGATGGGACCAATGATGCCCCTGCCCTTGCTCTGGCGGATGTTGGGTTTGCCATGAACAGCGGCACTCAGGCTGCTAAGGATGCCGCCAACATGATTGATCTCGAAAACGACCCGACAAAGTTGATGGATGTTATATTTCTTGGAAAACAGATACTTATTACCAGGGGATCCTTAACAACATTCAGCATTGCAAATGATATATCAAAATATTTTGTGATCATCCCCGCGGTATTCTTCATGTTTCCTGATCTTTCCTTCATCAACGTGCTTGGGTTTACAGATCCTCTATTGGCCGTAACTTCTGCGCTTATATTTAATACATTTATAATTCCTATGCTTATTCCTCTGGCCATTAGGGGTGTCAGGTTCAAGCCGTCTGGAATCAACGATCTCCTGAAAAGGAATATTATGGTTTATGGTGTAGGTGGTGTCCTGCTTCCGTTTGTGGCAATAGGTGCCATTTACTATCTACTCCTGGGGGTGGGTGTTGTATGGTAAAAATAAAAGAACTTTTGGCAATTGTTAAGTCATCAGTGATAGTGATGGTAATTGTTATTCTTATAGTGGGTGTTATAATACCCACCGTTACATCCTTCATAGCAGAAAACGTGGATCGTGGTTCAGCCAATGGAAGTCAGATTAATCTTGATGGTAAGATCTATGGCAGCTATCTTCTAGCCCAGGCCTTCAACCAGAGCTATTTCTTTCAACCCAGACCATCTGCCATAAATTTCAACCAGACCTCGTCAGGAGCACCAGAATGCGCACCGAATACAAACGCATCACTTAATGAAACATTACAAAATATAAAAGAATTTGAAAGGATGAACCCAAACGTTACCTTAAGTCAGATACCTGGAGAAATGATAATGGATTCCGACTCCGGCCTGGACCCTAACATACCAGTTCAGGGTGCAATTATTCAGGAGAAAAGAGTTGTGCAGTCCATAATTAATCTCGGGAATATAAAAGGAATAAGGTTGTCCTTGCATGAAGTAAACAGTACAGTCAATCAACTGATAAATTCAAGCGAATCCCAGGATTTCCCCATATTCGGCTCTTACTA
>JAKADQ010000041.1 GCA_021820405.1 Thermoplasmata archaeon | reverse complement strand
AGAGAATATATCAGCATCTTATGTATCAACACTTGCATCCGAACTGGATGCAAGGGTAAAATCATTCCTTGAAAGGAGTATAGACCGACCCATGAAATTCATCTACATAGATGCGACATACTTCAAGATAAGGGAGAATGGAAGATATGGAAACAAGGCACTGTACGTCTGTATTGGCATAGACTCGGATGGAAGAAGGGAGATTCTTTCCTGCAAGCTCTGCGATTCAGAAACTGAGATGGAATGGGAATCATTCTTTGATGATCTTAAGGAGAGAGGCCTCAAAGGTATAGAACTTGTAATATCAGATGGCCATAAGGGGATACAGGAATCAGTTACACGATCCTTTTTAGGTGCAGCATGGCAGTACTGCCATGTCCATTTCATGAGAAACATCATGAAACTGATCCCGAAGAAGAAGTTATCTGTAATGCAGATCGTGAAGCAAGCACTTGAGAACGAATCACTTGTGTCAGAGGCACAGGACACACTTGTTAAAGAGGGTCTTGATAAGGCATCCGAGATGTTCGAGAGATGGTACCCATCACTGTACAATTACAAGGCATACAGTGAATCAAGCCAGAGAAGATTGAGAACAACAAATGTACTGGAAAGGCTTAACCTGGAATTCAAGAGGAGAACAAAAAAGATTGGGGCATTTCCATCAGAGAAGTCCCTTCTGAGGCTTGTTGTTACCATAATGATGGATATAAATGAAGAGTGGATAACAGGGAGAAGGTATATTAATATGGAGGAGAATTAGGGAATGTACAGGATCTTTTCGAAATTACAGCAAATCATGTACACTATCATTTAAGTTTAATATCTATTCGCATTTTCTTAAATCTACAAATTTACAGAGTTAATAGCATATATATGACGAGAAGGCAGGCTATGGAAAGTATCAATATACCTGCGATGATTTCATTTCCAGACCTTGGTTTAAAACTGCCACTTTCTATATTTTTCTTATTTAGAACGAATGAACGCATCGCCATTAATTGAAGAAAACCCCCAGATATTACAAGAAAGATTCCAACTGCAGTGGAGAGATGATATGATGTCTCTGGCGCATTGGGCACAAGTTCCTTAATAATTATTCCAAACTTTGCTACTACGAATCCGAGTGCGATTATTGCAATTCCAGTTCTTACCCATGCTAGATAGGTCCTTTCATTGGCCATATGATCTGTGATTTTGCTCTGATTGAATTCCTGTACCACACTCGTTAATGGTAAACGACCCTAATAAAAAATGCGCTCCATAAGACTAAGTGGAGCATGACATTTTTCGATTTAAACTGATGAAATAAACAATAATGCTTATTAACAATTTAGTAATAAAATATTGTGTCTACCGAGGATCTTTTAAAGACATTGACCGTTTCAAAGCTGATGGATATATGCTCAAAGGAAAATGTTGAAGACATTCCTAAAAAAATAAAAAAGGACGACCTCATAAAGCTAATGGTTGGAAAAATTCCCAAAGAAAGAATTAGCGAGTATATCAAAACAAAGGAAAACCCTGAAACAAGCCAAGAAGGGAAAGACGCTTCCAGTGAGAAAGAGGAAGAGGCTTTTTACAGAGAAAAGGTAATACTTGAGCTTCAAAAACACAGAGTTCACAGGATACTTATCAATGAGCTTGCGGAAAACATAGGAGAAAAACATCCCAGTGGAAAAGGTATTCAACTTTACGATGGAATGAGTGACAGAATGCTACAAGAGTTGGAAAAAATCTTCCTGAAACCCCATAAAAATGAGAACAATAGAACCTTTACCATGATATGTTCTAACTGGCTAATTTTCAAAGCAAAGGAGATCGAACGAATCAAAACTGCGTACGAAATAGAGGACAACGCAAAAGTTGACATGATCGCATTTGATGTTGAAAACCTACCCTATATAATGGCAGAATGCAACCTGAACGGTACTATCGATGAAGGGACAATCAAGAAAGCAGTTGAGAATGCTTCAAAGATACTTGATAAATATGGAAAAAATATTGCAAAAAAGTACAAAGAAGCCTGGATGAGAATTTACTTTTTCAGTAATGAAGAAAATGCCTCAAAATTACTTGAACTTGTTAAAAGGGAAAGCACCATAGATGAATTTGGCGAAATGCGAATTAAGCGAGGTATTTTTAAGGTTGATTATAATTTAAAGTTTCACATTTATTCAGTAAATGACGGAAAATTTCATGGACTTCTTTTTTAATAAAAATGGATCTCTTTACCATTCCTGGGATAACTTCGATCCTCCTGCGACCAAATATATGATCGTATCTCCGTATTCCCGTGTTTTTAATTAGAATAAGCGCTTGAATGCACTACGGATCGTATTGTTCAATCCTTCCACAACAACCGAATTTATTCTAGATTTTATGACCTCAAGGATCCCATTGTGATGTCCCATTATGGTTTTTCCAATCGTGATTATATCATACATTCTTGATCTTAATGTTCATAATATCCATTTATCAGGATATTCCTCTGCAAGGCAAGCATTTAGATGCAATAATCTTTGAAGTACATTCTTGAAATGATATGCATGTGATGTCTGCAGATCGAGAGATTGTAATCGCCCATTCAAGTTTGTCAATTTTCGGCCCTTGATAAGTACCCAGAAAGGGGCATTGAATATTTATCACCCCATGCATTTTCATGCTGGAGATGGTAAATGCGCTTACAGCGGAGAATTGACATATGTTTAAGACTATGAGGGAACAGGAAATGAGCATATGTGATATAGAAGGGAGAACTGATAGAAAATATATCGCAATGCTGAAACCTGCCAAATACAGCAGAGAGGGGAGACAGTCTATCATTGCCCTTACACCGATTATGTAAGGGGTGGGATTGAAAGATATAACCTCTCCGCTGTGAGGATATATGAAGAGATCAGGGAAAAGGTAATCCTGGATCATACACAGTTTTTAAGAGGCCGTGCAGAGTATTGCGCAATGATTGAAAGCAGACAGGCATTATTCCTTCAGTATGGTGTATCCGCCATCGTACCCAAATCTTTTTGATCTACTCAAGTAACCTTACAGCTGAAAGATTGTGCTCATCTATGAGTGCACGGATATTCTCCCTGTATGAATCAATTTTTGATTTTCTCTGCCGTTCCTGTGATCTGCCAGTATGGTTGTCCTCAGCAGTTTACTGACTGCATTCCTTGTTTTGCCAAGAACCCACCGCGATCTCCATTTTGCTCCTTTTCCTATCCATCGAGCCCATGATCATTCTCTGCACCTCAAGCCGGCACAATTCAAATCCTCTTCCACATAAGGAAACGGATCAGAATTAAACCGGCGACCTGGGTTACTTTTTTTCCAAGGAAATGTGCAAAAGTCAACCGTCGATTACACTCCCACTTTCCATAATTGTGTCGACATCATCCCTAAAGCCTATCTTCCTGTCTATGTGCATAACAGAGAGCATAGAACCTGCACTTTAGTTTTTCAGTACAATATCATTAAATCCATTTTCAAGCATAAATGCAAGATTTGCAGCTGTACCCAAACTTAACTCCTTTATAGCTGTCGGCACTCCATTAATGTGCTTCTACCTCAAGACATTAATTTGTTTGTTTCTGAGAGCTCGAATGTGCAATATGGCATAATAAGAATAGTTTGCCAAATTAATAGGTATTTGCATTGTAAATATTCTAAAATACCAGCAAATAAAGGAAATAATAAAGAATATTATTTTTGTAATTATCGTGTATCCACATACCGATAATGTGAAAACACTTCAGTTCCTTGGGGCCATAAAAATATTGAATCGGATAGATGTAAAGTTACCTTTTTTTGATATTTGTAGCCAATATCATAAAATATAAACCAACTGCAAAAAATACGAGGTAAAATTCCATGAAAATAAAATATTTAAAACTTGATTCTGGAATGTGGAAATACTTTGCCGCATAAAAAAATATTATTATATATATAAGGCCTAACGCATAACCCGTTAAGGAAAAAAATAAGTATTTTAAACGCTTGGATACCATTTTAATTACCTAAAAGTACCAGGGAACCGGGTTTAATCCCCACACATCTAATGTTAATGGAGTCTGCCAATATGCAGCGAAATATACTCCAGGATTTCCATGGCTCATATCATACTGGTATAGATAGTAGAAGCCTATAGATATGATAACACCCGCAATTATACCTGCCACAACTCCTATTGGACCGGCCAAAGATCCACTTATCCCCATTTGTACTATATATCCAACTATAGCAGAATAAATACCAGTATAACCGGCCTTATATATAGTATAGTATAATCCCTTCATATTAGCACCTGTAAAACTTACAGCCCATCCCAACCATCCCGCGGATGCACTAATATCAGGAGCAATAATTTTTCCAGTACTAATCTGTGATCCCGTATATTTGTTTGTTGCTGTGCTGTTGTGATTTAAAATCGACCTGTTAACTTTACTAGTGCTTGTAAAACTATGAATGTTAGATGCAGAATATATAACATTAACGTTAAGAGTATAAATGACATAATCCTTATTGATTGCAGAACTTATAGAAATGAACAAAGCTGCATGTTGAATACCATTAAATGTTGTGTCTACCAAATAATATTTATCTGTCCCTACCTTTGAAGAAAAGGAAGCAATCCTTATGGATACGGTATTGCCATTGACATATGAGGAATGGGAGGTGGAACCATTCATTTCAAGTTGATTATTCTTTATATAATTGCTGATTGAACTTGAAATGCATGAATTATTGACCATATTGTTTTTTTCAGAATTAGTATTACCCATTTGACTCCCAACAGTTATTGCAAATACCGAGGCTATAAACATCGCCGATATCATAATACCTAAAATCTCTTTTTTATTCATTAGAAACTTTATTATTTAATTATATTTAAATTTTTATGTGTGTAATATTTGTCTTATCTTTTTGCGAATTGCAACCAATTGATAATATCGAAATTATAATTAAAAAAATTTGAGGCTAACCCCATTAAATCTGGCATAATAGAAAAATCAAATATTCAAAATATCAATAGAGCTTTAACTGTTTATTTTGTCACGTTTTCAATTGGTGCAATTTCTTTTGAGCATTTTTTATGTTCTCTTCTTTGGGTAAATAGTATCCTTTATCATTTAGGGTAAAATCAGATATAGGATGTCTTCTTCTATGAAAATAGTCCTATGACATTCATGTAGTTTCATTCACTTTATTTTTCTTCCCTTCCGTACCAGTTACCTTTGCCTATCCTTCTTGAATCATGTATATTGCCTTTGGTTACAATCCACTATTTTATGGTACATGAATCAACATACATGGATACATGGCATTTTCTTCCATATGACCATCCTTTGATTGATTTAAAGCATCCTGCTTCATGATCTCTGTAATTCCCAGATAATTTTCTTCTTACTGCTGTTGAATATTTACATTTGTGGATCATGAGTGAATCTATGGCAGCACATTCCTTTATTTAGTGTTCATATGTGATCTTTCTGTTAATTTCATGGAGAACAATCATTCTTGATCTTCTTGATAATGCCTGAAATGAAGATATTTCATGAAAAATAAGACCCCCACTGTACAAAAATTGAATTTTAAATTAAAAATTATTAAAATTTAATTTGTTCTTTTACTATGCACTCATTATCTTGTTGGTTATGTCCCCCAAGAGGATCATTTTTATATCGCTCCCTTGGCTTGCCTTAAAACCAACGAAAAGGCCATATATCCAAAGTAATAAGCTTATCAGACCTAAAATCAAGCTGACTGTTTCATTCAGACCGACAGCGGAACTAGCTACATTGAAGGAAGCCCCTGGAGAAAAAGCCTGACCGAGAATGATTGCAGATAGGATTTTGCCTATGATAAAGAGCACAATCAGGACGATTCCCTCTACAAATGACTGATACTTATGAAACTTCAGTCTTTTATCCTCATCATTAAACATTACAGCCACTATTATGGTACCAACTATAGGTATGAGATAAAGAATCATATACCAAAATGATTCTGGTTTATTCTGCATACCAGTGCAATATATTTAAGTATTTTATTATTTCTAAATATATTCACGCATGGAACCATATCCTAGCTTGATTCCAATGAAACCACTTAATACAAATGTTCCCGGTGAATTTAAATTATATAATGCGACAATCATAACCGCCTAGACTAAGGAGATCCACATTGAGTAATCTATGCAAATATGTTATAACTGCGAAATCTGAAAAATCAAGAAGATCTGGATCAGCAGCAAAAGAAAATGGTAAAGGAATTTTGCTAAACTGTATAGTTTATATCGATCCCTTCTTGTTTATCACACAATTTAGCAATTCGAATAAAGAAATATAATTGATAAACATATTTAACTCTTTTTTCCCGTTGAAAAAGTATATCTAAGATTCTTTTTATGATCCTGTATGGCTGAAAATGAGGGAATAAAAGGGATACTACCGATGGAAGAGAAATATCATCCAGGGATAGGCTCCTATGAAAAAACTTACAGAGAATCAATTGAAAATCCAGAAGAATTCTGGGGTAATGCGGCTAAAATTGTTGAATGGGACAGAAAATGGGACACAGTCCTTGACGATAGCAATAAGCCATTCTATAAGTGGTTTGTAAACGGAAAATTAAATGTGTCCTATAATGCGGTGGATCGGCACGTTTTATCACATCGTAGAAATAAAGCTGCCTATATGTGGATCGGAGAAAATGGTGAAGAGAAAATAATAACATACGATGGCTTATATAGAAGAGTGAATAATCTCGCTGCTGCATTGATCAATCTGGGAATCAAGAAGGGTGATAGAATATTGATATACCTCCCCATGATTCTGGAAGCCCCTGTGGCAATGCTTGCAGCAGCAAGGATAGGCGCGACCTTCTCTTTCGTTTTTGCTGGTTTTGGGGCATCTGCTATCGCTGAAAGGATACAGGATGCAAAGGCTAAAATTGTGATAACTGCCGATGGGGGATATAGAAATGGAAAAATCGTTGAACTGAAAAAAATAATGGATGAAGCACTTGAGCAGACATCCAGCGTGAAAAACGTTATAGTTGTAAGGAGAACCGGACACACCGTGCAGATGGAGGAGGACAGGGATATATGGTATCACGATATTGTCGGGGATAATATGACCTATGTAAGGCCAGTCCCCATGGATTCAAATGATCCACTGTTTATACTTTATACCTCAGGGACCACAGGAAAGCCAAAAGGGGTGGTACATGGAAATGGAGGGTATTCCGTATGGGTTGCAAACACACTAAAATGGGCATTTGACCCGGATGAAGATGATAGATGGTGGTGTGCTGCTGATATTGGATGGATAACGGGCCATAGTTACATCGTGTTTGCGCCGTTAATACTTGGGCTTACCTCCATAATCTATGAAGGTGCCATAACCTACCCTGAACCAGACCGATTATGGGAGATTATTGAAAGATACAGGGTAAATATTCTTTATACTTCACCCACCGCAATTAGGACACTTATGCGCTTCGGGGAAAAATATCCAAAAATGCATGATCTTTCAACCCTAAAGGTGTTGGGGACTGTTGGTGAACCAATAAATCCAGCCGCATGGAAATGGTATTATGAAAATATTGGTGGATCCAAATGCCCCATAATAGATACTTACTGGCAGACTGAAACCGGTGGATTTGTTATTGCTCCATCTAATGCCCTCGGCCTTCCTCCATTAAAACCAGGCTCTGCAACATTTCCTATGCCAGGTATTGATCCTGTTATTCTTGATGAAAGCGGAAAGGAGGTGCCACAAGGTGAAAAAGGTTATATCGCCTATAGAAAGCCATGGCCGGGAATGTTTCTGACGCTTAACAACGATCCATCGAGATTCAAGAAGGTATATTTTGAGAGGTTCAATGGGATGTATTACTGTGGAGATTATGCGGTGAAGGATTCTGAGGGGTATTATTGGCTACTTGGAAGAGCAGATGAAGTGCTGAAGGTTTCAGGCCACAGGCTTGGTACAATAGAAATTGAAGATGCACTTATTTCGTCTCATGAGGTGGCTGAGGCAGCGGTGTTTGGTAAGCCCGATGAAACAAAGGGTGAAACAATAGTAGCCTTTGTTGTGGTCAAAGAACAGTTTAAAGGGGATAATGAAATTGTGACGAAACTAAGAAAAAGAATAAGAGAAGAACTTGGACCTATATATGTACCTGAGGAAATTCACATAGTTGAAACATTACCAAAGACAAGGAGCGGAAAGATTATGAGGAGAGTTGTAAAAGCGGTATTTCTAGGGGATGTTCCCGGAGATATCAGCACGCTGGAAAGCTCCGCATCTGTCGGTGAAATTAAGGAAGAAATGGAAAAATTTAGAAGGGAAACATCCAGCGAGATTTGACGCAAATTACATTATGATGTTTCTCTTAGAGAATACTATATTTTCCTAATAAAAATCAAAATATTTTATACCTATTTTTGATTTAGCAGAATGGCCAAGGAATCCTTCCTTCTAAGTATCACAAAATCACTTAGATCATTTATCTTTGCCACTATGGCAATAAGTTCCCCATACTTCCTCTCCCAATATAAGTTCAACTCCTTTGAAATAAGTGCTGTTCTCTTTCTTAGTATTCTTTCGTCAAGCCTATTTATTGCAATGTATGGAAAAATCAGAATTTCATTAAGATTCAGGTCTTTTCTTCTCTCTGCCCTTTTAATTCTCGGATTTCTCATACTTCTGATCTTTCCTGATCCCATTTTTTATGTGATTGGAATCATTATCGGTGGCATTTCACTCAGTGGACGAGATTTATCTGCATATCAGCCTATCGAACAGTATACCATAAGCCATTATGAGACTGTTCAATCAAAAAAGAACACTGTATTCGCAATTTATAATTTTGGTTCTTATGCCGCTGCATCCATTGGAACCCTCTTTCTGTTTTTGTCTGGATCCAGTGTTTCCTTTACAGTTATTTTCTTACTCGACCTCTTTCTATCAGTTATTCAGTTTATCATATATATTTTAGTAAACTTTCCATCTTTCCAAAGTAAAAAGGAAACATCCGTAATACCAGAAGATATGCGTGGCCATGTGCAGACACTGACGGCCCTTTTTTCCATGGATTCAGTAGGAGGTGGGTTGATTACAACTTCGATGCTGACGCTATGGTTTAAGGTCGTTTATAATGTTGACTTATCTACCGCTGGTTTCATATTTCTAATAGTTAACATTCTTACCGCCGTATCAATACTTATATCATCAAAGATACAGACACGTATCGGCCTTATAAGAACCATGGTGTTCACACACCTGATAAGCAACGGTTTTCTTCTGATCATGCCCATCGTACATAGCCTCCTCTGGAGTGAAATATTTCTATATCTCAGGCAGACAACAAGCCAGATGGATGTCCCTGCAAGAGACAGTTTTATTAATACATTCATTCCTAAGGAAGCCAGAATTGCAGCTAATTCGAGTTTTACCTCTGCAAGGTCTGCATCTCAGATTCCGGGGCCATTGATTGGAGGAATTGCTCTGGAAGTGATGCCCTCAACTCTGATTTTTGCAGCAGGGGGAGTTAAGGCCATCTATGACCTGATCTTGTTTAAAAAATATTCCTGGTTTTCAACATAATATGGTATTCTCCTCTATGGTTCATACCATAATCCATGTGCAGAATTATGCTGCAATAAT
>JAKADQ010000040.1 GCA_021820405.1 Thermoplasmata archaeon | reverse complement strand
GAGAAATGCTTATCCGTACTTTGAAGTGAAGGCAACCTATGAGGCTCTCAGCGAAAATATGGAAAAACCTTTTATTTTGACAAGATCCGGATTTGCAGGTATTCAGAAATATGCAGCCGTGTGGACAGGTGATACTAGATCGTCATGGGATGATGTGCTTCTGCAGATTTCGATGGTTACGAGCCTTTCAATAAGTGGGGTAACAGTTGTGGGGTGTGATCTGGGTGGATTCTTTGGAGACAGCACGCCCGACCTGATAGCTGCATACTATAGGATGGCTTTGCTGTTTCCCCTGTATCGCAACCATAAAACAATAGATGGGAATGATCAGGAAATATTTCTTCTGCCAAATCATGCAAAGATCTCGGTGCTCAGGAGTATCGAACTGAGATACAAATTTCTGGAACAGATTTACAGTGCCCTTTACTTTTCATCGAAAGAGTTTAAACCGGCTGTTTATCCTCTGGCATATCTTTATCATAATCCTGAGTCCTTTTACTGTGATGACCAGTATATCCTTGGCGAAGGGCTTCTCTATGCCCCGCAGATATATGAAAAGAGCATGAGCAGACAGGTATACATTCCTGAAGGCACCTGGTATAATTTCTGGTCAAACGAACAGATTCGAGGAAATACTACCCTGGAGACTGATGATGAATACCCACTCTACGTTAAAAATGGTACATCTGTTATATTTGATGGTAAAATCACTCTGTATGGTGATGGCGATTTCAGATTATATGTCAACGAAAGGGAATATCACTTAAGGGTCGAAAATGGGGAACTTAAAGACACAGAAAAGCCGGATGATTTTCAGATTATCATGATTCGGTAATTTCATAATATTTAAACAATCCCGAAAAACGATTTATATGATTTAGGGGATTACTAACTATAATGCCTCTTGTTGAGAATATTGACGGTTTCATATACAGAGTGGTCTTTTCGATCCCCTTAAAGGAGTACGATCAGTCCTGTTATGTTTCAGGGGATTTTAACTGTAACGGAGATGGATCAATATCCCTCGATAAAAAGGATGGCGTCTGGACCGGCGAGGTTTACCTGCAACCTGGTGATTACAATTACTTCATCGAAATTGATCAGTACTTTAAATGCGATGAGAACAGGAAAGAGAGAAAAAGACCCTTGCGATTGATCCTTAAACAGAAGGATATATTTCATGATCAGAATTCTGAACTCTTCTATTCGAAGTTAGGCGGCAAATATATGGTCAAGGTCGTTTCACCTGATGATACAAAGGAAATGAAACTTATAACAGATTCTGGTCAGATTCTGAAACCCGCAAGAGAGCATAAATACAGCTTTATGAGGCTATTTCTCTTCATTTTGCCTGAACCGGAAAAATATACCTTTGAGATTGATGGAAGAAGTTACGATAAGGAGTTTCCAGCAAAGTATCTGGAAGAAACATCATCCGATGGTAGAATTATTTACCAGATATTCCCCGACAGATTTTACAGTTATGACCAGAGGAGCGATTTAGTGAATTCCCAATGGGATTCTTTGCCTGTTAGAGATAGTTTTTATGGAGGAAACCTCAAAGGAATAATAGAAAAGGCAGACTATATAAAATCGCTTGGCACCGGTATGGTGTATATTAATCCAATCTACAAGTCAAAGAGCAACCACAGGTACAGTGTTGACGATTACTACCAGGTGGATCCAATGCTTGGAAATATGTCCGATCTTTCATCACTTTCAGAGGCTCTCAGACAGAGGGATATCTCTCTGATCTTCGATGTTGTCTTTAATCATACATCAACCGATTTCGGACAGTTCAGGGACGCAAACCAATCAGCAGAATCCCAGTTCAGGGGCTGGTATTATTTTCTTTCTGGAAAGAACAACACAAAGAAAACATATGAATGCTTTAAGGACAGCAGCCGTATGCCAAAATTAAGAATCAGCAATCCTGAGGTTCAGAGTATGATCATGGATGTTCTTCAATACTACGGGAGAGTACTCAATATATCATTTTTCAGATTTGACGTTGCCGATTCCATGGATTTAAACGCCATGAAGGAAACTATTGGAAAACTCAGGGACAAACTTCCTGGCGTCATGTATATGGCAGAGGTATGGTGCTCCCCAGAACTTTTCGTGACAAGCGGAGTTTATGATAGCGCTATGAATTACGATGTGCGCGATAACATAATTTCCCTGATTGCCGGAAGGACTTCTATTGATGCTTTTGTCAAGAGAATGGACCTTCTGACTTTCAGAATTGGCGAAAACAGACAGAAGCGAATGATGAATCTTGTAGGATCCCATGATACCATGAGAATCAGAACTGTATTAAACTCAAGGGATGGAAGTAAATTGGCCTATGCCATCATGTATTTACTTAACGGGTATCCTTCACTGTATTATGGCGACGAAACGGCCCTTGAAGGGAGTGAGGATCCAGATTGCAGAAGAACATATCCATGGGGGAGTGAAGATATCGATATGATCAACTTTTTCAGGGAACTCTCCAGGGCGAGGATGGACCACTCATCTGCATACTCAGGGATACTTGAAGGCGGATCTCAAGGAGATCTTCAATACATCAAAAAGACGGATAAGGATGATTCAGTTGCAATATATTTCGCCATGAACGAGACAGAGATTCAAAAACCGCCCAGCATAATAATATCTTCAAACCTGTATGCAAAAAATGGAAAACACTTTTTAGGAAAATATGGTTTTTTTATGGTTAAACTTAATTAAATTTTTTCACGGAACACTTGCAATCATTGCGGTCTGCCTGAGATTTTTCATTCCCGAATAGTAGATTGCCTTTCCTTCATTATCTTCAAAGAGTATCAACTTATCGAGATTTGGCTTTATGTGAAGAGAATCTCCTTCCTGAATCTGTTCGTCGGAGTAAATCTGCCTGACAAATGCGGTACCATCATCCAGAGTGAAGTACTGATACTCTGCCCTTCCTATATTCTGTTTAACGGTCAGTTTCGCCTTTATACCATCCTCCTCAATGTTCACATCTTCGGGCCTGATTCCAACCTGAACATCCAGTGAAAAACCTTGCTTAAGTTCAAGCCCAGGCAGAGTAATCGTCATCTTCTCTATCTGTAATTTTGCCTTTCCATCCTTTTCAAACAGATGTGCAGGAACAATGTTCATGGCCGGATCCCCCACAAATGTTGCAACAAATCTGTTCTCCGGCTTCATGTATATATCCATTGGAGGACCCATCTGCTCTATTCTACCACGGTTCATCACCAGTGCCCTGTCGGCAAGAGTCGTGGCCTCCACCTGATCATGCGTTACATACAGGGTAGTAGTTCCAAACTGTTTCTGTATCCTTTTAAGTTCAACTCTCATCTGCGTTCTCAACTTAGCATCCAGATTAGACAGAGGTTCATCCATGAGAAACATTTTGGGCTCCCTGACAAGAGCTCTTGCCAGCGCTACACGTTGTCTCTGGCCACCTGAAATTTCCCCGGGCTTCTGATCCAGCAGATCCTTTATTCCAAGAATTCCCGCAACTTCCTCGGTCTTATCGTCCATGTCCTTTTTTGACATCTTCAAAATTTTTAAAGGAAACTGAATATTCTTTCTCACTGTCATGAAGGGATAGAGGGCATAATTCTGAAAAACCATTGCAATGTTTCTCATTTTCGGTGGAAAATCTGTTATCTCCTGATCGTCCAGAAAAATTTTTCCGGAATCAACTTTCTCCAGTCCTGCAACCATTCTTAATGTTGTAGTTTTTCCACATCCAGAAGGGCCCAATATAACAAAAAACTCGTGATCTTCAATTTTAAGATTGATTCCAAAGACACCCCTATTTTCATCGAATCTTCTCTCGACGTCCTGTAAAACAAGTTGACTCATAGTATCAATTAACTATATGAATCATTGCTTAATTTATTTTCGCCTCTCTATGCCATTGTCAGTAGTATTGCATCATATTGTTTTTGAATATTAATTAAAATATATTTATCTCAATTGTCTCGGTTGAAAATTATCAGGGAATAAAGTATTTTTAAAAGAATGATAGGTAATAAAGATTGAGAAGACCAGGCCCCCCGTCGAATCCAATAGAACCGCTATATGTGTTAAAGATTCCTATCCCAAGTGATAGATATTCCATGTTCTGTTTACCCAATCTTGCAGTAAAGGAAAAGAAAGGACTCACGTATGAAATGAAACCACTCGAGGCCTTATTATTTTGTACTGTGTAGGAGACTTCATAATTTAACCAACCTATTTGCAATGAATCTATGGAAGAAATATTCCCGCTAATTTTCGAACTGACAGAAAATGATTGAATCAATTCGAAAGCGCTGTGTGAATGAAATTGCTTGATAAAGAGAGTTTCCCTTATTCTATGATCCTTCACATAGAAAATGGAAAGAACATAGTGACTGATTGTCATTGAAAATGGACCATTTGAACCTGGATTGAAAAGAAATGTCCATAACCCATTATTCAGGAAGTAGATTCCGCTGGAATTCAGGAAAGACACCAGATAGAATGAATCTGAACCTGCTATGTAGGATGAAATTATATGATCATTTGCAACCGATACGTTCTGGAATGTACGGTTATCGGGGAAATATATGGATATTGAACTGCTTGTTGATATCTGTATGATGGGAGTTGTACCTTCGAAGGCTCCATTCATTGATAGTATTTCGGATCTCTCTTGAACTATCAGCGATGATTTTTCCCAGGTTCGTCCATTACTGGAAATTGATTCGTACAGGTCTTTCCCCTTCACATAGAAGGCATGTTTATACCCTTTATATGTCAACATCGAATTCATTCTGGGAAGCCGCAGGATTGACGCCTTCTGGGTATAGTTCAGTGGCTTTAGATACACCGGATAGAGCGTTGCGAGATGGGTTGAAGAATAATTGGAAAGAATCTGCTGCTGAGTGAGATCAGGATTTTCACCAAGGAGAGATGGTGCAAGATAGCTGTATATATTTGGAGATTCTGGACCTCCTGATCCTCCACCTTGATATGATGAGTTTGTGGTTGCCACGGGATTCCATCCATTGGGCTGATACCCATTCTGAAAGTCTGATACTACAGTATACCCATCCGCAATTGGATCGCTTCCAGTTATAAAAGTAGGCACTGTTACGAAAACAGTACTGTCAGATAGATTTGACGTAATTGTAAGATCATCACCGAAGTTCACGTTTGTGCTATTGATTATGTATGCATTTCCAGGGAATCCGGCTACCTGTATCATATATTCCCAGGATCCGGATGGAGAGATTACGGCATTGACTCCTGGTTGTGTATTTGTGGCTCCCCTGCTGAATGACGGCCTGTGGATGTATATATCCACGACCGGCTGAGAGAAACCATAGGGACCATCGAATACATTTGAAAGGTTTCCAAACCTGATGGAGAACATCACGGATGTCGGGGATTGAGAGATATTGAACCACTTTATAGTAACAGACCCTGATGGGTAGTCAGACTTAAGAGTTGGATAGGTGTAATTTCCAGGGCCATTCCCTTTTGCAGTGTTAAAAAGTGAAGAAATCATGTGGAAACCTGCCTGTGGTATGCTGATATGAACTGGTAAT
This sequence comes from Thermoplasmata archaeon, assembly GCA_021820405.1. Classification (GTDB taxonomy): domain Archaea; phylum Thermoplasmatota; class Thermoplasmata; order Thermoplasmatales; family Thermoplasmataceae; genus Cuniculiplasma. The sequence continues at coordinate 4,135 of JAKADQ010000040.1, read as the reverse complement.
GGCCCAGTTAACTGAGATTTTCTGCCGTGCCCTGAGAATATCGAGAAAACGTAGCTGTTTCCGGAGGAAAGGCCGATGGATAAAAGAGGAATCTCAAATTCATAATAATTTCCTATCACGGACTCACCCGTTTTCTGGGAATATTTCCATACGGTCCCATTTAAAGAATGATATACATTCAATGAGAAGAGATGTGAGGTCGAATTGAAAGAACCCACCGTGACCAGATAAATGGAAGGAAAGTGAAGTAGAATTCCGTTCTCTGTTGCAAACTGGGAGCCTGGGTATGATAGGCCAACAAGATTGCCGATACCTGTGACTTTGGGTGAGAAATAAAACTGTATGCTGTTGAAATTGATGAAGTTTCTAAACGAATTCGAATGTGAATTTACGGCTATGAAAAGGTCTGATGAGTTATATCCGTATCTTACAGATATTCCGGATGCCGTATCAGACTTATAGTGGTATGAGCCGTTCCACGGATCGGGATTATTAACTGAATATGCCCTTATGCCGAAAACAGATGTTTCGTTGTACAGAGAACCGTCAATTTCAGGAGAAATCAATCTGTTTACACTTGGAGCCTTCACATCCAGAGGCGGTGTCCAGTTTCCCTTGAGATAGGGTGTGAGTGGTATTCCAAGAACATCAAGTGCATTGCGCATATCTTCCCTGACCTCATGTTCGAATACAATATCATTCTGGGCGTACAGATTCTGATCACCTGGGTCAAAGGAAAAATAGATATCAGAACCCTCAGCACCAAGTATTGAAAACCATGCCTCATCATATTTCTGCTGAATATTTTTTGTATTCCATGAACCGATGAATGGATAATTGAATGCGCTCAAAAATTGACTTAGATTGATAGGCTCGCTTAAATTGTGTTCCTCTCCAAACTTGACTACAAGGTTTCTTACCAGGGCGAGCTGTTGCCATGCCTCATCCTGAGTGGGATGTCCGGCCCATTGAGTTAAATAAGGAGAAACAGACCCCGCATAACCCTGATAGTTCCAAGATCCGGTAGGAAGATATGAAAGATTTCCTTCTGTTTTATTCTCCTTGATATAATTTCCCATATTTACCGTTTTGACCCATGACGAGTTGGAATTCAAGGAAGAATAAAGGTCCTGAAGGAATGGTACAGCATCCTCCGGGAATGGAGATTCGAACATCCAGTTTTCTCCATCAATCGCAACTGTTACCAGTGTATTACTATGGTCTCTTACAGGAACTGTGTTGTACACGTTTCTAAGATATGACATAAACTCATTTACAGGAGCCTGGCTACCAGAGGATTTTGCAAGATTTCCATAATTAAAGGCCCAGTCATTGGAAAGGGTGGAGTCTCTGAATACGATAGTCTCGGTTCCATTTACTGAATTAATCCTGTAAGGTTTGTACAGCTCCTCATAATAGGATGGGGTACCAACTGGTGCCGTAAGCTTACCCGATTCGGAAAGAACTGCCTGATCTGTTGATGTCCATTTAACACCATTTCCCGCAAGCAACGGTACAATCGGATTCGAAACCGCCTGTTCAGGCGTCCATTGGCCCGACGGATAATATCCGAAATTGTAATGGAATATGTCTCTGCCAACGTTCAGCTGAGCATTGACGTCGTTTCCCCAAACACCCTTTGTTATGTTGGCACCATTTTGATCGGTCCAATTGTTCTGCAAAAGAAGTGGCAGTATGGGATGATCAAAAGGCGTCGTCATCAGCTCCACGTTACCCTGTTTATGGTCGTTGAGAAATGTCCTTATGACAAGGCTTGCTTCATAAGGATAATATGATATGATTTTGCCGATATCACCTATGGAAAATGATGTCTGATTATACAGTGATAGTAGACTGCTGTCCTTGTACTGTTGACCCAATTGGCCGGAAATTATGGGGTAACTGATCGACCAGAGGAAAAATTCAATCAGGGCATTTTTCAGTTGGGAATTTGTCATCTCCCTCCCCTGTTCGTACATCTGCAATAAATTATAGTATTCATTGCCCGCAGGTGTGCCAGAGGTGTATACCCATGAGGGAGAGTTAAACGCGAGGTCATTTTCAAGAATATTTCTCACACTTGTATTATTGTAAAAATCACGTCCAACAAAGGTCTTCAAGAAATTATCTCCAAAATGACTCATTTCGTAGTATACAGTGTTGTTCCATTGGCTTTCTGGAATAAGTGCTGCCTTGATGTAACTGTTATTATAATTACCATCCTTAATTGCATCTATCTGCAGGAGGAGAGATCCAGACAATGAATATGTTACATTCACACCCGGGTATTTACCTATTATCAGAGCCTGTTCCGCGTACTCCTCAAGGTGAACATCTGTCCATGGCAGGAGCCAGTAATTGTAAGAAATAGGGGAATATAATGGCTGATGATCATTGTAAATTATATCAAGATTAATCGGCGGAGGCGGAAGAGGTTTCTGTCTATCAATACGAAGATTCAGACTGTCGTTTACCGTAAAATAATTGTATACGTTTCCTGAATTATAATGACCCTGCTGATCAAATGGTATTCCGGTTCCAACCCATGATCCACTGCCACCAATTATGAATGCGGAGAGGCCAAATGAAATATTTCCATACATATTTCCGAATATTGTTGACAGAGGAATCCCCACCTCAACCGTACCTGAAGCGAAATATGTTGTTACAGGTTCAGATATCCCGTAGGATGAAGTGTTGGAACTGGACAGGGGTGATCTTATACTATAGGCCTGAGATGGACTGCCAGCGAAATCTGCAAAGAAATAGTTGACCGGAGTCGTAAATTTAATATCCCTCTGCCACACGTTCATGGTACTAAAATTGTATGTACCTAAACCTCTGGAGGAACCGTTATTAATGAATATTATAAAGCCATTACCCACAAACCTTGCATTGAATCCCAGATAGAGGCATGAAGAGTTATACGCCGCATAAAGACTGCTAATATTGTTATCCGGACCCCAAGGTGATGCATTTGAGTTTACATAAATTGGAGGCTCATTCTGGAAGTTTCTCTTAATTGAACCATTGAATGTTACATTTTGCACATATTTAACTGTATAATCTCTATGACTTGCAGGAGAACTGGCAAACGATGTAGAAGCAGAAAAGGCGGTGACCATAAAGAGAGCACAGACAACTAACACAACCAATCTTCCATACTTTTTCATAAAATAATAAGTTAAGAAATTATTTAACTTTTTACTACCGTGTATGGTATTTCATTTATATGTGGAAAGACTGAACCCAGATACCAGGTATTTTTGAAACACAAAGAACACTATGAATATGGGTATCCCCATCAATACTGCAAATGCTGAGTAGGTACCGTAATTTATAGTTATTGTACCCTGTGAGACGTAATACATTCCTATGGCCATGGTGAACTTATCTGAACTAGTCAGGAACTGTCCAGCGAGGGCATAATCAGTATAGGGTCCCATGAATGCTACTATGAGTGAAAAAATAATCACGGGCTTTGCCATGGGAATCAATATCCTGAATAGCGCAGCTCTCCTGCTCAGACCATCAATCTGTGCCGCCTCCTCATAATCTTTCGGAATATTATCCACATATGTCTTTATCAGATATGTAGCGTAAATCAAAGCAAAGGCTGAGTATGGTATTATTAATCCCACGAATGTGTTGAGAAGATGCAACTGGGCAAACATGAAGTAAAATGGAATTACCAGCATAGTGAATGGAAACAGAGTTAATATGAGCAGTGTATATAAAAGAGCATGTTTGGCAGGTATATTAAATCTTGAGAACGCCAGACCTGATACTATGGCAACCGCAAGCCCGATCAGGGTTGATGTGCCTGTTAACAAGAGCGTGTTTCTCATCCAGAGAAGAAATGGGTGATCGAATATTATATGATAGTAGTTTGTAAGTGATGATCTTGCTGTTGGAAGCAGATCTTTAAGTGTTGCATCCCCGAGGGAACCTATGGGATTAAGCGACGTTATGAACACGTAATAGATAGGGAATATGGCAAAAATCGAAAATGCGATCAATACAATGTGAGATACAATTCTTTTAACTATCTTGATTCGCTTGTAATAATTGTTTTTCCTGAATATATCCACGTTTTCCCTGTTAAAATTCACCTCATTTTTATTTAGATCTACCG
>JAKADQ010000004.1 GCA_021820405.1 Thermoplasmata archaeon | reverse complement strand
CCTCCAAAAATCAATTTATAATTTCCCGGTAAAAGAGACTGGTTGAGGTAACCCTGTGTAGAATGTGGATATGGAGCTTCCATATATGCCTCATTTACCCCCTCTATCCATACCAATGAGTTAACCGAAGAAATCCAGCTTCCTGTAATAATAGATGTAATCGGCAGATACAGATTGTAAATGACTGCATAGTATCCATTATTCTTGAAACTTGTTATCATGGCCCCTCCGAGCATTTTTGTGTCCTTTTCTGTAATCATGATGTGTGCGCCCGTTTTCAGGTCAGAAAAGGAAGGATTATGACCTGTGATTTGGCTCGTATCCACATGCAGCAAGGTAGCTATTCCAGAGACCATGATCATCGATGATATAATCAAAGCATACACTACCTTCATGTTCATAGTATAGTATCGATAACAGATATAGACGGATTTCCCATAGAATATGGGAAATGTTAATATAAAAGGTAGAACTGAAAACAACGTGAAGAGGGAACATGCAAAAATATTGATCTTAGCCGCTATTTCTGCGATAGTCTCTCTATATGCAATCTTTCTCTTTCTCACAATGAAAAACCTATCAGTACTGGGTTCGTATGGCTTATATGCTGGACCAGCTGAATCCAGAGATGATATAAGTAGATCCTTATTAGCTGTTACAATCTACATTGGAATACTTGGCTGGGTTTTAACTGTATATGAAATCATATCAACAAAAAGGCTTCAATTTAATGGAACACTTAGAAAAATGATCGACAAAGAAGGTTTTGATCGGGACATATACAGGATATTTTCCAGCCGTGGAGGACCAAGGAGGCTTGCAATAATGCAGGCACTGGAAACGCCAAAACTGAGAAATGAAATTGTAAAGATTACAAATACTGACTGGAAAGAGGTTGACAGAAACATAAGAATTCTAGAGGCGTCGAATCTCGTCAAAATGCAGTTTTCACTTAGGTCCTTAAATGTATATAGATTAACAGAAACAGGAAAGGAACTGGTCAAAATAATTACATCATATGAAAGCAGAACATCGAAAAATAGAGCTCCCATAAAAATTTAAAGACGATCCTGTCCACAGCACGCTGTTAATTTATTACAAGTTGGCATATTATTTTTAATTCGGACGGGGTTGTTTTTTTTATATGTCTATTAACGCACAAGATAAGTAATAATAATCTCTCGGTATTGATTACGATGGAAAAAATTAGATTATGTATAGCGGGAGTCACCGGCTGGGTTGGAAAGCCACTTGCACGTGCAGTCATTAATTCAGTTGATTTTGATCTTGTAGGTGGTGTTTCCAGAAAAAATTCTGGCAAGGATCTAGGAAAAATACTCGACATACCAGGTTTTACTCTCACTATCTCCGAATCAGTTTCAGAAGCCCTTAACAAGACAGCTGACGTTCTCATAGACTACACATCACCTGATATTGTCAAATCAAATGTTGAAAAAGCAATTGATCGTGGCGTTAATGTTGTCATCGGTACTTCCGGTTTATCTGATGCAGACTATGAGGAAATAGATAATCTTTCCAGAAAGAAAGGTGTAGGTGTGTTTGCTGCCGGGAACTATTCAGTTTCAGCCGCACTCGCTCTTCATTTCTCAGAGATCGCAGCCAGGTTCATGAAAAGCTGGGAAATTATAGACTTTGCCTCGGATAGCAAGATCGATTCTCCGAGTGGCACAGCTCTCGAGCTGGGAAATCGCCTGTATAAGGTAAAACGGCCAGATATAGAGATACCTGTCAAAAGCACAAAGGGACATGCGGAAAGCAGGGGTCTTTCACTCAATGGGATACAGACACATTCCATCAGATTGCCAGGGTACATAATAGGTGCAGAGGTCATGTTTGGAAACCCAGACGAAAGATTAACCATAAGGTTTGAGGGCGGTAGCGGCGCCGAACCGTATATCAAGGGCACTTTAATAGCAGCCAGGAAAGTAAAAAACATGCATGGCCTGGTCAGGGGAATGGACTCGCTGCTTGAAATGTTCTAATTTTCAAAACAATTTTATTTTCCCCAAATACAGAAGCTCATTGATTGAAATTGTTGCTTCATACAATTCTAAAAACTAAAAAATGAAGAATTTTTTGTTGATTGCTGTAAATTGAAAGTTAAAGAATGCCCCAACCGCCACCCATCATCAGAGCATGAGACCTCTCGTGTTCCTCAATTTCCATTGGGTCATACGATTCAAAATCGTGGTGATCGCAGTGATAAACAGTGACATTTTTCTCATGATCATGTCTCTTCTTCCAGAAGCCTGCAGCAGATTTGCCATGTTGTTTCAGGTGTTCTTCAACGTGGGCAGGATCCGATGCCTTGAAGCCATGCTCATCACAATGGTAGGTTGCCACACCCTTATCCTTATCGTATTCACGTCTAAAAATCGCCATGTTACTTCAAAATGAGATCAAGTTTTTGTAAATAGCCTTTTCGTTTAGAATCTATTCCCTTTATAATACCTCAGATCAGGAAACACTGGAATCAATGCTAGAATCATCAAAATACGAATAATCCGGAAGGTCCTCCAGATTCAACTCTGGATGCTTTTCTTGCCACTCTTCGAGTGTCATTTTTCCTATGCTTCTGACAGGATCATAACCCACCTTACCGCATTTAATGCATTTGAAACGGAGATCATTGAAAACATGCGGTCTCAATATGTCGCCAGCCCTGAAAATGTGCTCGAATTGCGTACCACAGTATTTACATTTAACTTCCCAGATGTGAACCATTTTAGTCATATTCCACAAATTACGCTATTTCATATAGAAATTTCTTTTAGGAAAAGGGGAATAAACTTTGGTAACTCTCTCTTGCTTTGATGGAAGCGGAGTTAACATAAAAGCAAAAATATCAACTTTTCATCCAAGCCCGCTTATTCAACATTAGTATTGAAACTCTGCCTGCTCAATGATATCGTTCGCCTTGCCATAATCTGCATGATTGATCCTTTTGTACAATATGATAAGTATTAAAATTGCAGGTATAGAGGGTAGCCACATGAGAAAAGGATACTCAATGTTAGTCGGAGACGGATAATTTTCCTCAAACACAATCTCTGCGGATTCAACGGCTCCTGCAATTGCGAGTTCCAAGGCAACAAAAAGGTACATATAAAAAATCTTCTTTGCTTTAAATCTTAAATCAGATCTCTTTTTGACAAGGTAATAGAGTAGGTAGATGCTGGTGCTCGCTGCAACTGCATATGACGGTATCTCCAGCCATGTATGAGGAAGAAGTGCAAGACTCAGGAACAAAAATATGCCTGAGATTCCTATGGATGTTCCTTCAAGCGCAAGTATATATGATGTTACAACAATTGAATCAAGATAAAAATATGTCCCAAGCGCAGGTATGAATTCCAGTGTTGCAACTCTCAGGTTACTTGGAAATATTGATAAGAACATGGGAAAGTATGACTGTGTATCAATGGAAGATTGTTCCTGTTTAAACTCAATCAGTAGCGCTGGATTCACCGCGGGAAGCGCAGAAACTACCAGAAAAATAAGAATTTCAATGCCGAACATGACGTAAAAGAGTCGCTCTAATCTGAGGTCCCCGCTTTTGAAGAAGAAACTGTCCTCGCGCACATCCAAAGATCAAAACACACCTAATTAACTTTACATTCTATCGGGAATCACAAAGAAAATTTTCAATGAGTATTTACGCTTACAGTCAGCCATTCGTTAAACTAGGTCTAACAGGGAATCTTTAAGAGTTGTTTCAAGATAAACTTAGAATGAAAGCAATTTTGACAAAAAAGGATGCAGGAAGCGAACAGGTTAGGCTGGATCTCGCCTGAGATCTTTTCTTCCCTGAAAAAAACGGAAAACATCCGCATTATGCTGAGCTCCTCTATCCATTCACAAACTGGTTGTGGGAAATCCTGTCTAACAAAGCAGGTTTCATGAAAGTCGATAAGAAATCAGAGATATCGTTCAGGATACCTGATCTTGAGAATTCTGCGTTGCAATTCATCATACGGATACTTTCAATGTGGTTTGACGAGGTCATTATTGAGAACGAGGAGAAATCGAATGCAAACCTCTGGATATTCCCGTTGACAAATGTCTATGATGAAAATCTTGACGAGTCTGAAAAAGCTACACAGTTGAACGGAGAGGGATTCAGCTTCAGAAATCTAATGCCTTTGCTGGGGCCAAGCAGAGTTTTTGCAACCGTTGAGTTCCTCAGACCAGGACAGGTGTCAGCAAGGCTTCATTCGCATTCAAGCATAGACGAGTTTTATCTCATAATCGAAGGATCGGCCACCCCCATGATGAATGACAAATCGAGGGTAGTAAAAAGTGGAGATCTCATCTCCAAACCATCAGGACCAGATCTAACAAGCCAGATAATTGCTGATCAGGGAAATTCAGTGAGGATACTAGATATTGAGGTGCATACCTATCCAGATCCAAGGACAAAGGAGGTTATGCATTATCCAGATCATGGTGAAATTCTTCTCCATGGGCATGGCTGGAGTTCAATCATTCCAGATGGAACAGCATTAAGCCCTGATGATTTCAACAGGAATTATGAGAAGGGATATTTCAGGAAGACTGATGGCACATGGGAACCCAAAGATATTCCTGGTTACAGGAAAAGAGAAAAATAATTTGTAACCGTTGATCCTAAAAATATATCCACCTCTCATGATGTTATAATATTTACCCTTTGAATACTGAATAGTTGTCAACTGATAAATTGCATTCTCATCTTGAAGACATTAGAAAGCTTGTTATTTACAGGCAGCATCTATCCCCATGGAACAGCAATAATTTTAATTCTTCGGGGGATATAATAGAACAGATCATCTACGATATATGTCACCTTCAGGTTGATCCCGTAAGGTATGTTGAAAGGAGTCATTTCCTTACATTATGGAGCAGGATTGGTCCTTTCAAAATAGATGAATTGTTCGATCTTATTTATAAGGAAAAGAGACTTGTTGAATTTTACACCAGTTTTGCCTCCATAGTTCATGCATTTGACCTTCCACTGATTAAGTATAAGATCATAAACAATCGAAAGCGAGGTGCTGATTCATTCCTTAAAGAAAACCGGAAGGAAATTGCAGACACATTAAAGATGATCAGGGGAAAGCAAAGTATTCTGTCAAGGGAAATGCTTGAGATTGAGCCTTCCGGAACCACGATTACTGGATGGGGAAATGAGAGAACAGTCAATCTCTTTCTTGAAAGATTATATTTTCACGGAAATATATGGATAACTGGTAGGGATAATGGAAACCAGAAAATATGGGGGTCTCCGCCATTCAAAATTGCCTCATATCAGAATAATACGAAAAGCATCCTGAAGTTAACAAAAAAACTGATCGAAAGATCCGCCATGGCGTTAGGAACTGGAACAAAGAGACAGATTCTACAGTACCATCAATTAGGCAATAAAGATACCAAGGAAAGGCTTTTTGCTGAACTTGTTCATGCTGGAGAGGTAAAAGAAATCGAAATTGATGGTATTAAAAGCAGGGAGACCTGGTATATACATAGAAATATCGTTCAGGAACTTAATGATATAGATAAATTATGGAAACATAGGACAGCTATTCTCTCCCCTTTCGATAACCTGCTGCATGACCGAAAGCGCACGATGACACTATTTGGCTTTGACGCAAGGCTGGAAATGTATGTGCCAAAAGATAAAAGAAAATATGGTTATTACTCAATGCCAGTTCTTCACAATGGCAGGCTGGTTGGAAGGATTGAACCCAAAATGGACCGGAATTCACGAACCCTGAAAATAATATCTTTCCATCCTGAAAAGAAATATGAGGTTACCAGTGGCTTGATAAAAGGTATTGTCAGCGAAATAAGCAGTTTAGGCAAGATGCTTGGAGCTGAAAAATACGAGTTACACCAATCATTTTATGCATTTGAATCGTAATTGTAAATTTCTGGATCCGATAGCGGCAATATAGTTAGTCTACACTTACTATTTAGGCGACCTAATAGTTATATATTATAAACTAATTCAGGTGCGATAAGAATGTCTGAACCCAAGGTATACCCTGCAAAGACTATGATTAAAAGAGCATGGAAGGAACTCGTGGGCGATCTTATGGCGTTACAGACATATTATCTCAGAAGGGAGAACATTTCCAGGCCTGCCTTCTTCATTCTTCACATAATAGATGAAAAGGGACCACAGAGCCTGACAATGCTTGCAGGGATTCTCCAGGCCTCGAAACCAACTCTCACAAGTCTGATCGACAATCTTGAACGCGAAAATCTTGTCGAAAGGATAAGGGATAACGCGGATAGAAGGGTGTATTCAATAGCACTAACCCGGGCTGGAAAGAAGAAGCTTGTGGAACTTTCGTCGATTTATGACGAGGTTGTCTCATACATGGCTGAAAACATTGCTCAGAATGAAATGAGCGCACTCCTGCACACACTCGATCTGATGAAGACAAAGCTAAGGGAAATGAATGAAAATATCTCCAAGGAAGATGAATAAATGGAAAAGGAAATAAAAGCACTGGATTATGATAAAGCCTATACAACCAGAGTTATGATAATTCTGGCAATGCTGATTATGGTTGTAATGTACGTTGAGGGTATGTTGACCCCGTCGTTACCATCAATAGCGAGAACATTTGGTGTTTCGATTTCTCAGGTCAGTCTTGTTCTATCTGTGTATTTGGTAACAGGAGTGGGTCTGAGCCCTATTGTGGGTAAACTTGGCGACATATACGGAAAGAAGAAGATGCTTGTTATTGTATTATTCATATACGCTGCGGCTGTCGTTTCTACCGGGTTCTCCCCAAATTTCACATATATGCTTGTTTCAAGAGGAATACAGGGAATAGGTTTGACGGTTATGCCGCTTGGTATGAGTCTTGTGAGGGAGGAATTTCCAAGAAGACTTGTACCAAAAGCACAGGCTCTTTTAAGCGCAATGTTCGGGGCAGGTTTCGCAATAAGTCTGCCACTTGGCTCGCTGGTATCCAATGATCTGGGCTGGAGATATACATACCACACTGCATTTCCATTTGTCTTTGCACTCGTAATCGTATCATACTTTTATATCAGGGAATCCTCGTACAGAAGACCGGGGACAAAGGTTGATTATATCGGGGCTGGAATATTCGCTGTAGCACTTAGCTTGGTAGTTTTCGGTCTTTCAGATGGGCCCGTGATAGGCTGGGCATCCCCAACTGTGCTTGCATTATTCGCTGCTGGCGTTGCGTTGTTCATTCCAACATTCCTGTATGAGAGAAAGGTCTCCAGAAAGGGCCTGGAAGCTATAATTGACATGCGCCTGTTATCGGCAAGAAATGTCTGGGTACCTAACATAGTCCTTGCAATATCCGGTTTTGGCATGTTTCTGGCCCTTCAGGCTCTCACATACAGGTTTGAAACACCTGCTCCATATGGTTTTGGCGTATCCATACTTGACACCGGCCTTGGACTGGTGCCATTTGCACTCGGTACTCTTATCTTCGGTCCTATAACCGGTTCCATTATAACGAAATATGGTGTTAAAAAAATGGCAATTATTGGGCCGCTAGTAAGTGCTGCAGGATTCCTGCTGGAAGCAACCAATCCGGCATTTGACCTTACACTTGCATATGGCTTCATAATCGGTGCTGGCCTTTCCATAATGAATGCTTCTGTGATCAATCTGCTTGTTCTCTCGGTTGACCCCAGAGATATGGGTCTGGCAACATCAATGAATGGGACATTCCGCAATCTTGGAAGCAGTATAGGTGCTCCGGTTGCGGGGGCAGTCCTTTCGACATATTCGGTTGCTGCCGTCCTCGGTTCGGCTTTCATAATATCAACACCGACGCACTTTGCGTTTTTCCTTTCCTTTATGATCGCTGTTATAGCTTTCCTCGCGTCCTCTGTGATCGTAGTATTTGCCAGGGAGGTCATTAAAAGACCTGTTCCGTCAACAATAGTTGAACCCTCTGTGACAGAAAAGGTTGCAGAACAGGCAGGATCATGATAATTATTCGTCTGATTCGGACAGCATCATTTTCAGGTTAAAAGTAAAGTATATAAGTAATGTGTCATTTAATAGAGGAGGTAAATTCATTGGCATTTTCCGATGTAGTTGATACAGTTCTGAAAATAAATAATTCACGCAGGGAATCTACTGGTGGTGGTAAGGTAACTTATGACCTCAGGCAGTTCACAATGACAAAGCCAAGGATTGCGGTTCGCGCACTGTGTGAAACACTATGGAATCTTGATCTCAAGAATTGGTGGAGATTAGATGAGGACAATGCCAGCTGCGAACCGGACAAGATTGTAAGGCTTGTCGTGACGAAGGAGCAGCTGCCAAAGATCAGGAAGGCGCTGGATAAAATGATGGATAACCTGAAGAAAACTAACATGCAGTCTGTATTTCGTTCATATTTGAGAGAGGTTGATACATCGTCCAACATGGCAGGAGCTGTCGGACTTGTCGGTCTTATACATGGTGTTATGCTAAAGAATGATTCGTTAAAAAATATGGCCTCCGAGAAGATGAATAATATGCTTGCAACCATGAATGAAAACATCTCATTTATTGTCGTGTAGCAATATAATAAACCCGTTCAAAAGATATACACCGAAATTGAATCCGTTAGAAAAATTTATAAGACTATGCGAATGTACCATTGTATCGAGTGGAGGAAATAATTAATGAGGACCAGAACTCGTGCTATTGTAGCAATTTTTGTAGCTTTGATTGTCGCCTTCTCTTCTTTTTCTATCTTCTACTTTGATTATGAGAGAAAAGTGAATAAAACCATTACTATAACCTTCAACTCTGCTTCTAAAAACTATTCACTTCCGTTATATAACAACAGTTCGGGTACAATGTTTACAATTACATTCAATATAACAGGGTTCCCCGGTGGAACAATAGAACTTCAGCCAAATATTGTATTATGCTCAAGGATGGAACCGCTTAATTATTCTATAAATCAATCATTATCAAATTTGAATTATTATGGTATAACCTTCTGCTCTTCATCGTTGTTCGTAAAGAACAATTCCAATTCTGTTATAGGTGGGCAACATGGCTGGCTTGTTCAGAATAATACAAGAATTGGGGCAAGCGGTGCTTTAATCGAGTGGAACAATAACGGCATATGGTCACCATGTGCAGGCAGTACAGTTCTTCCACATGGCAACTTCCAGGTTACTGAAAAGGTCTTTTTCACAAGCTTTCAACCATCCAGGGCTGCTTTAAATGTAAAAAATGCAAGTGCATGGGTAAGCCTTCTTTCAGTGAACATAAATGCTTTCGTCCGTACCGGTACAGATTTCACGATATCTGATGTTTCATTATCTTAGGCGATATTATGGGTTAAAAAGATAGCTTAAAACAACTTGCCAAGATATTTATATTGTCTTGGACTGTCGCTGCACAGAATAAACTAGATGGAATGAAATATATGCCAGGATCATCAACATATTCATTAATTCGCGAAGGGTGGAAATCTCTCAAGGAATCGGAAATTTATCCACTTCAAAAACTGAGAATGATTGAGTGGAGACACGGCCCATCCACCTTCAGGGTTGAATACCCTACAAGACTTGACAGGGCACGTTCTCTTGGATACAAAGCCAAAGAGGGCTATGTGGTCGTAAGATCCAGGGTGAGAAGGGGCGGGAGAAATCGTCCAAAGATAATGGGAGGCCGCAGACCAAGAAGAATGGCATACAGCAAGCTTACAGTTAAAAAGAGTATACAGTGGATCGCAGAGGAGAGAGCTGCTGATAAATATCCAAACATGGAAGTGTTGAATTCATATTATGTAGGCGAAGACGGTCTTTACAAATATTATGAAATAATAATGGTTGACAGAGCTGCCCCAGAAATCAGGGATAACGGAACCGTTTCCTGGATTTCAGAACCGCATAACAGGGGGAGGACATATCGTGGTCTTACCTCTGCAGGGTATAAGGGCAGAGGTCTAAGAACCGGCAGGACCAAGAGCAACAAGAGCAGACCGTCTATCAGATCAAACGGACGATTGAGAAGATAGGTTCATATCTAAAATTAGAATATGAGCGATAACAGGCCTCTGATCGTGGGGGGCTCAAAGGTATCATTGGGAGTTTTAGTCGAAACAGATACTGAGTTCCTTTTTTCCGCAATTAATAACCCTGAGGTACATCGCTTTTTACGCAACCCAGGAAGAATAATGTATATGGGTGACGAGATCTACTGGTTCAGATCATTAAGCGAAAAATCCTCCAACGACAGGCATTTCGCTATAATTGAAAACGATGGAATGAAGATAGTCGGCGTAATAGGAGTTAGAGAGATCGACTGGATCAATGGCACAGGAATAATTGGATACTTCCTGTCGCAGGATAAATGGGGAAAGGGATTTGCCACTGAGGCAATTTCGCTTACTGTGAAATTCTGCTTTGCAACCCTGAATATGAGGAAGCTTACATCGTCAGTTTTCGAACCAAACAAAGCTTCTGCAAAGGCATTGATTAAGAATGGTTTCAGTGAATGCGGGCGTTTTCACAAACAGGCCTTCATTCGGGAACATGGTTTCGTGGACGAGTTAATCTTTGAAAAATTTAATGATTTCTATTATTCTGATAAAAAGGCAGAAAAGGTAAATTAAACAAATAGCACTTGCGGAGGAAGAGACATAGATTAAAGGATTGAAAAGGAAAGCCGCGGTGGCCCAGTGGTACGGCGCCAGACTTGAGATCTGGTTCCCTTGTGGATCGGGAGTTCGAATCTCTCCCGCGGCGCTTAAAATTTTGGTCAGTTCGCTTGTTTTAAAGTATTACCCCAACATAATCTCAGAATTAAGATTAACGACAAATTTCTTATTTGTGCACCATCCCAAAAAAATAGAACTTTTCAAAATAAACCTCTCCCAAACCATTTTATAATCTAAGCAAAGAACTAATCAAATTATTTGGGTGCACAATTACGACGAATCGTATTTTAAGTCTGTTACAAATTTCATACTGAACATTTCTGACTTATTGAGAGATATCTATAAGAGGTAATATTGCCATTCAGAGGCTTAAGATCACTGGATTGCGTTTCGCAAGACTCAAAGGATGTGGTGCTCAACATAACAGAAATCCTTCCTTAAACTCGAAGATCCTTCAGATTTGCTATAGAAAGCACAAGGACAAAATTTCCATAACCTTTCAAAATAAGATCTTCGGAACTTGCCCTTCGATCCTGCAAATATAAACGAGGTTTTCCTAAAACCTCTACTTTAACCTCAATTCTTTCACGTAATTTGTGGCATCAAGCAATTTTGCCTGAATAATTGTTAAGCATGGTGTATTCCTTATGTTTTCTTCTCTTATTTTCCAATAATTGAGATGGCTTACGCTATCCTGTCAAGAAATCTTGCCCTTACTAAGTTGTAACATATTGCTGTGAAGTATGTCTTCACTCTCACTCTTTGCACAGTTGTGACCATTACATGACCAAAGTGGAACATTCTCTTGAAGAATGCATAGGGATGTTCCACCATGGATCGAATGCGGGATATGCGGATATTCCGGCGGATACTCTTCTAAGGCAGTGCATGTCCCCTTACGGATCGATCCATTGTGCCATTTATTCCACTGCATTCGGATCCGAAATATCCCTTGTCCCGGTAACATATGATTCCTGGAAGACTGAGATCTATCTGAGAATCATGCACATTGGCAGGTGTTACTGAAAGCTTCTCGATTATCTTTATCTCATTGACAAGTGTATGTGCCTTGTAGCCGAAGTGATGTTCATGATTCTTTGTTGCTGATGCACCATCCTTAGATCTTCGGGTATTTGCATCTTCTCCCCTTGGCTTTCCATATTCTCCCTCATCCTCTTCTATGAATGAAGCATCCTGCATGGTACCTTTCTTGATGCGTATCCTCTTAGACATTATCTGATCTCGTATTTCGGTGAAAACAATACGATCCTTTCCTGTTTTCGATAATCTCTCACGGAAATACCATATTGTGTTACGATCCGGTAACTTCTCAGGATATCCGAGAAACTTCATGAATGATATCCTGTCCCTGATATCTCTCTCTATCTGCGGATCTGAGAGGGAATACCACTGCTGCAGTAAGAGTATTTTAACCATTATAATGGGATCATAATTTGGTCTTCCACCCTTCTCAGTGTCGTTCCCATAAAGATCTGAAAGCATTGGTCTTATCCTTTCGAAATCAATTCGATCTGAGATGCCGGTTAAGGGATCACCAAGTGCTTCAACTTCCTTATAGAGCTCAGATAATCCTGTGTGATAAAGATTCATGATTATTGATCATGAAGTCATGAAAAAGTTTTTCGGTGAGGGTTTTTGAAAATCCTCAAACAGAATTTCTTTTATGATCTATATAAGATTTCAGCGGACCTCACATTCATCTAGTTCATAAAAACGTTAAAAAGGATTTTGAGTAGTTTTTTTAGAAAAGCTCTATTTATATAACTTAACCATGGTATAATGCATTCGTGTTTATTTTAGTGTATTTGATGGATTAGTGGCACTACATGCCAGACAGTTACGATCGGTACCACGGATCCGAACGATCTTCTGAATTATAATTTCTTGCAGTCTCTTTTCCATTCTGCCTGGTCCTGTCTTTGAATATCTTGAACCAGCGCACTTTATTTTCAACTTCCGATGTATCGACATTTAAAACCTCGTCATAGGCATGAACAAGAGCGTCATATACAGTTTTGTTGATATCTTTCTCCAAATTTGGATCAGAATTCAGTATATTAAAGACTTCAACATCCAAGAATAGACGCATTTTCCTGCCCCACAATGCGAATCCATCTCTTATTGCCGAGATCATTGGAGATTCTTCTTTGAAATCAGATGGCCAGGAATTCTCAACTTCATTCCGGCCAACCTCATTATTACTATTGATTTTCTTCTCAGCGTCGTCTTTGAAACTGTCCAATCTTGTTTGAAAATTGTCGGTTGAAGAAAGGGGCCCACGGCGAAGTACCCATAAATTGTCAACTTGATCCTTTGATCCTATTGGTATATCTAGAAATACTCTAGATTCGTCAATCATTTTTAGTTCCTCTTCTCTGATAGATTTCGAATGAGTTCTAACAAAATTCTGAATTTCATTGCACAATTTTTCCATAATTCTCTCTCTCTTTTCGCAATAATCAAGTTCATTACTAGAATGCTTAACCAAATATTCATGACTCGCGAATAGCGAAGCAAGATTTTCTTCCCGAATAGAGAAATCTCTCATGTTTAATTTAACCTGCACCACAGGAAGTCGCTTTCTTGCCAAGACAGCGTCCCAGATGTGATCAAATTTATT
Source organism: Thermoplasmata archaeon (assembly GCA_021820405.1). GTDB lineage: Archaea > Thermoplasmatota > Thermoplasmata > Thermoplasmatales > Thermoplasmataceae > Cuniculiplasma. Next base: position 24,512 of record JAKADQ010000004.1, on the reverse strand, counting down.
TCCATCGGCATCAAGTTGTTCTCTTAACTTCAATAGTGCAGCGTGGTCGGTATTTTCCCTCATGATTGAAATAAGCGTTGAACGCCTCTTTTTAATTTCTTCGAGCTTTTCCTCACGGTTTATTGTGGGAGTTGGCTTGGGATAAATAAATCGCCATGCCAGATATTGAATCAAGACTGTTGCCATTCTCATCGTTTTATGCCAATAAAGGGTACTGTAAACCTGGTATCTGGCCAGCAACAGGCTTTCAACAGGCGATATTCCCTTTGGGCGCACACAAATCGTTGGAAGAAAATCTGTATAGGAGTTGTTGGCAACTCCAAAGGGATTGGCAGAACTAGAAACTGTCGTTAAGGACTGAAGGAACCTGTTCACATCAATACTTTTGGCATATTCCAGTCCAGCATGCTCAGAATCACGACGGACATAATCCAGTTTGTCAGCATCAATAGGCCCATCTATTATTGAGTGTAATGTACTTATCTTTGAGAATTGGCTGTAGGATTTGCTCAGGAGTGGGTCCTTAAGATTTGTATTAGGCTTCTGGCGGGGCACTTTTTCCAATATATCTGCAGCGAGTGTTAGGAATCTAGTCACCTGGTCTTTCTTAGACTTCGCATTCCCATTACCACTATCAAGGCCAAGCCAAAAACTTGCAATCTTTCTCATTTCCTGCATGTCATTATCAATTACGATACCTGAGTATAGACTCTTGTCCTGGCGAAGTATGGCTTGTGCATAATCTTCATGTTTGCATTTCCTAAAAAGTGTGTCCATTTCCTCCAGGTAATGACTGAATGCTGTATGACCGATGTCATGAACCGCAGAGGCAAATATTAGTGCTTGGATGTCCTCGTCGTCGCACAGAAGTCTAAAATCTGGCGACTCATCATCCGAATATAACGCGCGAATATATTGGAATACAACGCCCATGGTCCCAAGTGAGTGACCAAAACGTGTATGTCTGGCTCCGGGGAAGGCCATGTATGTATGACTGAGTTGGAGAAAATTCGAGAGACGCTTCATCGGTGGGGAGTCTATAAGATACTTAATCCTTGCAGAATGCTCAACATTTCCTGAAATCGGTAACCTTATAATTTTTTGAGGAATCGCAGAGAGTTCCGGGATATTTTTCGTCGCGCCATATTCTGGAATGGCCTTGCCTAAATCTTCAAACAAAGAACGCACAGTTTTATAGTACCTAAGGTCGTTGTCTTCTTCAGGTTTAATGCTTGGATCCTTAAAATATTGTGAGATAGGGGCCACAAGGCGACCATAAATTATTTTGAGCATCCCAAGTGTTCGCTTTGTTCTTGGATCCCTCACTATCCAGTCTTTTGTCATTTTTTTCAGGAATTTAGTCCTCATCTCATGCTTTTCAGGATTCTCGGAGGGAAAATCTAGAAAACCCAGAATTTTCCCCATCATTCTTCCGAACATATACAGGTCAAGCCATGGTCTATCAAGAGTTCGATAATTTTTTTCCAGCACCACAAAAGCTCTATGGTCTTTTACTTTGTCAATTTCGTAAGGAAAATCATCGGGGAGATTATTTCCGGAAGTAAAGGCTATTTCTCTTTCATTATATACTGATATCTCTTTTGAAAGAGGTCTCGAATTGCCAACATCAATAATCTTCACCCGCGGTCCAGAACTGTTTTCGTTCGAAACGACAAGACAATTATCTGCCTTTAGATCCCAGTGGATCAAATTCTGCTCGTGAATGTGTTCCAAGCCCCGAAGTACCTGTCGAAAAAGAGAAATCACATCGCTCAGGCTATTAGAGTGCTCATAGATGTAAGTGTCAATGGGCGAGGATTTTGGTATCCACTCATAGAGTGAAATTGGAATGTTAAATTCCGCTCGATCATCCAAAAAAAGTTTGATTGATGATAAACTGAACAATGTAAGAACATTGTTATGATACAGAGATGCACTATTTATTGCTTCCTGGTTAACCGAATCAAACTGGGTTTTCAAGACACTTACATCGACTGTCGAGTGTTTGTCCGGATCGAGCAGATTCTCGAAACTTGATGGGCGGGCGATCTTCAAAGCATATTGCCTTTTAGCAAGTATACCCGTTCCCCACACTTGGAATATTACACCTCCCCCACCATGACGAATTTCTCCCTCTTTCCTGAACTCAATGTCAGGGAAGGCATCCAATTTAACGATTTTCTTTCTTATCTCGAGCTTTTTAGACTCGTCCGAATTATTCGACACATAAGTATAAAGATCTTCTTTTTTGCTTAACCTTGCTTTTCTGGAGATTGCATTTAGAATGCGTTCAATATCTTTATTAAGAACAATTTCATCGGAATTACTCGAAACCATTTCAGCGGTTATTCACCAAGTCATATAAAAATGTTAACTCCGGAATTTAACCTGGATACTTTAGATTTATCTTGTCCGGATTCAATATTGACGATATAAGTTCATTTAACACCCCACTCTTATAAGTTAAGTTGCACACTCTCATATCAAAATTCTTGTTGGTCAAAGATTAAACTTCTTTTTCCTCACTTTCAGGATCAGCATGAAAGGCGCAATAAATTTATCAGTACAATTGAACTGCAATAATATATGGATGATCTTAACATAATTAAGGAGGTTCTAGAAAAATGGAAAATTTCTGGAGATCTGGAGCTAAGGAAGCTGACAGCTCTTAACATCACGGACTGGAGAGATTATTTTAAGCAGGAGATATCGGAAATAAATAAACTTCTTGACAGTTCTGTCCAAGATGCACATGAGCGACTAACTGCAATGCTATCATTTGCGGGCGTAGTTGCAAATGCAAGGCCGTTCATCGCCGCTACCCTTCTGCGTTATTTCATGGATATTAGCACGCTGATAAAGAAGATCGGCGAAAGTATTGGTGTGAGCGAAACCAACATAACAATAGGTTTTCCTTTCACTGTTGAGGTCTCATTCAGCATTCCTCAGCACAATATCCCTAAATAAACATATTCCAGTTCCTACAACATTGACAAGGTATAGAATAAGATGTGTGCAACCAGGCGGCATGAATCCAAGTCTGAATCTCCCCTGATATAATGTATCTGCCGTAGTTCCCTGAACAAAACCTATCTCTATCTGGAATGCGTCTTTTCTTGGTGTCCAACACGCATCATCGGCATAAGCTACACCAACAGTCGCGCCACAAATGTCTGGTTTTTCAGCAGACTTTACATTCTCCGTCATTATCCTTGCTTCTATGATGTACTCATTTCCTTCAACTAGTAATTTTGATGAGACAAGATCGTCAAGATTCAGATACAGGCGGCCCAGATTATCTTCTCTCGTTTCTGTATATTCAATCCATTCATACGAGTTCAAAAAAATTTTTTCGAATTTTCCGCTCTTCAATCCTATGTAGTTCCACTTTTCCGAATTCTTCAATAAGTTTTTCTCATTTTTGTTGCTATATAGAATATCAGGTTTTTTTTCGATGTATTGCAACAGTTCATGATTATCGAAACTTTTACCAGTGAAACCGCTTTCTAATCTTCCAATAAGGTCCTTCGAATAGTAAATCTGAGATTTTAGCACATTCATAAACTGCTCAGAAATATCGGGATTCGAAAGCAAAGACTCTGTCTCATGAACTGCCAGCTTTTCCCACTTTCGATTCCGAGACATAGATTTAAGAAGGAATGCCGCATCAAACAAGCCTTCGTCAGTTTTAAGAGAGGAGAGAACGCTATTAAGAAATCTTTCTTCTGAGATAGAGTTGAGTATCTCTGATATAAGATAAGCAGCCAAATGTCTCTCGTGAGCATTTGATCCTTCAATATATTGCATGATAAAATCAGAAACTATTTTTTCTGAACCAAGGGAGGAGTATTTATTGATAACTTGTATGATACATGAGATAGCCTGTAACCTTGTTTCGAAGAACTCAAACATTTTCATCACCGGTTTTAATAAATCTTTGACATCATCTACATTCTCGGCAATCTTATCCCAAATACCTTCTGAGCACTCGCTGTGAACAATATTCAAACTATTATTATCTTTAAGAAATATTTCATTCCTTGTTCTGAGACTTTCAACATCCTCGCGTGAAACGTCCTCCCCGTAGAATCTTTTATAGGCGGTTTTGAAATCGTTCATACTCATATTCGGGAAGAGGCATACGAGTTTTACAAAATTCCGATCTTCTCTTTCCAATGAGATATAACGCATCGCCATGGACTTTCTTAGGTTTTTGGAATTTTGGATCAAGTTCTTAACGTCGGTGTTATCTATTTTCGGCGCTCTGAAAAAATTCCTGAAGAAAAACTCGTAAGAAACAGGCATTCTTATCTCAGCGGTGACCATAGGCTCAATTGATCTGGCGGTCTGAACAATTTCAGCCGGGGATCCTGTTGAAAACACGTTCATGTAATTCTCGTACAGTCCTCTCCAGTATGAATCGTCCAGCTCTTCTGGATCTATTTCAATCATGTTGAAGTTACTGGTAAGATAATCAAAGAAGGTTGGATACAACCACCTGATATTTGTCAGAATGTGGCTTTGAGAGGTAAGGATTACCGTGTTCTTCCTTGAGATAACATCAAGCAGCCTCTGAAGCTGACTCGTATGGGATAAGGTAATATCATTCTCTCCAAATGCATCGTCAATGACGATAGCAGAATTTTCCATGAATATTGACATTCCATAATTAAGGGATATGTCGTTATTAATGCAAATGCTCTTAACGTTTCCTTTATCCCGTAGTATCATTGCAATATATGCTGCAGTTGATGTCTTGCCTGAACCAGAGATCCCTGTTATGATTAGGTTTTTTCCTTTTGATGCCAAATCTAGTCCTATCTGAGCTTTCCGGGTAGGGTAAAATACAGATCTTATCTTCGCTTCCTCTGTAATCGTTGAAGGGAGGCAATAAGAAGACTTGATCCTGTCGAGTTCCTCTTTCAAAAATCTAATATCGTCCTCGATTGAAACGATCCTTTTTTCGTGTGATTCTACCATTTCTTTGATCTGCTCAATGTGCTTCATTATCTCTGAAGTAGCCTCTTCAAGTCTCTGCTGAAGAAGCATCCTATCTTTCTCTACAAGGCTTTTAAATTCTCTCAAAAGGCCATTCCTATAAGCATCTCCTGAGAAAACCTCGTCGATGATTCCATATGAAGTCATTGGTTCAAGCTGATTTGCTGCTTCTATTCTATACGCGATAAGATGCTTTTTAGTTTCTGTCATTTCTTTCCAAGCTAACTTGCTCTTTGTAAAAGTTAACATGAAACTATTATCCTTGTGTGATGATTTGATCATCAGCCCTGTGCTGACGGCAATCAATCCAATTACTCCGCAACCAAGTAAGGTTGAAACCATAGGAGTTACTATTCCAGACAATGCTGACTTAATCGAATCCAATATACCGTCTGCAGCCGTTAGCATTGCGGATGCTTCTATTCCAAAAATGCCAAGCATGAAATCAGTTCTTTCCCTTCTTCTTTTGAATTCTGCTTGCATTTCTAAAAGCCTAAGATGAAATTCGCTGTTATTTGTTGAATCGTATATTTCATTTGATAGTATATCTCTCAGTTTTTGATCTTTCTTAACAAATTCAACGCCCTCCATTATTATACCTGGAAAGTAAGATTTGCCGAATTTTGAATCATCAACAATGGCATCGACTATCATAGAAATACGATGCATTTCAGCAGATCCTGGTTTGAATATGCCGAGCAGATCTCTCAGGTTTACATCTGCGATTGTTCTCGCCTCTTTCTCTGATACAAGGTGCCTGATAATTGTTGACTCCTGAATAACTTCCTTTATTTTAGTAAAGTCAGGAATCTCCTTATGGTTTGGAACCTTCTTTTTAGGCATAAAATAATCCTGTACGAAAAATATTATCTTTTCTGCTACAAGAATCCGGTTCAAGGTTTCATTCAAGGATTCGACTGGAAATTTTCCATCTGTCTCGTACTGGCAATCGATTATCTTATAATCTTTAAATTCAGGTAGCTTGCCCAGGGAATTTGCCAGATATGTTTTGCCGGTATATCTTTCTCCCACAACACTGATCTTCTTCTTACTGGATCTGATGGCATAAAAAATAGAATTTTCTGTGGATTGAAGCTCTGTTATGTTATTGGATGCCATTTGCTGATCAACAGGACTTGGAAGTGTCTTTTCAATTTATTTTTTGTGATCTCCTAATAATGCATACGTTTACAATTTATGAGATCGCATTTCTGTATAATATAAAACCTAATTTTTAATTCTATGAAATACTGGAATCACCCTAAAGGAATGTAACACACCTGTTTGAGTTCAGAGACATAGAAAAATATAAATGCGATATAATCATTGAACAGAACTGCAAATGCACTTTAATTATGAATAGATAAGGAAATTATTTATAAATAAAGTCTCAGTAATGGTTGCTAATCATGCTTGAAGAGCTCTCTACCTTGGATACGAAAATAAGGCTATCCATTCTTCCTGATGATGAATTATCGCAGGCATCTGACAGGTTCTCGATAAGTTCAGAAGTTGGTCTTTATCTCATTGGAGACAACGCTGAAGTAAATCTGTTCTTTAAGAGCGGGGCTGAAATGCCAAGGGACCTCAGGTTATTCCTTCAAAGATTCGATGCAATTGAAAAAAACGGAACCTGGAGAATCAGAAGAAAGATTGTTAAATCGCTGCGATTCCTCGTAATGATCAAGGAGCTACTCGAGCTCAACTCAGCTGTAATGTCAGCTTTCTGGATCGATCAAGGAACCTACAGAATTGAGATATCTTTCAACCATGTCGAATCAGAGAGAGTATCTGAAATAGTACTGCTGAGACTCCCCGAATCCAATAATGCAGCGCTTGAATACTTCGGTACTTCAATTGACTTTTTATCTGTTCTTGAAGAGACTCATCAACGTACTCTCTTATCCGTAATTGAGATAAGATCGGATTCGCCGCCGACAGCAGAATTAACACCGGAAAATAACCCAATTGGTGATTCGTGGACAAGACTCGTCAAGCTTCCATATGGATCTACTACCATTGATGGTGTGTATATCACAAAGGCCCTGCTGGCTCCAAATGGCAGGATAAAAGAAACTGTTCCAGGATCTCTTTATTATGCATCTTCCACCAATCCATTTATAGGGTATATTTCTCATGAAATGAATTCAGCCAGAATACTCACGGTTGGGAGTTTTCAAAAACTTACCGGCAAGCAATTCACGATGTGGTATATTCTGCCTTCTATATTCGTGCGGGAATTTCTCTCCATCCTTTCAGGTTCCAGATCTAAATTCAGCGATTGGAATCCATATCTTCGCGGCATTTTTGATTTTCCCATATTTGAAAAATTTATTCGACAAACTTGAAAATTCCGCCCATTTCTATGGCATTGAGGCGTTCATTTCTGCCTTGATTAAGGCTGATTTCAATTAAACCAAGATTATCATTGACGAGAAAAAAGGTAAAATTGCGAATCAGAAAAGGGTTTTTTGATCTTTTTTAATACTGGTAACTGGGAACCTGATTTCCTGCATACCAAGTTTTTTACGTAATAAATTTATTGTTCCTGGCGCGAACCCCTGATAGTGATTATTCGCAAAGACGAAAGCATGGTCAAATTCGTTTTCCATTTCCTTCATTTTCGACGTCCAGTCATCAACTGATTTCTCCTTATCAACGGAAATTTTACCGAATTCAGATTCTTTAATATTACGATCGCCAACGAGTCTCAAATAGATATTCCTGTCAGTTATTTTATACCGTCTTGCAACAAACGGTGTATCGGACCAGGTAACTGTTATGTTATATTTTTCAAGCAATGAATAGATATCATCGTTAAACCATGATATGTCTCTGAATTCTATGGCAAACTTGAAGTCAGACGGAAGACCCTGTAGAAATTCAATGATGACCCCTTTATTCCTGAATTTCAGGGAAGGTGGCAATTGAATAAGTATCATTCCGAGTTTTTCTCTAAGAGCCGCCATTCTTTCGGCAAAGACATCAACAAATTTTTCTGTTCCCATAAGTTTCATTTCATGCGTAATATGTTGGAACATTTTCGGGCAAAATATAAAACCATCCGGTGTTGATTTTTTCCATTTAAGTATAGTTTTCTCATCGGGTATGTTATAGAAAGTTGAGTCTATTTCAACAGCATTGTAAAGGGACGAATAATATTCCAGGTATTTATCTGGTCTTATTCCATCAGGATAGAAAACTCCCTTCCACTTTTCATAGCTCCACCCAGACGTGCCAGTGAAAATTTTCAAGGAATAAGCCTCTGCCATAAATTCAGGTTTCCTTTATACCTGCGGATATTGAAGTCATAACAAGTCTTGTTTTAATAATTGAGTCATCCTGAAAGGAAAGCATCTTTTTAAGAGGTTCATTTTTCTCAAGATAATTGCGACATTTTTTTCCAGCATCATCATCCGGTCTCACGGGACTAAGCCATTTCTCAAAGCTAATTCTTTCCTGGAATGTTTGTGAGAAATTAATGATGAAACCTGCTTTTGATAGAGTTTTTTCCCAGAAAGTTTTAGTTCCAGCTGATAAATGCGTTGGGTCCCTTAATCTTTCAAGTTTGTTAAACGAATCATTAATGTCATTATCAGGGGAAACCATATCAACGAATCCAAAGGTTCCTCCTTGCCTGAGAACCCTCCTGACCTCTCCTACGAATCTTTCTCTGTCAGTAAAATGATGAGCTGCTCTTCGGCAAGTGACAACGTCAAATGTGTCATTCAGAAAGGGCATTTTTTCAGATCTCCCTAGAACAAAAACAATATTATCCATTTTTTTCTTAATGGAAAAATTTCTGGCTTCCTGCAGCATTTCGCTTGTAACATCTAAGCCAACTACCAGTTTGTATTTTTGTGCTAAACGGAATCCAGTAAATCCGGTCCCGGTTGCAACATCGAGTGCCCTGATACCTTCACCATCGGGAAGCCTATCGATAAGAACTGATAAATCATCTCCTGATCTATGTGTCAAACTTTCAGCATATGCTTTAGAATTTTTTTTGAAAAAAGGGAGCCCATCCGAATTCAGGTCGGTGACATTGTGGTTATCCATTTTCATTATTTTAATAATGGGTAAAGTGTATTTTAATAAATCGAAGTAGTAGCAGCAGAATATTTAAATTTCATATTTTTATGGAAACCGTCTGGAGATTTTACCAATTGAATTTAAGAATCATCAACATTTGCCAATTCAAATGTATTGTCATACACTTTTTCAATAAGAATCTCACGGATCTGTCCTCTAAAGCAACGTCTCTCAATCTTGATTGCCCATTTTCCATTGTCTGATATAAGTTCGGTCATTCAATCACTGCCTATTGGTCTGATAAGCAATATCCCATGGTGAATATGTCTTATTCTTCAAATTAAAAATGAGCAAATGGCTGATTTTACTGATTCATCTGGTATTGTTTTATTAAATCAGTTACGTTGAGGGCGATTAAATTTTTTCGATGCATATAAATTGATTAAAAAAAGAAACTCAATAACGGAAGCAACAGCAGTAAGTAGCAGATTGAACGGGCTAAAAGCAGTATATATCACATAAGCTTCTATTACAACTCCTAAAAGTGAAGACATGAACCACCAATTTGCAACCTTTTTTCTATCCATGCCAGTATATTAGTTCACGATTTATAAAAGCGTGGGGGAGACCAGCAGCAAGCCCCTTCAGTCAGGGGGGGATAGTTGACTTTAATGTACTGTTATAACCCATGTTTGGATCTAGGCGAATTTCACACCTTAATGCGTATTTTGATCCGATTTAGATACAATGCCAGCTTAACGGTGTTCCATTCGGATCATGAGAAGGTTTATCTAAATAGTAACCGTAATCTGTGTATGTAGGTCCATGATCGCGATTGCTCTTCCCGGGGCTCAGGGAAAGTGTAGAATGTCGTTGAAACACTCCATGACTGTGTCAGTTACTTCGAGCTAAAGCATCTGAGGTTGGAACTGGGAGGATCGAATGATCAAAAATAGCACCCGTTACAATAGGATGGTTGACAGCACCCATGTTCCTGATATTGAGGGATGCGATGAAATCCGCTTCTCCATCAAGACCGCAGAAAATACATTTGAACCCGGATTGTTCCGACCTGTTCTTCCTGCTTATGGTATGGCATTTGGGGCATTCCCTGTTGGTGTTATGCGGATCAATGGGTATGACGGGAATGCCAACTTCCCTTGCCTTGTATTCTATAAACTACCTGAGATGGTTGAAAGCCCACGAATTATGGATGTACCTGTTGCCTTTCCTAACGGTCATCCTCATCCTAATTCCATTGAGGTCTTCAATGGTAATCGCAGAGGAGGTGCCTTTGGCTTTCTGAACAATCTCCTTGGATATCACAAGGTTGGTATTCATGGCGAACCTGCTCTCCTTCCCGGAGAGTTTCTTCAAATGGTATTTTGCGGATCTGGTTCCCACAGTTTGTAGCCTGGAAGTGAGATCGGCATTACACCCCCTGATCTCATTGATCTGATCACCGGAATAATATTTCTCAGTGGAATCCACGGCGATGTTCACGATGCCCATGTCAATGCCAATGATGTCCTCCGGTTTGAAGACGGGTTCTTCTGGAACTTCAACGGCAACCATGAAGATAGAACATTTTGTTTTTCCTGACGAGATCACACTGACCCCTGATCCTTTCAAAAGGAGTTTCACAATATTTTTCAATGGTTATGGGGATTCTTATCCTTCCATTTGTAGTGCTGATGCTTACCCGATCCATGCCCTTGAAGCTCAGGGTCCTCTGATCATATACAATGGAACCAAAATCCCTGAACCCATGGAAAGATGTCTTATCAGCCTTATAGGTTTCAACAACCTTTGCTATGGCCCTGATGGCAAGCTGTGCCGCAAGTCCGAATTTCTCCCTTATCTCGCTGTACACGATCTTCTGGAGGAAAATCTTGTTATCTGGATTCCTTTCAAAGACTATTCTGGAAGCAAAATTGCATGCATCATTGAACCTAGCAAAGGTTTCGATAAGCGCTTCTTTCTGTCTCTCATCAGGAAGCAATTTGATTTGAATGGTCTTGATCACAATATTGATATGATAATTTAATATAGGATTGAGTCGCAATTCCCCCCCATCCTGAAGGATTGGAGCTTCCTTGCGACTGGACATATGAAAATTTGTTAAAAGATAAAATAGAAATTCGCAATGAGTCAAAATGACTGATCGGCAGGCAACACAGAGCCAGTTATCCTTCACACGCAAGTTGAGGAATGCATCTCATGAGAGGGATGAGATATCCCAGAGATCCCTGAAGGAAAAGGGAAAGTCCGATGCATCCGCGCTGATCGACAAGATGAAGAATGTGAAGATTCTTGGGTCCGATGGGGAAACTCCTTGGGAAGAGGTATTCGCAACGGGAAAGCAGATAACCTTCCTCGCGAGGCTGCAGGATTCAGATGAACGAAAGGACGCAGCTAAGAAATACCTTAGCGAGAGCAGGAAATACTCCATCAACGCGCTTTCCATGCACGAAGCTTCGGAGTTGATAGACATCCTTGCTGGAATGAAGGGAGTTGGCCCGGAGATCCCTCGGGTTCTCCGGCGACAAGTAAGCAGTTGCAATTCATAAAGAACCTTTAGGGGACAGATAAGAGGATGGACATCACCTCGCGATACATGAAGGAACTGAAGAAAACGGATTTATCCGAATTGACAAGGAAGGAAGTCAGCACGCTTATTGACAGGTTGAAGGGATGAAAAAAATGAATGCGGCAAACAACCATAAAAGGCGAGGAGTATGAAGATAAGTGAAATCAACGCAAAACTGGATAGAAGATGCGTGATTGCAGTCAAGCAACACACTGGCATATTTGAGTTGATTGCAAGGATGGATCAGAGGATACCTGCATACACATTCGCTGAGGAGGATAAGACATACATTCAGCTTTTCTTTCAAAAATCCGGTAAGCCTGCACCGTCCATGAATCCCATCCTCTCAAGGAAAGGCATGGTGGAGAAGAGATCCTATTATTCGATAACAGAAAGGATCAACAACGTTGAGGGGATGAAGATAATAAGCAATCTTCTGGAAGCACCATCGATTGCGCTAAATGATGCATATCTGCTCAGGGACGAACTCTACCTTGATTTCAGGTTCCACAGAAGCAAGCTCCATGAGATCAATGACATTCTTTCTGGAGTGATTGGAAAGAACCAAAATTTCAGGATAGTCAATCTCACACACTCCCGTTCCCTCAGGGAGAGAATGGATTCAATGCATAGACAGACACCGCTTGCGGTTGTGCGTTATTCCATGAATTTCCCGGATGACAGCAAGTTGATGAAATACATGGCTGATAACCACCTCGATGCGGTTGCAGAGGTAGAGGGAAGAGCGGTTACCGATGAAGGGATAAAGGTTCTTCTATATACATCGAAACCTGTTGTTGCCGAAGGCGTCACACCGATATCCATCGCGGACAATGTATACGAATCATATGTATATGAAAAGTCTCTTGTTGAGGGCAGGAAAAGAGGAAATGAGGCAAGAATTCCCAGGATAGCGTTCTTCCTTACTATAGAGAATGGAAGATTATTCGATACCACATTCGTTCCCGCAGCAGAAGCTGACGAATATGTTTCGATAATGATGAATACGCTGATGTCAGATCATGGATCGCATCCGCTCCTGGAATATTATTCTGAACTGGATGACGAGGTTTGGGAATGGATATGACCCGTGAACAAGGGAAGTGACCTAAAATCCCATATCGCGATATTAAGAGGGTTCTTGACATCAGGGTAACAATATCGGTGGATCAGCAGCATTCTGTAATTCCCATCCTGGAGAAGGAGGCTGACACAATCTCTCTGGATTTCCATCTGTCAGGGAGAGATTCGCACATCGATCTCTTGATATGTACGTGGGCTGCGCAGAGGTGAGGGGAATTCTATTCCAGTTCAATCCAAGAAACAGGGGAGATTGCCTGATGATCAGGATCAGGGCGGATGAAATGAGGACTGCATCCACAATCCTGGAAGAGAAGACCACTGTAAAGACCGCTGTCCGTGGAGGGCTCTACCTGAAAGGTAATGGCATCTTCGCGGATTAAAGGTTCCATTCATCCCACCAAAAATCATAAAGCCCATTTGCATTATTTGTGGCATACTTTGGTACAGGTCTATCAATGGCTCATTTCCAGACTATCATCTCTCAATATTCCTGGACATTTCTTTTTTGAATGTTGGATATATACACCACAAAGGGTTTATAATTTTAGCATTCGCTATACATATAAGCATAAAGTTTTTAGATTCTTCGTTGCTGTATGTCAGTTGTCATGTTCGACAGGATATCAAGAGACATCATCAAAAAATTCCAGTGGCCTATGGATGGCCTTGACAGATTTTCAAACAGGCCGTGTGTATACAGGATAGCCAAGGAATTGCATATCCATCCCCAGGTTGTAAGGAACAGGTTGAGCGAGTTATTCGATTCCGGGTTCATAAATGCAATCAAGTTTTACGCAAATGACAGGTTCATGCCGTGGGTGCGCTATCACATTCTTATGAATCAGTCCAAGGAAATTACGGTTGCGGTAGTCAACGATTTTGAGTCTCTGCCTTTTGTTGAAAGAGTCATAGTAGGAACATTGCGTTCCAAAGTTTATGGTGATTCCGGGAAGATCGAGGTAACTGAAAAAGACTTTGGTATTGTGTCGGTGATCGCTTTCAACGATGATGATCTGAAAAGGAAAATGAAACTTCTCCCCAATTGCATGAAGCAAGACGAGAACATAATCGAAATCATGAAAAGCACTACAAGGAAAAGCGACTCAATAAGCAGGTTGGAATTATCGATCGTTAACGGGCTGTTGCGACAAGATCCTCTAAAAGCGAACCTGACGAAACTTTCAGAAGATCTCTCCATACCGTTGCGGACTTTAAGAAGAAAGGTGGATAACCTGATCCATAATGGAGTCATTTACCAAGAGGTGTCGTTTAACGCTGACAAGGCCACAGGTGTGCTAATTGTGTATATTATAATGCTTTCTCAGTACGAAAGGTATCTCCCACGCATCTTTCAGGATAAATTTCTTGAGAACAGAATGCTGCTTTACAAGAACCTTTCCAAATTTTCGTTTTTCATAATGCATGCGGCAAACTTCGCTGAGGTCGACGAGATAGAGGAAGGGTTCAGGAAGATAAATCCCCATCACTGGGTTGCGTACCGCGGGGGCTCGTATAATAATCCTTACATTGAATATGGCAGTTCACAAGGCGATACATGAGATGGACGCAGTGTCTTTTACTTACTGGATGGATGAATCGTCTCCATATTCAGCACTTTGACAGGAAAATGTCCGGCGACTTTGCTGCTATTGGGCGCATACATTACATGGGCGAAAAGCAGGTTTATGAATTGGCCGAATAGCTCACTTTCAGTGACTGTATGGTTAATATTACGGTGATAGTTCACTAGAGCATGCGCAAAGCATTTTTGGCAGTTGTAGTTGTGTTTCTGATGATAGTTTCCATGTTAGCAGTTGCGAGTGCTCTTCCAGGCAACGTCATACCAGCCAAGAACGGAAGCAGCCCGATACAGCCGCATGGTTATGATAGATCAGGATTGCAGACTTCAAGTTCCAGCGCTCAATCGGTAACACAAGCAAAGCCATCGACAAATTCTGGCGCCAATAAATTAGACTTGCTGTTGCATAATTATAACGTGACGGCCGAATCTCCTATCCAGTCCAATTTGGTGGGATCGTATAAAGTGACATTCACGGAAACCGGGCTGCCTGCAGGAATGCCATGGCAGGTAACGGTCGAAAACAGCAGTTTTCCAGTACCTCCTATCTTCGGTGCTTTTTTTAACATGAGTTTGGGAATCGTAAGTTCATCGTCTGGTACGTCAATCTCCGTATCCCTTGCCAATGGAAGTTATGTTTATTATACCGGTCCTGCTTCTACGGATCTTGGGCCCTATTATTTCAATGTCACTGGAGCTCCCACGAGCATAGATATCCCTTTCCCGGCGTTCTACAAGGTGACATTTGCTGAAAGCGGTCTCCCTTCAGGGATGCCCTGGAACGTAATATCCTTCAATAATTCTTCCACTAATGCTGAAACCCCGTTTTACTTCAATATTTCATCTTCGTCCAGCATGGTCGCCTGCCTTCCGAATGGGACTTATGCTTTTCTCGCGGGTCCCAGATCAACGTACCTCTTCCAGAAAGGATTCACGGTAATTGGCAGGTCTCTTTCACCTTCAGTGGTTTTTCCCGCCTTTTATACTGTTACTTTCACGGAAGTAAACCTACCTTCCGGAGAACCATGGTTTTTAATGGCCAATAGCACCAGCCCCAGCTCGTATTACGTTTTGTATTTTAATGCCTCCAATACGGTTTCCAAGATAGCGTACCTGCCCACTGGAGGGTATAACTACCGGGCAAGTGAGAACATTTTTGGCATTTTTTCAGGGCCATCGGTCAGTGGGGTGTTCACCGTTAATACTGCTCCAGAAACCGTCAAGGTGATCTTTCCTGTAACATACAAGATTACATTCACTGAGAAGAACCTCCCTGAGGGTGCAGACTGGAGTGTTAGTGCGTCTAACTACGACGGCAGCGTGTATTATTACAACACCTCTTCTGGTTCATCAATGATCACTTATCTCCTGAATGGGACGTATAATTATTCCGGTTTCTGGTCTTCTGGCGGACTTTCTACACCCGAGCGCGAGTTCAACGTAACAGGGGCACCGCTTAACTTGACGGTGATCTTTCCTGTAACTTACAAGATTACATTCACGGAGGAGAACCTTCCTGCAGGTGCGGACTGGAGCGTTCATGCCTTCGATAACAATTATAGTATAAATTATTACAACGCCTCTTCTGGTTCTACAAAGATAGCTTTTCTCCAGAATGGAACTTATAATTACACTGGAAGTTTTAGTGGCGTTGCAACACCCGAGCGCGAGTTCAACGTAACAGGGGCACCGCTTAACTTGACGGTGATTTTTCCTGTAACTTACAAGATTACATTCACGGAGGAGAACCTTCCTGCAGGCGCGAACTGGAGTGTTCGTGCATCTAATTCTGGCGTCTATTATTACAATTTCTCATCCGGTTCATCGATGATCGCTTATTTCCCAAATGGAACGTATCATTACTTTGGATATTTTAATGGCGT
Organism: Thermoplasmata archaeon; assembly: GCA_021820405.1. GTDB lineage: Archaea > Thermoplasmatota > Thermoplasmata > Thermoplasmatales > Thermoplasmataceae > Cuniculiplasma. The sequence continues at coordinate 8,347 of JAKADQ010000004.1, read as the reverse complement.
TACAACACCTTATCACGAGTTCAACGTAACAGGGGCACCGCTTAACTTGACGGTGATCTTTCCTGTAACTTACAAGATTACATTCACGGAGGAGAACCTTCCTGCGGGTGCTTACTGGAATACTAACGCATACAATTACAACAGCAGCGTGTCTTATTACAACACCTCTTTCAGGTCATCAATGATAGCTTATCTTCCGAATGGAACGTATAATTATTCCGGTTCCTGGTCTTCTGGCGGACTTTCTACACCCTATCGCGAATTCAACGTAACAGGATTTCCTATGACGCGTTATGTTGTGTTTCCTGAGGCATATTCTGTCGTTTTCACTGAAACGGGCTTGCCAACGGGGACCACCTGGTATGTATCAGTATATAATTCGACAACTGGTCATGTTCATAATTCCTCATCCACATCAACCATTACATTCAGTCTTTACAACGGATCTTACACATACACTGTAACCACGTCTCTTTCTGGCTGGAAACCATCCAGTTCATCAGGATCGTTCAATGTTTCCGGGAGTCCTGTGAATGTCCCTACAATCACATTTAGTACAACGGATCATAGTGTTCAATTCAAGGAATCCGGGTTGCTTACAGGGACATCCTGGTACGTGATTTTGAATGCGACTGAAGAAACCTCAACTTCGAATAATATCACATTCTACGTTCCGAATGGTAATTATTCCTATACACTCGAGACCCCTGTTCCAGGTTCACCGGGAACAAGGTATGTTGTATCTCCTTCGTCTGGCACCGTCACCGTCAGCGGATCCAATGTCAGCGAGAATGTGTTCTACAGCACACAATATTACCTCACTACGGGTGTTAGTCCGGCCGGCACAGGCACGGTTTCGCCATCAAGCAGCTGGTTTTCCGCTGGAAGCAGCGTGACTCTTACTGCGAAAGCCGTTTCTGGGTATGCATTCTCTTCATGGTCCGGCTCTGGTACGGGAAGCTACACGGGAACAAACAATCCGTCGACTCTTACAATGAGTGGACCGGTTTCCGAAACAGCTAATTTTATCCAGGCAAATGTTACACACACCCCGCCAATATGGGCATTCGATGGAGCCTACCTCAACCTTAGTTTCTCCATAACAAATAACTCTGGGACTACGCATGGCTATACGTATTACAAGATCGTGAACGTATACAATACGAACGAAACCGTCTATGTGCTCGAGACGCTGAAATTCGGCAGCAACACATCAGTTAACTCCTACCAGTACTTTTCATGGAACAGTTTTCCGTTTGCGGTCAATGCCAGTATGCTTTCGGATTTGAACAGCGGCGTACTTGGCACGCAGGAAAAAGCAAACGTATCGTTCACCACGTCTATGGGAACCTTTAAGACCGATGAGATTTCATATGCTTCGTCCATTTCAAACGCTACTGAATATATAGACATGCATGCCGGTGTTGTGGTAGCCCTATTCCAAAGCAACTCAACTTCGAAGATTAAATTAGAGCTGGTCTCGACAAACGTGCCTACAACAGTGGTTGTTGAACATACGATATACACAATCACATTCACTGAATCAGGGCTTCCTTCAGGGACTTCATGGACCATGACATTCAATGGAGTGACGAATTCCTCTACAAACAGCGTAATGACTTTTTCAGCACCAAATGGTACTTATTCCTTCAGTGCCTCCAATTTATCCGATTATTATACGGTCAACTATTCCGGATCGATATCAGTGAAAGGCAATGGTGTTTCAATACCTATCATATACTATCATTACGCATACATATCTGGAACAGTAACTCCGCATAATGCAACCGTTGATATCAACGGACATTCTGTTAGCGTAACGGGCTCCGGCTTGTACAATGCAAGTGAGACCAGTGGTACCTACTCCATTGTGGTATCTGAATCAGGCTATATAACATACTACAACAACGTTACATTGACTTCAGGGCAGACAAAGGAACTCAACGTCACATTGAATCCTGTCAAGACAACGCCGGTGCCATCTTCTTTTCCCTCTCTTGAGCTCTACGGAATAGTTGGTGCAGTCGTCGCGATTATAGCGGTTGTTGCAGTTATCAGCGTGATGCGAAAGAAGCATTAGGAGATCGGTTGTACTCGCTAAAATGCTGAACATACCTGCAGGAAAAATGGTGAACCTGAACGGGGAAAACAATCGGGGTTAAGATAGATATATATATGTATCATCCATTTTTGGCACAGTGCTAATACGGGAAGTTGACCATAAATTAGGTCTTTCATGCAAGCTGTCTCTTACACAAGAAGCAACCTCATTCAGGTATCTTTCAAAGTTAGAGAGTATTTTCCCGGCCTTCTTATATATGCAGGAAGACAAGACCTACCTGCGCACCTACGTTAGCAAAAAAACTCCAAACATCAATGCAATAAGCTCATTCTTGCCGGTTCTGAGGGCGGTTGAAAAAAGCGAGTGCTACATCATCGACGAGAGAATCAATCACATTGGAGAAATGAAGATAATCGATAAACTGGTTTCCGTGAACTCAGTTGTCATATCAGGTATATTCGTAGCCGCAGGGGCACTCCAGTTCAGGTTTGCGTTCCATGACAATTATCTTGATGAGATATCTGATCTTTTGTCACAGTATACAAAGAACCAAAGCACCACCAAGATTCTTGATCTCGGGCCTGCAATGGGCTTTATCGACAGTATAAAATCTATTTCATCAATGATGCCATTAACAGTGGTCGGTTATCGCGTTCCAATATCCTCTGACGAGGATCTGCCCTTTGAAGTCAAAGACGAAAAAAATCTTCTTATAGAGGTAAAAAGTGCAACCGACTCCTATGAAACATTCCTCGGGGTAGTCTACTCTGGGCAGGATCTGGTTGGTATTTCTGGTAAAGGTTTTACTCAGATATCAAAGGAGGAGCACATATATCAAGCTGTGCTTGGAAATCCCACTTTATTCGAGATCAGGAAACTGAGCAATGAGAGAAAGATCCCGCGAGTAGCCCTTTTTGTCAGGGTGGATGGCCATCATCTTGCGATCACAGCCTTCATACCGTCAACAATGCTGGATGAGTATCTTGCAGTTCTTTTCTCAGTTGCGAGGAAAAATGATCCAAAAAACGTCATAGTTACCCTGTGCAGGTCCCTGAACGATAATCTCTGGGAACAGATCTGATGAGGTAATAAATGAAGAGCCCACAGATGAGCATTGCGATCAATCATCACCTTACATGTTGGCATAAAAGATTAATAGACACTTAGTGAATTACTATTTAAACTTAATGCACAAAAATTGAGATTTTAGGTGGTGATGTATGGCAGTAGAGAAGAAATACCTGGCAATCATCCTGGTTGTTGCTATAGTAATCGTATCTTTGTCTGTGTATATCGTGGTGGATCATACTGGCAAATCCGGCGGTGGAACTCTCAACGTGAAACTCTCCTCGAACGGAAATACCACTGGAACTAGTTCCGTGACCGCGGGCTACAATTTAGTCGTTGATCCGGTCAATCCCACTTCAATGAATGAAGGTCACATCAGCATATATGTGAATTCTACATTAACATCAGCGCTGACAGGAAGCTATACAATATCCTGGGCAAGCAACGTTGGCGTGCAGTCAAAGAGCTCTGGTCACTCCGTGGTGTGGGTTTCAAGCAACAGCGGTCCTGGCTATGTGATATTTTTTGCAGCTTCGGGAACTCAAACCATTTCGAATGGTGCCATTCTTGATGTATTCTACGGGGAGATAGTGATATCTGGCAGCACGATAAGTATAAACCCCGTCGCAACTTCTACATGGTCTGGCGTAACAGTCAATCTATCGTATTCTGGATATTCCGGAATGGCAGGTGTCACATTATGAATGAATCAACCGACAATGCTGGAGATCGAAATAACTACGTTCTTTTCGCTAACAACAATTATCTGGGAAAGATCGGGATTGGTCTTGGGATCAGTCGTCTAAAGATAAATTTTCATTCCGTTTCGGTGGCTTTGGGGTATAATTCAACAATTATTCAATGGAACGACGCTATTTCCAGCATGCAAGGCGATATGGGAAAATCCCTCATTCCAAACAAAACCAGGAGTGTTTTGAGCACTGTTGGTACCCTTGTTGTACCGGGTGGTTTGTATGCTTCATCCATATTTGGGCCAGGATGGAACTGGGTCGGAGCTTATAATTTTGATCATTTCAGGATTTACGCCTTCAAAAGTATGGTTGGAGTAATTAAGCACTCATTTGACATCTGGGTAGTATCCGAGGAAAAGGGTGGTGAACGGTTGGCTTCAGATCTTTTTAAGGCGATCCTTTCGCATTCCCAGGAAATGCCTATTTCGAATGAGGAATTCGAAGGCAAGATTGCCAACATTCGTTCAAGGATAAAGGAGGCACTTTCTGGAATTTCCCTGCGGGGACTCGATAATAACCTCTGGTATAGCTTATGAGTCACTGAGTTCCCTGAATATATATGATGCTTTCAAGAATCAATCATAGTTACGCAAAAGATTTCGGGGCAAGGTCAATTTCCTTTTATTTTCCTGTAGTTTTGCGGATTTTCGATAGACATTCTATCCGGTTAAGAAACCTCGTCCTTTTGCCGGATCTTAACATATCGCAGTGAAATATGTCTTAACCTCGCTCCTTCAGCTGTTGTTAGAATTGTATGAGTCAGTGCAAGGCACGCAGAACGCTCAGATCAGAACGGAAACTCCGATATGGTACGACAACGAGAAAGATCATCCACCTCCACCAGGTAGTTGGAATGATGCTTTCTTGCCGGCAGGTTCCAGTGTCTGTTCAATCCCTCCAGGAAGCGTTGCAGTGCCTGCCTTTCAACGATGAAATAGTCGACGAGCGTGCCATTCTCGCACCCAAGACCAAAAAAGATAGCTCCGCAATAGCCCCTGATTACATTGGCATAGAAATCAGAAAAGAATCTTGATCTTACGTTGATCTCGACTATGTGTTCAGACTCGTCCACAACAGTGTGAAGTGCATCACCCATGATTCCCGGCTGATCCATTCTCCAGATCAACCTGTCAGATTCATCATCGACAAATTGTTTGGGAACAAAAACGCCACTGTTCTGGAAGATCCCCTGATTCTCGGACGCGATCCCTTCCTTGTTGATGATCCACCTGGTTTTGACCAGAGCCAGATTGCTCGGGGCATTCCCGAAGGACAGGTACAAATTCAATAAATATGGAAGGCCACTCGGATTCAAGCCATAATGAACAAGGTTCCTTTCATAGGGTGCTTCTTCCGTTACGAAATCCAGAATCCTCTCGCTGACCTTTTGGGATTGACTTTCATGAAATTCAATGCTGACATAAACGCTTCCGGCCCTCTGTAGCGTAATGGGCGAGACCCTGCATCCAGGTATGTCGTTGATATCATTATAGAACTGCCCCTGGAAATCCGGGATCGACATTCTAATTATATTCGAGGGGGAGTAAGGATCGAACGTCATGTTGAAAGAACTGCTGTTTTTCTGCAGTATTCTCTTTTCCTCGGCAGTCAATTCCTGCACGATCCTCCTGTAGAAGAACCATTTCCCCCCTTCTCTTCCAATTACGTGGAAGTGATCCTGCTCTCCCACCCTTATTTCACCTATTTTTAGGAATTTCGGATGAACCGCATGAAGTTCCAGTACAGCACAGTTTCGAAGAATCATTTTATTATATCGCCCTCCACATACTCATAGGTCTATATATTTTCTACCTTAAAGAGATCCTCCCGATAGTCTTGGAAACTACGTAACTTTACAGTAGGTTTATCTGCACTATGACTGATTTTGGCAATTATCCGAATTAAATCCATTGCTTGATGCGCGGGGACAAAAACTGAAACTACCAGACTCCCTTCGTTGACCCTCAGAAAGTGCGCTAAGCGAAATATCGAGTTATCGTTGCCTAAGTTCCTTATTTCCTGTAATATTGGATTATTTCCACAGGTTTCGTATAAATTATCCTCCTCAGAAATTGTTATAAGTTCATCCTTATCCGTTATTGGAGATTTTGAGAAAACAAGCGCGCGATAATCAGGACCTGGTTTTTTTTCAATCTCTGCTATGCTGTCATTTGCTGACAGGCACCTCTCAATGGGATCTTCATTGAATGCAGGTATAGAATAACTGATCAGGCTGATCGGAATCCTTGAATTCATCTCTGTAAGGAATGATATCGCACCAGATCCGGGAACCAGGGATTCTAAAGCGATTTCCCCATCAGCCAGATGATCCATGATAAAGCCGGAAAGCTCGTTGGTTTTGGAATCATGCAATCTTAGATCAAGAAATAGTTTTCCATTTTCCAGATACAGATGCTGCATAATCACAGAAGGGATTTTAACAATTTCATCAATGATCGAAAGCTCAGAGAACAACTTTAGCGGGGACTTGATGAGCCATGAATCGCCTTTATCTTCGGCGTGGAACATGCGTGGAAGAAGTGTCGTGAACCTATCCGGATTTCCGGTCTTCTTCATCGACAAGATAAGGGTCATAGAGTCACCAACCTTACGCGCAATTATCGGAGCATATATTTTGTGCCTGCCTGAATAATCAAGTAGCGGTGAATCCCCTGATACAGATACAACGCACCGAGTTGACACTACGTCATCCACATCCATCCATCGCATGGATACTTAACGTAACTTAATATATTAAATATAAGGGTGGTTAGATCAATAGATCAGTCCCATGTGCCTGATCCAGTTATGCATGCTTTGCTCTATTCATAGATAAAACAGCAGTATAATCTGCCAGCCACTTCGAGCTAAAGCAGTAGAGCTTGCAACTGCGCGTCGGCATGGGCGGTATTCATGCATCCGTGAAACGAGCTGCAATAGGCAAGTTGACTGCAGGGAGCAACACTCGCCAGTCATGTCGCACGAGGGCGTGGCCCTCGCCATTCGGGCAGAGACATATACTGTACACCCACAAGCTTAACCTACGCAAATCATGGGGCATTACGCAAACAGATGCCGCAAGGCATAGAACGTCGTCGTAATTCTCCGTCACGGCAATCAAGGATTAGATTTTGGTATCTTAATATTCAATTTATTCACTGTTTAGCTGGATATATGGAGATCTATATGCTACATAGTAATTATAGTGTAGTATGACAAAGGCAATCAATAAAACGACAAAGAACTGGCATTCCTATTACACATGTGTGGATGAAACATGGGCAAATGGAAAGCCTGTGAGGAAGTAGATCGGATACCCTCGGAAATCACCAAAGTCAAAGAACGAGATAGAACCTGAACTTCTCCTTCAATATGCCCAGATATTGTTGAAGAAGGGAATAAGCCAGGGGGAGATTGGATCTATACTGAAGAAGATCGGGATTGAATATGATACATGGGCCATAGCGAAGGTCATAATAGGGAACGACCAGTAAACGAACAAAGTATTCCTCAGGCTGAAATGAACATGGAGGTCAGCTTCTCACCCCGATTCACAATATACATGAAAGGTGGTTCCAGGCTTGTTCTCTACAAGACAGAGAGAACGGTAGTGAAATCCGTTGATTACAGATTAACTGCTGTCCGCCATCCAATGATATGCAGGCATGACAGGATTACGTTCAGATCAGAGAGAATATCTGAAATCGTGTCACCAAGCTGCACCTATTCAAACGATGTGAAGCTTGAATCGTCCGAATGAGATACATAAAGGGAAGAAGCAGTTCCAGGATCACCTTTGATATGCATAACGAAGCATCCTAAAGACACGTGGGGGATCTGGGCATTATGGCACTTTAAGTATTTCCGGTTAGTTACGATTTCTGTTAACCATGTTAACATCCACCTTTCGAAGTTATCATCTATCCGATGCTTAAACTTCTTGGTTATAACCCTACACCCTCTATCCCGTTAGCGAATGCTTCGGGGATTGCTTTTTTTATTATGTTATACGATCTATTCAGATCTGCCATCAAATCTTACATACTGTCGATAGACAGCACAACAGATCCAGAATTCGGCAGATCCCCGAACCTTGTGAGGAACAGTGCAAGGATCTACTTCAGCCTCTGCCTAAGATCGTTTTTCTGGATCTTTCCAACTGAGTTCTTTGGAAGCTCATCAACAAAGAATATCTCCTTTGGGCACTTGTACCAGGCAATATTGGTTTTGCAGAATTCAACCACTTCCCGGTCGGTTAGGCAAGATTTCCTCTTCACAACGAACGCGACTACCTCCTCGCCATACGTGTTATCAGGTTTGCCCACTACGGCCACCTCTGAAACTTCGGGCATGGTGCTGATAAGGTTTTCAATCTCCTTGGGGTACACGTTTTCGCCACCGCGAATTATCATATCCTTCTTCCTGTCGACAATAAAGAAGTAGCCATCTTTGTCCATGTACCCAA
>JAKADQ010000039.1 GCA_021820405.1 Thermoplasmata archaeon | reverse complement strand
TGTGAAGGGGCTGCTGGATTCCATACCTGCGATCAGGTATGAGGATGGCAATTTCATTGTTAAGGAGGAAGATTTTCCTGCCATAAAGAAATTCCTGGAAGACAATAGATCAAGTTACAGGACGTGGCGAGTCATAGTCGGAGATGAGGAGGCGGAAAAGCTCAAGCTACATTCTGTTTAAGTATTTGTTCAACACAGCACCTGAGTAAAAAATTCAGTAATGTGTTTATTCCTAAGATCCATTTGTCACCAGAGATTTCCAGAAAGGTTCCATAAAATATCAACGAGGAGAATTATCTGAAATGCAGGGAAATATTGGATAAACTGGTGCATCACTTCTGAATATACCAGTTCATGGATAGTCCAGGGATTTTACGAGGATCATTGATCTGTGCATCCATTTTATCATACAATGAGGAGATAGTTATGATCAAGGATCCCTGGAAATAATTGCTAATAGAAACCCTTTGCAGAAGTGTGACGTACACATCGATTTAACATTAAAGGATGGCACATCATAATCTGGTAGAAGGAGCCAATAGAATGTTTATAATTTATTATTAACAGTGCAGTGTTGCACACAACTATTGCAATAGATCAGAAGTTAATAGAATTCTATTCTTGACTGAAATTAATCAAACCTCTGGGAGGACACTCTCTTCAGGGGGACGGGATAGGCCACAGATCATTAACAAAAATAACAATAAAATATCAGCTGATGCATTAAACTGTTTTGGATTAGACAAAAAATTGATGATTGTTTAGTTCTAATAAAATTTCATTCGGCTGTGGCTGGCGTTTCTCTCCTGATGAAGACGAGAAGTGCGATAAAAACAATCACTACGAGAGGCACAATCACAAGGAAAGTGTTTCTGTAACCTAGTAGGGTAACAATCTCTCCACTTATGAATGGCATTGCCACACCTATGGCCATCATAATGGAGAAGAAGTAGCTGTTTGCTGCATTTCTCGTTTCAGGGGAAAAGGATCTGGTTATACTCATAACAGAAACTGGGTAAGTGAATCCATGGGGTATACCCATTATTAAGAAAGCCAGAAGATATATAAAATATGCCCGCGAAGTTGATAATATGATCAGGCCGATAACTGTAAGGGAAACCGATATCATCATCAGTGGGGCCAGTTTTTGTGGTGCCATGAAAGTGAAAACAAGCCTGGAAAGAAATGATGTTAGAAAGAATGCGCTGAAGGTTAGGTTTATCACAGAATAAGGAAGCCCAAAGTCTGATTTGCCAAAAAGGCCACCATATGTGGTCAACAGGGCAAAGGGAACATTATAGGTAAGTATATTCAAGAGGGCTATGATGAAACCATTGTTTTTGACCACAGAAATGCTCAAAGTTTTATTGTTTGAATTTGAATCCTTTCTGTTTTCCTCAGGAAACTTTATGAAAAGTGAATCAAAGAAGGCAATAACAGGAAAAATCGAAAAAAACAGGAAAGATTCCTGCAGCGAAACGTAATTAAGTATCTCTCCCTCAATAAACGGTCCCATTATCAGTGAAAGACTCAACGTAAGAGTATAGATAGAAAGGATTCTTTCCCTCACCTTTCTATCTTTGAATAAACTGGCTGATGTTATTATGTTTGGCATAATCGAACCAAGAGTAAAGCCGGCAATGGCCATTATTATCCATAGGGTAAAGGCGTTTGAAAATGCAAAAAATGGAAAGGTTACAGCATAAGCAAGAGACGAACCAATGAATAACTTTCTTCTCCTTTCAGATTCAAGAGGCGCATTCAGAAATGTGCTCATGATGAACATTGTAAAGGCAGTGAAGGCCGCAAGCATTCCAACCTGAAATTTTGAAAAATCAAATACATATTTGGCTAGTAATGGTGAGGAAGTAACAAACATATTGTTACTTGCTCGAACAGCAAAGGTCATGGATAGAATTACTGATATTACGGCAATCAGCGACGGTGTCTGCTTTTTAGATTTTTCCATTTAAAATTTCCGCCCTTAAATCACTGTAATCTTTGGGTTTTTCCAGAACGGGTTTCATTTTCAATATAATTCCGTGTATAAATCCATCTGGGAACTTATTTGGCAGAACTGAATTAACATATTTTGCAGTCGATTCAGGATCTTCGTGGAATCTTTTTATTCCTTCATTATAGGCTTCCACGAACTGATCCAGATATTCACCCGGTACCTTTGCTGCACAGCTGCCTGGAACATACAATCCGGCCCTTGAGGCTCTTTCTTCAAGGAGGACTCCCTTCTGGGCAGAGGTAACGGGGAGTATTGCACTGTCTGCCTCCCCTCTGGCAATTAGATTTTGAATTTCCTGCTGATTTTCAACATAAATCAATTGGGTCTGAAGTTCCTCTCGTCTTATTATTGCCTGAGCAATATAGTCATTTGCGCTACCCTTTCTCCACAGGGCGGTCTTTTTCCCAAAATCTGGGGAAACCGCACTCAAACCACTTAGAAGTACCAGATCAATTGGTATACCTCTCTTTATAAGCCCAACTGATGAATCCAGAACTATTGATGCGTCCCCCTCCTTTGCAAAACCTATCTCAAATTCATCATTCTTTGATGCAATCAATGGAAAACATACTGGCCCTGGAGCTGATATTACTTTTATTGCCATTAGTGGATATCCTAACTATGTATAAATAATTTATCTATTGGAGTTTTTCCATGATCATAAGAAGATCATCGATCATCGCCCTGGCAATCTTGAGCGCTTTGTAATGGCTTCTCAGAAACGCAATGCCTTCTTCAGTTAAGGAATATACCACTATTTCCTGGCCCCGTTCGTTGATCTCTTTTTCAACCGAAAGAAAGCCTCTTTCCCTCAGATTTTTCAGTAGTACATATATCGTGCCTGGAGGAAGTTCTATGCCAGCCTTGTTCTCTATTTTCTGCTGAAGATCATATCCATGGCATCGAGAAATGAATATTTCTTTCAGAATGTACAGGCTAAGTATCCCCCTGACTATCTTTTCCTCAGTTATATTTTCGCCCTTCGTAGGCATGAATTTTCAAAAAGAAATAGATAAGTTTCTTATATATATTTCTATTCTTCATCATCTGTGTCATAATTTTCTTCACGGTAGAGGGTATCTTCGTCCTCTCCACCACTCAAGAACAGGGACATTTCTGAATAGATATCCTCCATGCCCTCCATATTCTTCGATGATACCGGAATTATCTTTGTGCTTAACCCGCTGTCGTTAAACGCGTTGAGTACGTTATAGAAATAATCTTTCCTCATTTCACCTTTTTCTATCATAAAATCGTCTATGAGACTTTCTGGCTCACTTTCCCACTGTACAATTCTTTTCAGCGATTTCTCATCTATCAGATCCTTTTTGTTCAGGATAAATAGGGTTGGCTTAAAAAATCGTGTTAGTACAGATGCATACATAAGCTTTTGAGAAATGTGACCGGAAGCCGAAGATGAAACTGCCGAATCCGCAACAAAAGCGAGCAGGGATTTTTTGCCTCCGAGAGCATCCACTAGAATCGGTGAAGAAGTCCTTAAAGTGAATAGTTCTATCTGTCCAGGTGTGTCAAATATGATGTAATAATCATCCAGTTCCTCAATTGCCTCCTTTATTCTGTCGATGTGCTCAATAATAAGGTCTGCTGCCACTATCTGGGCTCCATTTGGGCCTAGATTGAACTCGCTCATTATGCTTGAGATCACTATCCATTCCCTTATATCCACATCGGCTTCATAAGGTATGAATTCTGATCCAGGATCAAGGTTTACTATTGCCGAATCCATTCCATTGAGCGTGAACCATTCCTTCATTGCACCGCACAATGAGGATTTTCCGGTTCCTGCTGGCCCAGTTATGAATATGGCTCCTTTCATGCGTCAACCTCCTCCTCTTCCTGGAAAAGATCAAGAGAATTTACCTCTTCTATCTCCTTCTCTGGAAAATTGAATGAGGTCTCAATCATTCTGAAGAGGTTTTCAATTCTGTATTTCAATCCAGCATTAAGCTCAAAACTTGAAACTATTTTTCTTGTCTCATCCATATATTTCACTATGCCACCTCTATGTATAGTAAGTGTAATACTGTTTTGGCCGCATTTATAACATTTTCCCGAAAGTGGTACCCTTCTAAATTTGGTATTACACTTTGTACATCGAAATTCCTGCGAGAAGAATCCTCTGAAATTTCCAAACATGTCTGGTAAAAAGTGAGAATTGATCAGTCTGCCAGCAACATCATTTTCGTCAACCGCCCTTATTGTTCGAGCAAGTTCGAGCTGATTTTTAATCTTGTCACCCATAGTTACAAGCGTTTTGTATGAAGACAGAAGCACACCACCATTGATATCTGACGTTGAAAACATAAAGCCTATTCCACGTGCAGAGCCGGTTTTCTCAACCAGATATTTAACTGGTTTCATTATTTCCTCTATCTCTGAAGGTTTTGCATTTCTCTCGGTGGCAAGATAAAACTCAAGGGGGTATCTACCAAGGCTGTCAACATTCAGAGCCTCCTTGTCGACTTCATCGGGTTTCAGCAGAAGAGTCATGACAAGGGGCGCATCCATCAAGCCTCCTGTGGTCGAAGGGAGGAAATCTCTGGAAAAGTTAAGCAATCCATCCATCAGAAGCATTATGGAATCCTCATCGCCATCGCAGTTTCTTCTCTTGGCCGCGTGGTAAAAGGGATGGGCGTATCCTGCATTGACATTTGAAAATCCTATTATCCTCCCTGCTATTCCGCCAGAAGTATGAGGGGCCAGGCCTATAACAATATGTCCTATGAGGTCTTCAGGGTTTTCACATCTGTAATAAGGTTCCATTTCATAATATTTCACCAGAAGATCATCCACAAATTTTGACACTCTGAACAGATATTCTGCACTGTCCCATGGGATTATCAAATCCTGGGTGAAGATTTCATTCATCCCCTGTTCGTATCCCATTTCAATCGCCTTTTTATCAGGAAGCCTGATTTCACTTGTCAAAAAATGGGTTACTGGGACATCACTCATATCGTACCTGCATGTGCCGTCCTTGTTCACAGATATATCATAATACGCCCTCATTATACCTTTTTCCAGAGGTTCAGCAACTCTTCCCTTTGACATCAGTTTCTTAACGCATTTTACTTCCTTAAGACTTTTCTGATCTATTTCAACTCTTGATATTGCTCTTTGAAAAATATCACTTAAGTTCAATTCTATTTTCTTATACTTCTCCTGGCTCTTCGTCAATCCTCCGCAACTGGGGCATATTATTTCCGGAGATACTGTTGAACAGCTCATGCATTCTCTTAAATTTATCTCTACACTGTAATTTCCGTCGGTCTTTGAAACTGCATCCAGGAGGGATCTTCTAGGTCCTCCCATGTTTTCTATGGGAAAGAGTCCGTGAACCTTTGGCTTCATCTTTCTGTCTCCAGCCTTTTCCGGTCTTCCCAGCCTCGCTCCAACCCTTACAGGCGATCTCTCTCTTATCTCGACACCGGAAATTTCCCTGAGATAATCAACGGTGGCACCATTGAAATCAATTTTCTCATAATTTTTAAACATCAATTGTAAAACTCCGTTATCCTTGAGGATGATATAACCCCCATCAGACGTAAATTCCACACCAAGCCTGATAAGTATTTCTCTGATCCTGTCATTGTCTCCTATATCTGGGTATCTTCCCGATTCTATTTCCTCTCTCATGCGTGAGCCTAAATAATCAATTTCATCAATGCTGAGATCGTGCCAGAAATAGTTATAATGGGGGTGAAGTGGAACATTGTATGTCTTCGCAATATGAAAGGCCTGATCTGCACTCCTTGGTACCATAAGATTTTCGGGTACACCGTTTTTCTCAGCTATAAGTTTCCAGTATTCAATAGTGAACGGACTCTTCTCGAGTACATGGTTATTTTCCAGAAAATCTCCATATGAGATCAGAATTTCTCCCAGGTCTGTTATCTGCTTAATCTTATCTCTTATCTCTTTTGCTTCCTTCTCTGTCCTTACGATCATGTGCGTTCCGTCATTGAGAAGAACCATTGGCCCTTCTATCTCATCGCAAGGAGTTATTGCGGCTGCCTTTCCTGGCATTTCCACTTTGATCTGACTTCCAGTGGCTATAAAATCCCGTAAAACGAACATGGTTGCAGGGTGTATTGATGCAGCAGCCAGACCCGACAATCTGGATCTTCCGTACCTCAGCCTGAAACCGCCTGCCCTATTCGGATGTGAAAATACCGGTCTCCCGGCAACAAGGTCACTCAAAAATTTTAATGCTTTTTTATCCCCGCCAGAAGAATTCGATTTGCCACTTTCATTTAAGAAATTCCAGTCGTCTATTCCAAGGGCAGCTGTATGTTTCAAAACCTTCTTCGATTTTTGAAGAAGTCCTTCGCACAGTACAAGGCACATACCCCCTCTGATCTTATTTGTCTTTATTCGCTCCATGTCTCTGTGCCCTGATATCTCTTCATCCTCACTCCCCTCCCCGTCAATGCATACAGGACAGTTTACCATTACCCTTCTGATTTCCTCACTATCCGGAAGATATTGCAGGTGCTTCACTCTGTTATACGCCTGGATCTCCTCTATATATCTTTCAATCTCGTTTTCCGTGGCCTTGAACTTTCCTATTTTCAGTTCTCTTCTTACAATATCTCCAATCAGAACGCTTAATGCCTGGGCTGTACCACCGGCCCCCCTTATGGGCCCCGCATATACGATTGAAACGTAGTCGGAACCATCCTCATTCCTTCCTATATTTACCTGAGAAATACCTTCAAGAGGGGCGACTAAAATACCCTCAGTCAATATGGCCAACCCTGCCCTGATGGCCCTATCCAGAGCCACTTCCTTTCCCTGATCTGCGAACTTTGCAGCAATTTTCTTGGCCATCTCAAGTGAGACCTCTTCCCTTGACATTGTTTGGGAAAGTTCTCTTATTTCTCTGCTTATTCCCTTTATTCCTAGAAGTTCCTCAACACGGTCAGCCATATCATTGGCCAATGGTATCTCCACTCTTTCTGTAACGTCCTTCCCCCTGGATCTTGCTTCTATACCTATACGATAGCATTCCTCAACCTTCGCCTTAATATTTTTCTGGTATTCTTCTTCTGACCATGAGGACATACAGCATGATAGTCCAGTCTCCTTTTATTTTTTTGGATCGCTTTTCCTTCTCTTTTGACATCACGAAATAGGATTAGCAGTACAATTGCAATATTTTGATTGGATTTTATAAAAATAAAACAAATTGTAAAATAAAATTGAGAGGGAAGGTGCCTGTATACGCAAATTAAAAGATGCAATTATATGGTTTATATTTGCAATTAATAAATTTTAAATATTGCAAATTCATGTTTTAATAATGTATAGCAAAAAAAGAAAATTCATGGTAATATTCGTGGTCCTTCTTTTCCTGTTTTCCGGACTTCTTTTCAATAATTTTGTAAATGAAAACGGGAAAATAGGAGATGTTAAGGTCAATGGAGCTGCGAATAATCAGGAAAAATTGGCAGATTCATATAAGAATAAATTAGAAGTTCACTCAATAAGCGAAAAACAAATGAATATCCTTACAGCGAGAAATTATAAGGTGCCCGTTCCAACGCAACAGGTAACAGTGAAATTTATATTTTCAGACTATAATCCTTCACAAGGTTCACTATGTGTCGATCTGATTAAGAGCACAAGTAATGGTATAAGTTCTACTACACGAACGACCAGCAACTCGTTCCTTAATATAACAATGCCTGCCGGCCAGTACAATTATTCCATCAGTCTTGTAAACACCACATCATTCAGTTCAGAAACAATAAATTTTAATGAGCTGAACGGGACTATAAACACTTCAAGTTCCCTGACATATCCTGTCAAACTTCCAAACGTTTATCTGGAATCCCTCGTCTATAAGAGCAATTTAATCCCAATAGAGGTGAACGAGGAAAATATATACATGTACAACCCTGAAACTAAAATAAGTTCCAATATAAATTATTACAGTTATACGATGAATCCAAGCTTCCTGATGATGAATGGAACTTATAATACTCAAATATCATTAAATCTGGAAACTGTTCACCCAACACTTACATTTAGTGGTTCGAACGTAAATCAAAAAACCATAACATTCCAGGATTTCCATGCATTTACACTGGAATTGTCCAATTTTCCATATTCAGCAGACTACTACTATGAAATATGCAAAAATTCATTTTCAATGGCCATTCCAGGTCTTATTAATATCAGTAGTGTGGATCAATTACACACGTTCTATATCCCCAACGGTACATTTAAGGTCTCCCTAGGTATCTCTAATTTCGAAGGCTCTGAAACACTACAAACAAATAAGGTTTTGAATCTCACAGGGATATCTCTTTACGTATATTACATTCCCACACTTCATCCTTACAAAATTCCGGTAAACGGTGAAAAACAACTTTCTATTAATTTAATGGATCAAAACTTATCTATCATCATTAGTGATAGTTATTCCTCAACATCCATATCCGGGAATTTAAATCTATACGGTTTCAATTCCACAATGCTAGTCGAAGTAAGCTACGAATCATACCGGGCAAACCAGTCTTCAGAACTACTTGTATCCACCTTCCAGTCTCTTTCACTTAATTTTTCGCAGGTCTACGTAAATATTTCAGGAATTTATAAAAATGGGAGTTTTGGAATGGCAATTTTAACTCATCCATTTGTTAATTCATCGTTCGTTTACTCGGACAACGGTCCTGCATTTTTAACCTCTAAAAATGAAATAAACGTAACACTTCCTAACCACGAAGATGAGATGCTTCTATATGATTTCAACGGATCTGTTAGATATGTCCAAGCTGTCGATATAAACCCATCCGTTACGCACTCTTATTCATTCTCTCCTCCAAATTCCTATTACGGGGAAGTAGCTGTTACAAATGTACCGACCAATGAAGAATCTATTTATGTGAATTCCACAAATCAGACTCAGTTTAGTTGTTTCACTGGTTATGGCACTGAGACGGTGTCAAATTCTTCCTCTGCCACATTCAAAATGCCAGAAGTCCAGGGAAAAAATAATTTTGAAGTCTCAGTACGTCTAAGCAACTCTCAATTGATCGGTGTATCCGGTCGGGCGAATGTAAACAGTAATGGAAATCTCACAAAAATAGAGATCCCGAAGTTAGATAAATTTTATCTGGACGTAGGAAATTATAATGTAAAAGGGCTTTTCAATATACTTATACTGAGCAACTTTAAAATGTCTTCATCAGGATTTTCTCAGCTTTCCAGCACTTTACCAAATTATACCGCTGTCATAGGTGAGATAGAAATAAAGGGAAACGGAACCACAGATGTATATATGCCATCTGGAGACTATTATTCATATTTTGTATTATCGGATATACTGACAATAACAGAGGTGAAACTTTCCAACATTACAGTCACTTCAGATGCGACGATTAACCTTAATCTTCCTAATTTTTCAGTACTCGTAATGGAAAAATCTGGTGTGGGCATATTTGTATCAAGCATTTCAGTCTCAGGCTCTAATTTCATATCCGAAATACCATCCGGCATATTTTCAAGCAACGGTTTACTATTTGGGCTTTTTTCACCATATGACATTCAAGGCATTCCGTATATAGTTCCCAGAAACACAGAAGTGACCATTTCAGCATCTTCCTGCGTTAGCGGGGTCTATGTCAATCCGCCGGAACAATCTCTGTATACAGGGAACGCTGTGAATTATTTTGCCATTACAATATCCTTCACAAATGTCAAGGAGTATAAAGTCGATTTCATAGCCAAAAATCTTGGGAATGGCATAGAATGGAAGGTAAATGTTTTCAACAAAACATCGTCAGTAGGCGTGAATTCTTCTTCGAACAGTTCGTGTATCTATTTCTACTTGCCCGACGGATCATACAACTATACAATCCTGGTGAATAATTCACAGTATAAAGCAAACGTTTCGAACGGTAATTTCAGCATTTCTGGACATGGA
>JAKADQ010000038.1 GCA_021820405.1 Thermoplasmata archaeon | reverse complement strand
TCCATTAAGAATCCATAGTGAATGTCTTACTGGGGATGTGTTTGGCTCCAAGAGATGCGATTGCAGGGATCAATTGTTAAAATCTCTGGTGTACCTTGGAGAGCAACCCTATGGTATGCTGATATATCTACGACAGGAAGGCAGAGGGATAGGCCTGATAAACAAAATAAAGGCTTACAGCTTACAGGAAGAGGGCTATGACACTGTTGAGGCAAATTTAAAACTAGGGCTTCCGGCAGACAGAAGGGATTACACCTATGCTGTTGAGGTTTTAAAATACTTCAGGGTAAAGTCTGTAAAACTCATGACCAATAACCCGGAAAAGACACATTTTCTTGAAGAGAGCGGAATAAAGATAAGTGGAAGAATACCTATGAAGAGCCAGGCAACCGAATTCAATAAATTCTACTTAATGACAAAGAAAGAGAAAATGGGTCATCAACTTTAGAAATATTTTTTAAAATAAAAGGATTGAACTTGCATGGAAAACGTGAAAGCATATTATTCCAATGCCCCAGTTGGAGGAATTGACTTTAAAAATAAGAACATAAATGATCAGGGCAATGTCCTACTCAAACCATTGTTAACTGGCATATGTGGCACTGACAGGGGAATTGTCAACGCTGGCCTATCTTTTGCGTATAATCCAGAAGGATACAACTTTCTGGTAATTGGCCATGAATCGCTTTGCCAGGTTATAGAATCTGAATCAAATCAATTTAAAAGTGGGGATATTGCTGTACCTCTTGTTAGAAGACCTGGAAATTGCCCAAATTGCCTCATTGGAAGACCTGACAATTGTTCTGACGGGGATAAACATGAGGCCGGTATAACTGGGCTTCACGGATTCATGAGGGAGGAATTTAAGGATTATGACTATAATCTGGTGAAAGTCGCCGATCCCTCTCTTGGTGATTTAGGCGTCCTTACTGAACCTACCAAGAACGTGGTCAAGGCGTTCGAAGTTTTTGAAAAAGTGTCTTCCAGATCTATATATTACAATTCATCATCTACACTTGAAAGAAAAAAAGCATTGATAATTGGCACAGGATCTGAGGCATTCCTCTATGCTCTTCTGAGCAGGGATTATGGCTTTGAAACATATATCCTCAACAGACATCCTATCGAAAAGAATAAGATGGAAATGTGCCAGGCTTTTGATGTTAACTTTGTTAATTCATCAGAAGATAATGATTTTCCTGATAAATCATCCATTGATTTGCTTATTGATACAAGCGGTGATCCTGGAACTGTTTTTGGTTTTGTGAGAAAAATGAATTACAACGGCATCGCAATACTGTTTGGGACCAATGAAAAAGCGCCAGTTGGTACTGTCACTGGGTCTGATATTGATCACATTGTGGAAAGAAACATTACCATTGCGGGATCGGTCGATGCCGCAAGGATACACTATATTAAGGCACTGAACTATCTGTCAAAATGGAAGAAACAATACGGTAACGTTTTGAACGATATGATAACTGGATATTATAAGCCAGGAGATCTTGACCTGTTCAGGAAAAAACCAGACGGAGAGATCAAGAGCGTCATAAGGTGGTAATTTGGAAACGGAAATATTTAACGGTAAGGAATTTGCAAAAAGCATAGACGATGAAACCAGAAAATTATCAGAAAGGTTCAGAAGCATTCGGGGAAGAAAGCCACTTTTCGCCATAGTGGATCCCTCAGGAACTGATGAGGCAGGCATTTACGGAAGAAGCAAGATAAGAAAGGCGAATAACCTCGATATTGAAGCTGTTTCAATACGTGTACCGCCACCCGAGAACGGTTTCAATCCAGTGGAATATCTTGAAAATACAATCAAAGAGATCAGCCCTGATGGAATTATAGTGGAGAGGCCTCTCCCAAAGTGGATGATTCCCGGAGAAATGGAAAATATTGTCCCTGATTATCTTGATGTTGAAGGGGGAAATGTAAAAAATATGGGAAAAAATATGATGGGAGAAAAGGTACTGATTCCTGCGACTGCCGATGCTGCACTCAGAATCATAGAGTCCCTCGGCAACAGGTTTGGAAAACACGTATGTATAGTAAACAGGAGCAACATAATTGGAAGGCCGCTCGCAGCAGCACTTCTGAACAGGGATTATACTGTAACTGTATGCCACAGCAAAACTGAGAATCTGACTAAGATCACGAAAAGGAGCGATATTGTTGTGACTGCCACCGGAAAGGCAGGATATTTCAAAAGGGAATATCTCAGTGAAGGTGGAGCGGTGATTGATGTCGGTATTATAAGTACTGAAAATGGCGTAAAAGGAGATTGCAAGCAGGATGAACTCAATGGATATGCAGCTTTTTTAACGCCAGTGCCCGGAGGTGTAGGTCCAGTTACAACCAGCGTTGTTATGAACAATTTTATGAAGCTGGCCATGGATCGGATTGAGGACAGATTGAAGTACTGATCCCTAAAGAACGCTAGTATTAAAAATTCAATTGGATAAACTCCAATAAATAATTATTGTAAAATGACATACCATTTATTGATCTGAGTTGAGCTACGACTATATTCTTGATTTTTTAAAAGGAAAATTAGCTGGGAAGGACGCAATTATTGGTTTAAGCGGAGGTATAGACAGCTCGCTTGTCCTTGGGCTTCTTTCAAAATCCGTTCCAAAGGACAATATAAGAGCGTACTTCATGCCTGACGATAAAACCCCTGCATTAGATTATGATGACATAAAAAAATTGTCGGAAACTTTTCAGTTAAAAGTAGAAACAATCAATATCAGCTCCATAGTAGATGCGTATGTTAAGCTGCTAAATGCCAGTTCAAAAGAGAACATAGGAAATATAAAATCAAGAGTGAGAATGACGCTACTTTACTATCAGGCGAATATCAGGAACGGAATTGTAGTGGGTACAACAAATTATACTGAACTGATTACCGGATATTTTACAAAATATGGTGATGGTGGTGTTGATATTGAACCGATCATAAACTTAACAAAAACTGAAGTTAGAGATGCTGCAAGGATTTTTGGCGTACCTGAATCTATAATTGAAAAACCTCCAACTGCAGGATTGTGGGAAAACCAGACTGATGAAGGCGAGCTTGGTTTTACATATAAGGAAATTGACAGAGCAATAGAGAATTTCAGAAATACAGGGGATTTTGCAGATGATCCCGTGTCGTTAAGAGTAAAGGATCTCTATTTAAAAAGCATGCACAAAAGAAACCTACCATATAGCCCCGGAGAAGTATAGAAAAGATGAGCTTTTTTCAGAATACGGATTTCATTCAACTCAGTCTCATACTGATTATAGCCTCATTTTCCATACCCATAGCCCGTAAGGCCTCTCTTGTGGAGATACCTATTCTTATAGGCCTTGGTCTCCTGTTCGGGCCTGTTCTGGGAGTCATCAACCACTCATATGCAACCTATCTGGTAAATAATTTTGCAGGATTTGGTGTTGGTATTCTTGGACTGGTTGTGATCCTGTATTACGAATCCCACAACATAAATTTTCGTGTACTCAGGAAATTTTTGAGAGGGATAATATCCCTGAATACAGTGGGAATGCTCATGACGGCGGTTGTTGCCGGAATTCTCTTCTCTCTTATAACTGGCGCACCGTTGATAATAGGCTTTCTGTTCGGATCCATCATATCGCCAACAGACCCTTCAACACTTATACCTCTGTTCAAGAAGATCAAGATAAGCGATGACTATTCAGGAACGTTAGTTGGAGAGAGTCTCTTTAACGATCCTCTGGCAATTATCATGGTAACACTCGCAGTTTCCTTGATATATTCTGGTTCCTCATTTTCCTCACTCTTTAACTCTGTAACCGCTTTTGCAGGTTTCTATCCGGCTATCCCATTATTTTTGCTGATTCAGATAATTGTGCCTTCAAGCTTCGGCATAGTTGTAGGATTCGGAATAATTTATCTGAATAAACTTCTAAACTTTGAGAACCTGATAGTCGGTTTACTGCTGGGTGTGATTTTGTTTGAACTCACAATTCTTGAAGGATTTGGAGTAACACCTTTCCCCGCCATAATTGCCACTGGAGCCATAGTTGGAAATTTCTCTGACAGAAGCATATTCTGGTCAAGAGAGGCAAATTTTCAGGAAAATCTTTCATTCCTGGCACAGGGATTTATTTTTATTCTGGTGGGTAGCATCATGACTATTGGAGATTTTCAATTATACTTTCTGCAGGGACTAATTCTTGCAATCGTGGTGATGTTTATTGTCAGGCCGGTTGCAGTTTTTACATCTCTTCCACCAGTCAGAAAGAAAAACAGGAACACCATGAACAGTTGGAGGACGAAACTCTTCATCGCACTTTCTGGCCCAAGAGGTGTCGTTTCCGTAGTTGAATCCTCAATACCCTATGCAATTGGCCTTGTTTCAGGAAATAAATTATTATTGACATGGGGGCCAATAATCGAAGTGAATGTTACCTTCATCGTGCTTCTATCAATATTATTTCAAACGGTATACATACCAACGGTGGCTAACAGACTTCTGCCGGAGATTCCAGAAACAAATCATGCCTGAATCTCCTCTTCCATCTCCAGTGCTGAGAATACTCTCTTTCTGTCCTTGTAGAAAAGATTCACGACGTTGTAGAAATCCTTGTAATTGTTAACGCCCTTCTCGATCATCTTTTCAAGAACCATCGTTCTTATATCCACCTCTCTTTCCAGTTCAGATTCAAATTTCCCTTCCTTTTCAGCAATTCTCTTCAATGTGTAGCTGAAACCTGAGTAAGCCTGGGTATCTGAAATCTCGTTCAGCGTAAATACGTTATTTATAACAACATCCTTTGTGGAATCATCCTGGCCTGCTATCTCCGATACTGTTTTAATTCTCCTTCTGGACCCCTTTTCGTCAATTATATTTTGAAGTATTACTGCCACATCCAGTGTAAGAAGGAGGTTTCTTGGCACATTTATGGGCTTTGACTCCATTCTGTGGATGAATGTGCTGATATCGTCTGCGTGGAAGGTGCCGTACACATATCTCCCAATGGACATTGCCTGAAATAAAGTAAATGCCTCAGCTCCCCTTACCTCTCCCACTATAACATAACTCGGCCTCTGCCTCATTGTTATTGTGAGGAGATCAAACATATCGATTTCACCGGTTCTCTTTCCTGTATCAGGATCGAGCTTTCCATATCCTGTTCTTGTTACCATTGGCACCCAGTTTTCGTGAATGAGATTTATCTCCCTCGTATCCTCAATTGATACTATCTTCTTTTGAGATGGGATGAACAGCAGAATTGCATTCATAAGGGTAGTCTTGCCTGTAGCCGTTCCCCCAACGACCATAACATTTCCCCCGTACTCGGTTAGAACCCAGAAATATGCGAATGTTCTGGCACTCCCCAGATTCCTCTGAATAAGGTCTATTGGAGTGAGTGGTTCTTCCTTGAATTTTCTGATGGTGAAAGAAGAACCTTTGTTGGTAACATATCTGCCAATGGAGCATGATATTCTTGAACCATCCAGGAGAGTAGCATCTACTATAGGATTTGCAATGGAAATATGCCTTCCCACATCTTGAAGGATTTTCTTCACAAAAGTTTCAAGTTCGACCTCATCCTCATAAATGATATTTGTTGGTATGTAACCGAATGACTTATGAAATACAAAAACGGGTATTCCTGGCATATCGCATGATACATCTTCGATATTTGGATCCTTCATCAGTGCATCTATTTTCCCAAAGCCAACAATATCTCTCTCTACGAAATATGAAATCGAATCCATTTCCTCCATGGTAAATGAACCGGTTTCTCTAATTGCCGAAATAAATCTATCTGCGGCGGCCTCCTTTGTTATACTTGACATGTCTTTATTTTCTGGATCAGTTAAGGCCTTTATGAATTCCAGTACCAGTTTCTGGTACAGGCGCATTGTTCTCTCCTTAAGTTCGGGTTCATCCACCTCGTATTTAAATATGGAGCTTGCTCTATCGAAATATACCCTCGCAAAAACCTTTCCAGGGATGATCTCCTCAAAGAGTTTATCCTCGCCAGTTCGCTTTGGATACCTCAGCCTGGTTACAACCTGCCTGCCCGTATATTTTTTGCTCGACCTTTTTGACCTTTTTTTCTTGCTACTTTTCGGCAATAATCTCATTTACATCACCCCAACAATCAGAAGTACAACCATACTTATGAATACAAGAATACCCGATACCAGAGAACCTGATACCAGCCTCCCATCCCTGAAAACGCCCGATATGAGGCCGCTGGCCACACTCTGTATTATAATGCCAGCACTGAATATTCTTTCAATAAGACCAAAGGACGACGATTTTATATTAAGGGTAGATCCTGAACCTCCCAGCGACTGGACTGCGATCTGGGGGAAGAAGAAAAGATCAAGCATAATGATCACGAACAGGAAAACACCGAAAGAAACTGCCATGGTAGTAGAATAACTTCTCATATCTGCAAATCTGCTTTCTCGCATAAGGTATGTTTGTGTGGTGAAACTCGATATTAATGATATCACATCGGAAGTGTTGCTACCGGATTCACTGGCTTTCTTAATGATCTTGCCGACTCTGATTATGGTTTCCGACTTCAGTCTTTTTCCGAAGTCATCAAGAGCGGTTTCCACAGGAATACCAAGCCTTATCATACCCGCTATTTGATTTACCTCTTCTGATAATGGGCCATAATTAACCTCTGCGCTCCTCAGTATGGCCTCAGACATGGGCGTTCCGAAATTAGTATGCCCTGCCAGATCTCTCAGAAAGTCCGGTAACCTTCTTTCTGCCTCCTCCTTCCTCTTCACTTCTGCAAAATCGGCCAATCCGAATGGCAGAAAGATTATGATCAGGGAAATAGAGCTTACAGTCAATGGGTGCACAATCGGATCTATTGAAGTTACCCTTATGAAGAACCCCAAAAATAACATTATGAAAACAACAAGCCCGGAAGCAGCAAGCACAATGTATCTTAATTGGAGACCTGCATATTCGTACTTCATACATCCACCTCCCCGATTGTGCTGCTAAGAATTAAAGCGAACATTACCGCTATTATAGGTATTATAAGACCTACGATGAGATAGAGAACTACAATGGTAAGGCTTCCCTCTCCAGGTATCACTGACGTGACGGTTCCAATGATAACCATAAGGATAAGCGGAAACATAACCCCAACAATGATATAACTCTCTGCAAGCACGGAAAGAGATTCAGTGTTTCTTTTAATAAGAGTGCTGAGTTCTGTTTGATACTGCAGTGCCTTCTGCTTGAAATATTCCTTAAGATCGCCACCTGATGTCATTGTTGTTATTATTCCCTGTAGAAACTCAGAAAAACGTGGTGAAGGTGTATATGTGGCCCCGTCCTTTATGGCTGTTATTATATCCTTTCCGAAAAGCCTCGTAGAAACCGAAATACCCTGAGCTTCACGTGAAAGCTCAGTATACTCCTTGCTTTTTGACAATTCATATATGATATTTTCTACAGGCATGTCTGCTGATGCCATTGTGGCTATGTAACCCATGGCCAGTGGGAGAACTGCATCGATCTTCTTTTTTCTGGATGTTGCTACTGAGTTGGGATACTCACCCATAAATGCAAGGAACAGAATTACGGCAAGAAACCAGAATGCAAAAAATAAATATGTATAACCAGCAAATCGCAAAGAGAATATATTGACTATTACAAATGATACAATCGCAAATATAATTGCACCCATAGTTCCCCTTGCCAGATACTCTTCAGCAGTAATTGGCATCTTTGCCTTTTGAAGTGTGACGTCCATGTTGGATGTGTTCACATATTTTTCAAATAGCCCTCCAAATACCGCCTTTGAGAAATTGTCAAAAGCAGTAGGCTTAGGGATTGCCATCTTTGTCTTCTTAGACTTATCTTTCTTAACTGGCTTCCTACTGGAATTTATCGATGTGATCTGTACGCTGTTCTTCTTTGCCATTATGTACCACTCGCAAGCCTCAAAGCAGTCTCAGGATCCTTATAAAATATATTTATGATCTTTGTTATGTTGGCGTAGTCGGTTATATTATTCTTAAGCATCCCCTCCAATAACCTCTGTCTCTTTTCGAATTCTCTCTGGAATTCCTCATCCGTCCACTGTTTAGAGTCCCTTATCTCGTTCAAAATTTTACTGTATCCAGAGAAGACCTGTCTGTTCTCGTTATAATCGAAATTGTACACCTTATTGTACAAAATTTCACCGGAATCGGGATCGATTCCCATTATTTCATCGATTTCGGTCAATTTTCGCATGTTTCTGCTCCCCATTCTGATAAATTTATTGAATATAACTATGTTCAGTGCACTTATTAGCACCCTTGGTATATTTAATGGATTTGATTCAAGACGATTAACCAGTGTTTCCATAGAGTCTGCGTGTATTGTCGAATAGGCGGTGTGCCCAGTTGATATGGCCTGAAATAATGAATAGGATTCCCTTCCTCTGATTTCCCCCAAAACTATGTAAGTTGGCCTCTGCCTCATTGCCATCCTCACAAGTTCGAACATACCGATAGGAGGATTCTTTTCGTCAGCGCTTCCCGAAGAATATATACTTTCCCTCGTTGAAGTTGCAACCCAATTCTGATGAAGAATATTAATTTCTCTTGTCTCCTCTATGCTGAA
This sequence comes from Thermoplasmata archaeon, assembly GCA_021820405.1. Taxonomy (GTDB): domain Archaea; phylum Thermoplasmatota; class Thermoplasmata; order Thermoplasmatales; family Thermoplasmataceae; genus Cuniculiplasma. The sequence goes on along the minus strand of JAKADQ010000038.1, from coordinate 1,697 downwards.
TACTTTTGTGTTGGAAGGTACAAACATAAGCATTGCATTGATCGTTGAAGTCTTACCTACACCAGGTACACCCGCTATGATGGCCGACTTTAGATTTTCTACTGCGAACCACAGGTATGTAACAACTTCAGGTGTTGCAGCACCATATTTTATTAACTCTATCGGGGTAAAGGGTGTTTCTCTGAAAAGCCTGAACGTAAAGGCAGACCCTTTCGTTGAGATTTCCTTGCCAAAAGTTAATTGTATCCTATGTCCCTGAGGAAAGGTACCATCAATTATGGGTTCATTCATTGATACCTCTTTTCCGCACATCTGTGCTAACCTGACCACATAGGAATCAAGCTTTTCCTCGGTATCAAAGACTATATTGGTTCTTAAAGAACCGTGAATTTTATGCTCTATGAATACCGGTATGCCAACTCCGTTACACGACACGTCTTCAACCATAGGATCTTTTACGACCGCATCTAATGGTCCAAAACCCTCGTAGTCCCTTTTAATATAATATTTTAATTTATCAATGGTTTTTAGAGGATACTTATTCCTTCTGTTGGAAAGATAATTATCCACAATCTGATCAATTGTCAGTGATGAAAGTTCTTCAGGTAAAGTTTTTGAACTTTTTACCACCTGTTCCATATTCTTCTCTATTCTATCAAGTAGTTCCAATTCTTCAGCGTTCATCATGGGCTCATTTACCACATATATTGCCTCCAGAATATCTGGATTCCAGGAAATTTCAACGGAAACAACTCGAGGTACAATGCTGTATTCATCCATCACTTCGTATTTTTTAATTTCTGGCATTTCATTTTTTACAACTTCTTCTTCATCCTCTTTCTTCTTCTTGACGGAGAGCTTCTTTTCTTTTTTTGACTTTGACAGCTTAGGTATATTCATAGTCCTACTTGATAAACATACCAATCTAATTAAGTTTTAGCATCTTACCTATGGTAATGTAACTATGAACTATAACGTTAAAATCATATAGTACGGAATAATATTGCATCTACTTGGGCTGGTAGATCAGAGGTAGATCGCTTCCTTGGCATGGAAGAGGCCAGGGGTTCAAATCCCCTCCAGTCCATCACTGAAGGTTCTTGGTTTGATGGTTTCGAACCCCTTTTCCATTTTTACAAACTTCACATCTGTCTTTGCCATCCGCTCCAGGGCTTCATCTGCGCCAAGCACTGTATAAATTTGAGTCGTTCCAAGATTCTCGTGGCCCAGCATGATCCGTATGGTTTCGAGATCTACTCCGGATCTCAAAAGATTCTTTGCGTATGTATGCCTGCACTTGTGCCATGAAAAGGGTATGCCTGATTTCTCTGATATTGAGACTGCAATTTTTCCCATGTATTTTGCCGTGATTTTCCCTGTTTTCGTCGTGAATAGATATGGAGAAGAGGGATTGTTTCTCCGTGAAAGATACAAATCGATTGCACGCTTTGTGTTCGGATCCAAAAAGACTGTCCTTGGTTTGTCTCCCTTGCCCCTTCTGACAATGATTGAATTGGCATGGATATCGTCCAATCTCAGGTCAGATATTTCAGACCGTCTGATTCCTGTGTTCAAGGCCAAAAGAATCATTGTTCTGTTCCGGATATCTTCGGCTGACTGGCTGCCTATTCTTCCGAGAATTGATGTGATTTCGTCAGAGTCATAGAATTTGATTGTGAATCCTCTGTTCTCCTTCA
>JAKADQ010000037.1:7589-10494 GCA_021820405.1 Thermoplasmata archaeon | reverse complement strand
ACCTGACTTTCTTCGAGGGTTATACTTTTTGCACCTCTAAGGCCAGAGCCGATCAGATTCAAATTCATTGAAGATCTTCCTGGAGTCTGACAAGCTCATTTAATTTAGCCAATCTTTCGCCACCAATCGTACCACTTTTAATGTACTCTGATCCGAAGGCGATTGACAGATGAGCTATGAAATCGTCGGTTGTCTCTCCACTTCTGTGGGATATTACATTCTTCATCGATGCCTCTGTGGCAGCCTTCACAGAATCCCATGTGTCACTTAGGGTGCCTATCTGGTTTACTTTGATGAGAACTCCGTTTGTTGCCTTTTTGACAATACCCTCCCTTATCCTCTTTACATTTGTAGTATAAAGGTCATCCCCAACGATAAGACATCCCTTACCGATGGCCTTTGTTATCTCAGCGTGGCCTTCGAAGTCCCTCTCGTCCATAGGATCCTCAATATACTTAAAATCAAATTCTTTGTGCGCTTTAATCATATAGTCAATCTGCTGATCTCTGGTCAATTTTTCCTTCTTATACACATATTTCCCATCCTCAAAATATGTGGAGGCTGCTGCGTCCATGCCCAGATATATCTTTATCTTCCTCTCCCGGGAAATCTCATCTGCGGCCTGTTTCAATATTTCCATGGCTTTGACATCATCAATGGACAGAACCCATGCCCTTTCGTCTCCTACCCCTATGCTTACGTCTTTGAATATTCCCTTTGCAATCTCCCCGATTTTCTTATGCACTTTAGCGTTTATTTCGATTGCCTCCAAAAAATTCTTAGCGTCGTTCGTCACCAGAAATTCCTGTATTGTGGTTCCGTTAATTGCATGTTTTCCCCCACCAATAACATTTCCAATTGGCTTCGGAAGACTGCCTCTGAAGTTGCCGCCTGCATATCTGTATAAAGGTATTCCGAGATGATTGGCAACGGCCTTTGCGACTGCAATTGAAAGGGCTGTTGACACATTGCCTCCGATTTCAGAAAAATTATCAGTCCCGTCAATAGCCTTCAGTAGATTGTCAAATCCTGACTGGTTAAAAGCGTTAAAACCCAGTATAGCACTCCTCACTGTTCTGTTAAATATAGATATACTTTCTTCAGTCTTTCCATTGTGGAAAGGTATAACCTCTGTCTCGCCTGTACTTGCCCCGGCTGGTGCTGATGAAATCCCCCTGGCACCAGATCTAAGCCTTACTTCGGCCTCGACTGTTTTGTTTCCCCTTGAATCCAGTATGGCTCTTAATTTTGCGTCCACAATTTCAAATTCGTTTTCCATAATGCATAAGATAATGAATTATTTTATACTTTTTCATTCAGATTCTTTTTATATCTTTCGCAGAACGATGTATAATTTTGCTTGTAGTCCGCCCACAATTTCTTATATTCATCATCCACAGCCTTTATGGGTTTTGCAGGAACTCCCCCCACAACTGTTTCCGCATCTACTATCTGCTTTGTCTTAATAAGCGCATGTTCAGCGACAACTGCCCATTGCTTTACCTCGGCATAATCCGTCACCGTGGAGTGCATGCCTATAACTGCGTTATCCTCAATAGTTGCGGTATGAATTACGCACGAATGCCCCAGAGTTACATTTTTACCTATTTTAGTTTCTTTGCCAGGTCTCGCGTGAATCACCACATTATCCTCCACAGCGGTTCCGTCGTCGATTATGACTGTTCCATAATCTCCCCGTATTACGGCACCTGGGCCGACCCATACCTTCCCTTTAATTCTCACATCGCCAATTATGGAAGCAGTTGGAAAAACATATGCCTCCTCGGATATCTGTGGTATCCTTCCTTCAAAACTATAAATTCCCATTTATCCTGATTGCTTTTTCGCTTAATTTTTTTCCCTCCTGTAATATAGTCTCACTGTTCAGATCAAAGTTTCTCAAACCATTTTTCACTACGTGGTAAGATACTGCATTACCGCATGATGCAGCTTCAACAGGATTCATATGATTGTACAATCCAAGATAAAATCCGGCTCTGAAAGTGTCACCTGCTCCAAGGGTGTTTCCGTTGGTTACCAGACCGAGGGATGGAATATGGAAAGAACTGTCTGCAAATATTTTGGACCCTTCTGATCCTGCCGTCATCACAATCATTTTTCCTGCTCCTGTCAGTTCCCCTATAGTTTTACCGGTCTTATCAAGCATGAATCTTATTTCCTTTTCATTGCCCATTATGATGTGGGATTTTTCCATGAAATCCTTCATCTGCTCAGGGGCATACTTATAGAAAATTTCCTGTGATGGATCAAATACTAGATTCTCATATTTGCAATCATTCATTAACTGGTAGTTAAGTTCCGCGTTGCCGGTTCCAAGGTGCATATACTGGTAACTCTCATCAAGAATTTTATAAGAAAGCCTTTTCATTGGGCCTTCAGCCATGAAATATCTCTGATCATTTCCATCATTTACGGCGTAGCATACAGGGCCATAGTCATCATCTGATATAACAATACCTTGAGTATCCACACCAATTTTTTTTAAAAACGAAATGTAATTATGATGGCTATTATTTGAGACTATGGAATATAGCCTGAAAGGCAAGCCAATTATTGCAGCAATCCTTGTGAAATTTCCTGCTGTTCCACCAAACTCTTCCTCCACATTATTTACAGGTAATGTAATATCATCCGTTATCTTATTCACGTAAATTAACACGTCAATGTTTAAATGTCCGCCATATGCCAGAAATTTATTGGTCGTCAGACCTGATCAGCTCCAGTTCTACGAGAGTCATATCTCCGTATAATTTCTTTTCATCTTTATGATGCGTGGCATATTCTTTAAATGTGATTCCATTTTTTTCCATTTCCTCAATGATTTCTATAGAATCGGTAACCAGAACTGACGAGTGATCATCAGGTTGAAAACCAACTTTTATTA
>JAKADQ010000037.1:0-7579 GCA_021820405.1 Thermoplasmata archaeon | reverse complement strand
TTGGATTCCCCTGAGATCAGACACATGAAAAATGAAGAACGCTCCTTAAATCTTGTCTTCTTGTAATTTTCTGATCTCTCAAAAGCCTCCTCTATGAATTTCAACGGTGCATCAAAGGAAGAATTCAGAAACACCACAAAACGTCCCACTGTGGAATAATGGGAATGAATCTCAGAAATTTTTTTATTAGAAAATATTTTATATATTTTAAGCGACGTTTGGTCCCGCACGGCTACCCTTTGGGGTGATGTTTGTACCTGATTTTAATATTCCCGTTATTCTGTCAAGAAGGTTTTGCCTCTCAGGAGTCTTTTCAAGGGCATTCTCCAGTACCTCTTCAATTGTATTTACAGGCACAATCTGGATCTTATCCTTGTGATTCTGATCAAGTATTATATCGCCATAATTCGATGCAGGTACAATCACTTTTTCCAGTCCTGCGTCTATTGCAGCCTCAACCTTCGCCGTAACACCACCTACTGGAAGAACGTATCCTCTTACGCTAAGGGAACCTGTCATTGCTATATTTTGATTTACCGGTATTTCTTCTATGGCAGATATAACCGCTGTGGCGATTGAGACACTCGCACTGTCACCCTCAACCCCCTCGTATGTCCCTATGAACTGAATGTGAATGTCCATATCTGAAAGATCCTTTCCGCTTATTTTCTTGAATACTGCTGTAACATTCTGAACGGCTTCCTTGGCTATTTCACCAAGTTTTCCGGTCGCAATGACACTTCCATGCCCTTTTGTCTGTGATGGTGCTACCTCAGCAACTATCGGCATCACTACACCTGTATATTCCGCCATTCCGCTGGTTCCGCCCATCACAGCCAGGCCATTCACAGTTCCTATGGATGTTCCCTGATTATTGAATGTCTTATAGAGGCGTTTTATCTCAAGAGCACGATCTGCGATCTGTTGTTCCAAAGGCTTGCTGAATTCCTTGGCTCTCATCACATGATCGGCAGTGACTATTGAAGCTTTTTCTGAAATTGCCACATCCCCGGCCGCTCTTACAAGACCACCAAGTTCTCTCAGCCTCAGCGTGAGTTTCCCTCTTCTTCCCGATCTCTTCTGGGCTTCCTTTATAATCTCTATAACAGCACTTTCGTCAAAGTGCGGTATTTTCTTGTCTTTTACGATCTCCTGAGCGATGAATTGAACAAGTTTTCTCCTGTTTTCGTCGGTATCTTCCATGGAGTCTCTCACATAAACCTCATATCCGTAACCTCTTATCCTTGATCTCAGTGCAGGGTGCATTCCCTGAATTGCATCGACGTTTCCTGCTGCAACAAGTACAAAGTCACACGGAACCGGTTCTGTTTGAACGAGTGCTCCAGTGCTTCTTTCACTTTGTCCCGAAATTGAAAACCTCTTTTCCTGCATGGCTGTTAGAAGTGATTGCTGGCTTTCCGGCCTCAACAGATTTATTTCATCGATGAATAGAACCCCCTTATGAGCCTTGTGGATGTTACCGGCTTCAACTCTTTCGTGAGAAGGAGTTTCAAGACCTCCTGACTGAAACGGATCGTGCCTTACATCTCCAAGGAGCGCACCTGAATGTGCGCCTGTTGAATCAATAAACGGAGGTTTATCATTCGGAGAATGCGAAACTAAAACTTTTGGAACCATGGCCTTCTCCATCCTCATTGCAGGATTTACGGCGGATATGAAATATACCATGGCGGCGGCCATTATGGCAACAAATACTATGTAATAATCAGTCGTCAGGACTGATATAATCAAACCCACAAGTATTATGGAAAATACCAGAGTTACAAACATCCTGGACTTATCTCTTCTCTCCTGTTCTGCTCTGATCTGGTACTGTCTTACAATCTCCTTTCCCTTACCGGCTGGAAATGTCTTAATCTTTGGCCTGTTGTTGTCCTCTGAATTGTGGAAAACAACAATGTCTTCAAGTTCCTCCTTGGGCAAGAAATCCACCATTGATTGAGCAAGCATGGATTTTCCAGTCCCAGGCTCACCAATCAGAAGAACATGCCTTTTCTGCAGGGCTGCTTTCTTCACCACCTCCCTTGCCTCTTCCTGACCAATAACCTGATCAAAGAGGATTTTCGGCACTTCAATGTCCTTCGTAGATTTTATGTTCTGAGCTTTTACCCAATCCTCAACGGATTCTAAATTCGTATCCACGATTCTTAATTAATAAACAATTATTAAGATTTTGCCTAAAAATTTTTAAAAAATGAGTGATCAATCGTGAATCTTATAACCGCAGTGCGGACAGAATTTGCTATTTTCTGGAATCACCTCACCGCACTCAGGGCATACCTCAATGGTATCCACTTTCTTTGGCATATTACTCTTTCCACTGTCCGCAGGGACATCCCTTCTTTGATTTCCATTGCCCAGATTAATCATATTAACATTGCTCTTTGCCGCCTTAGCCTTTGCAAGCTCAACCTCTCTTCTAAATCGTTCCTGATCCTCATTTTTCATTTTTTCTTCGTGTTCTCTCTTGGATGTGGTTGCCCAGTTTTTGATGGTATCTACAAGCGTTTCTGGATGTTTTATCTCAAATTCTACAAGCTTCATCTCTCCACCATCCCTGTACTCCACACTTAATTTCTTCTTAGTCATAAGGCTCATTTTAGGAACTGCTGAGGCCACATTCACAATTTCATACATAGGAATTTCCAGGAATATTTTTGACGCTTCAGCCCGCCTTAATTTTCTTTCACCCTGCTTTTCATAAAGTATTCTCTTGTTTGTTACGTGAAGAATTCCATTTTCAACCTTGGCGCCATTCTGAATCATAACGCTTTTTTCCTGTAAAATCTCATTCTCATCCGGGTCAAGAACTATCATAACACAGGAAATAGCCATTTCGAATATATATCTATTACCATGAACAGAGATTAAAACATAACATTATAATAAATCAAATTATTTCATATATTATGAACTGGCGAAATGCAGTGGTATCCATAATTGCCATTCTTGTCGTTACATGGTTGCTTATATCTGCAATTACGCTGATCCAGCCGGTTCAGGGAGGAAATGGCTCAGGTGGAGGATCCCTGGGATCTGGAGGTGGTTCCGGCGGTGGAAGTGGAACTGGAAACGGCCTTGGCAATGGACCCGGTTCAGGCTTTAGCCTCAACCTGCCAAATTTCCCAATTAATTTTCATTTTCCTAATCTTAATCTGAAAAATCCTTTAAATATACCGATCATTAATTTTTCATTTCCAGATCCATTTCATTTCAAGTTCCCTCCTCTCAACATAAGTCTCACAGGGGGAAGTAAACCAAATCCTCCAGGAGGTGGAGGTAGTTCTGGAATAGGAAAATCGACTCAAACTACGCCTGTGCATAACAACATACTGAAAATTATTCTTAATCCAATAATACTGGCTATACTTGTGATTGCACTTACAGCCATTCTCCTTGTTGTGATGTTGATGAAGAGAGAGAAGGGAAAACCGAAAGTAAGTATTAAACAACATATAGCTAAAAAAGAAGAGTCTATCATAACAGAAGAGCCACAGATTATATTTGAGGAGAGTGACGATACTAGAGGAAAAGTAATATTATCAAAGGTTGCGGTCCCATATTTTTCTATTTCGTCCATTGATGGTCTTTATTTGCCTATTGAAAAGGACCTTCCGCCACTATGGAATTATAAGGACAGAATGCAATACGAGATTATGGATGGCATTTCCATGTTTCTTAACTCAAACCATGTCGGGGATGGCCCTCAGGCAGGAGAGGTTTCATTAAATGAGGGAATCAACAGTGTTCAGGTGAAAAATAATGAAAATAATAACGAAATAAAAATACTCGGAAATGTGTACGAAGAGGACATTACAGATACAATCAGAGCTAATATTGGCGCAGAAATTCTTGAGAAGGAGTTTTCAAGCACACTTAGGGAACTGTTACAGAGTAAAAAAATAGAAAATAAAATCAAGGACGAGAAAAGAGCATTGAATATGATTCACACATTCGAAAGAGCTTTATACGGTAAAAAGAAGATTTCAAGAAGAGAATATGAAGATTTTCTGAGAGACTTGAACAATTCAATTAGAAATCCCCTTATTATATGGAGGAGTGAAGTTATTGCGCAATGAGAGTGGAAAAAAATATCCTGTTCAGGGGATTCTGGGTGTAGTATTTCTCGCAATATTCCTCCTGTCAATACTTCCTGCTGTTCTGGGATTGATTTTGCTATCAGTTTCAATTTATCTTCTTGGACGGCAGATATCATTATTTTTTGAAAAAAGGAGCAGATATCTACTATCTTCATATATTAAGGTAATTATTGCCCCACTGTTATCATTATTTATAGCTTACATCATCGTTTTTTCCCTTTTGTTTTCAGCAGATAAATCCTTAACCGGTCTTAAAAATGCCCTTATATACGGTTTTTTGATTCTGACGTTTATTTATCTGGCAGGATTTCTTAATACCCATTCCGGAGATTATCACGTAGAAGAAAATATTACATTTGTCACAAAAAAGCTTTCTGTTTCTTTCTTTCCATTCGTTCTGGCACTCTTCAGTGCAACCCAACCATCGCTCCTTGGATTAACTTATGCCTTCTCCTTCGCATCTATCGTATTGATTCTAACAACTCCGTTCTTTTATTATGCGTATAATCCGAGGGAAGGGGTATCCAAGCTATCAGGGTTCATTATTTCAAACAGGGAGTTTTATCTTATTTCTTTTGCAATTATAGGATTTCTTTACGGATTGTATATACAGGATACAGTCAGGACTTATAGAGAGGCCCTACTGGTTGTCATGTTTCTTATAGGCATAGCGGTTGTTCTTAGAATCCTGCTCCAGGGTTATAATTCATACTCTTCGATGACACAAAAAGATTCGTTTCAGGTATACGAGAAATTTAACAAGAAGGAGAATGTGACTGAGATCGCCAAAATAACAAAGGTCGGAGAATCAATAAAAGAGTTCGAAACGAATGGCAAAAAGGAGAGGATTCTGATAGCGTTATCCACATATCTCTCTGAAATCGGGTTCACCAATGATGACGTTGAAAGGTTTCTTAAACCAATCATTGATTATAAATTACCGGTACCATTTGCCCTTGACATTGAGAGCGACCGCAGAAGGATAATGAGAGAAATAGAGAAAAGACAGAAGATAATTGATGGAATACTAAGAAGCATATCCAGGAGTGAAAAGATATATGAAAAGTAATTACGAAGATGATGTAAAAGAAAGCCTCGAGAAAACAACAGGAATTGTAAATGAAATCTCCAAATATTTTGTGGGCGATAAGGAAAACCTTTCAAAAATGGTGTCTGCAATAATTTCGTCAGGACATATTCTCCTGCAGGATAACCCTGGTATAGGAAAGACCTTTGTTGCCAAACTTATGTCTTCTGTCCTGGGTCTATCCTTTAAGAGAATCCAGTTCACCCCTGACCTTCTGCCTAGCGATATCACCGGTACAAGAATATGGAGATCATCAACTGGCCAGTTCGAAACGATGAAAGGACCTATATTTGCAAATTTAATCCTCGCCGATGAGATTAACAGGGCACCGCCCAAGACTCAGGCTGCCCTGCTGGAATCTATGGAAGAAAAACAGGTCACAATAGAGGGTGAGACCTTACCTTTACCGTCCCCTTTTCTTGTAATTGCAACACAAAATCCTATTGAATTTGAAGGCACATATCCCCTGCCGGAAGCTCAGATGGATCGTTTCATGATACAGTTATCCTTTGGATACCCTGATGATGACCTTGAAATTCTGAAAAGAAGGAAGGAATGGAGAACCGATGATCCATCAGCAAAAGCCTCAAAAATTCTTGATCAGGCATCTCTTTTAAAACTGCAGGATATCAGTGAAAATGTTGCCGTCGACGATGAGATAATGAAGTACATTTCCTCTTTCAGAGAGCTCCGTAATGATAAAAGAATAATGGCTGGACCAAGCCCAAGAGGTATCATTTCTCTTCTAAGGGTGTCAAGATCGTATGCAATGGTGAAAGGGAGAGATTACGTTATCCCAGATGATGTTAAGGCTATGGCTGTAAATTGTATAGCTCATAGGCTTGTCCTCAAACCGGAACAGGTAATGGATGAAGTGAAGCAGGAAGACGTCGTAAACGAATTTCTCGAGAAATTAGAAGTGCCAAAGTGATGTGGATTGATTGGCACCTGGAATAAGCAGATCATATTATTTACGATAATTTCTGGGGGAATTGCCTTTGGCGGCCTTGTGGCAACCCAGAAAATAATGATTGCTGTATTTGTTTTCCCTCTGATTTTTCTGGCCATGCTGGTTTATGCCGATATGGATGTTAATCTTGAATATTCCTATGATATTCCCGATAGAATAAGAGTCGGTGAAGAATTCGAAGTATCCGTTGAGATAAGAATTAAGGGAGGATACGGAATGATCAACCTATCCATGCCAACCTATGATGAGATGGAGATCATGGATGGCACCAATGTGCATGTTTTTTATAAGGGCTTTAAAGAAAGGAAAGAAAATTTTACCTATAAAGGAAAGGCCATGAGAAGAGGCGTGTTCCAATGGGCACCCTTAAAAGTTGATTTTAATCCCCTGGTTGGAACGGGCAAAACTAGAAAGTACAATGAAAACATTGAAAAAAGTATTCAGGTAGATCCTGAAATTAAAATGCTGAAGAAGAGCCAGTTTCTCATAAAGACCAGAAAACCGAAACCAAGGAGTTCCATGACAAGGCTCGGCCCTCCAACCACCGATTTTGAAAGTATCAGGGAATATGCACCTGGCGATCCGTTCAAGTCCATAAACTGGAAAGCTTCTGCCAGAGTGCAGTTTCAGAAGGGGTTGATGGTCAACCAGTACGAAAGAGAAGGAATGAAAACTTACATATTCTATCTTGACACATCCATGCTGATGCGGCGTGGAACCGAATATGAAAACCCACTTGAATATGCCATCTCACTGATTCTTTCAGGTGCAAATTATTTGATTTCGAGAGGATATAACGTGGGATACTGGCCCATATCGTCCAGAATGGTGAGGAGGCAGGACTTTGTGGTTCCGTCTTCAGGGACAGATACCTTTAATCAGATAAAGAAAATTCTTCTGCGTGTTGAGTCCTCGAGAATTATCACCTCGTCATACCCTGTGGATAAGACAATGGCAAGGCTTGTGCTTGAAACCAAGGCAAGAATTGCCGTTATAACATCAATCGATGAGAGAAATCGAGTTCTCATTGAGGAACTCAGGAGAAAACTAATCTCTTTAGGAGGTACCGTAACTATTGTTAACATAAGGCCAGAGGGAATTGTTGCAAAAAGAGTGGATCAGAGGATTCAGGGTCTTTTCAGTTATTCATCGAAATTGAAGAACAAAGACAAATATCCCGGAAATGTTGTCTGGGACCCTGTTAATGAGAGTTTGGGCCACGCTGCACTTAATCTGGGAAGACTCAGTGGGTGGTGAAATGAAAACAAACATTACATTTTTGCTCTCTCTTGTCGGCGGATTGATATTTTTCATGGCATTTATTCTCACCGCAGATACAAATGTGGGCTATGTTCTCGCAGGGCTTTATCTTTTCTTCTTTCTGTTCTCCCTCATAGTTCC
>JAKADQ010000036.1 GCA_021820405.1 Thermoplasmata archaeon | reverse complement strand
CATTATCAACAAATTTTATAATCTTTTAGTAATTACCTGACTACTCAGTTAGCCCCGGTAGTGTAGTGGCCTATCATACAGGCCTGTCGAGCCTGTGACTCGGGTTCAAATCCCGGCCGGGGCGTCAGAATAAAAATCCGCATCCCTAACCTAAATATTGCCTATTTTTAAGATTTTGTTTATATAGTTGTGATTGTCATTTTGGAATATATTAATATTTGAATAATAGTGAGTTAAGATGGGTTCATCCTCTTTACTTCATTTTCAATCATATTCCTGGTAAAATTATTCCGGTTAAAATAATGTTTCTCGATGTTGAAATAATCCCTATACCTTGACTCGAGTTCCTCTCTTGCTTTTATTCCGTGCACGTAAACACTAGGGACCGTCCATGCCAGGTAGAAGTCCCTCATGTTCTTAGGATAAGACATAAACTCAATGGTATATTCAGTGAATCTGTCTCTCATCCCTTCTGGATCGGCAATGACATCTTTTATTTCTACTCCGGCAATTGAAACCCATGTCTCCATAAGGCGATGGAACCCCGCATGTAGGTCGTATCTTTCTAACTGCATGAGTTCCAGGATTCTACGGACTGCTTTGGCTGACCTGAAATTCAAGTAATATCTGCCTTTCCGCTTGGCAATAAGCCCTTCATTTGTAAGGTGCCGAAGGTGATAATCTACTGCCTTTTTGCTTATTCGGATTTCCTTATTATGCGATTCCTGGAACTCTATAGCCATATAACGCAGCAAATCATTCTCAGTAAGAGCATCATCATCATAAATACCGAGGGATTTTAGGTAATCTATAGTGACCGGGCTTAATGGTTCATCACCATTGGAGGGCCCGATGCCAGAAATACGATCGAACTCATCGGCTCTCTGTTTCAGTTCCTCAATTTGCGCTCTCGCTTCTGCAAGCGTCATCTTATGTGAGTAGATGTCCTTCAGTTCCTCGGAAGTGTTATGACCTGTCAAAATGTCCATTAGGATGCTGAAGCCATTATCATTCCGCTTTCCATGATCTCCGCGCCTTCTATGATCTTCAGGGTTCATTGCATGGTAATAGGTTAAGCTATACTTTAAGTTTTTTGTTACCCTAAAAATTACTGACAGAATAGTTTAATACGATATTATCACAAATTTGAGGCTAACTAATTTTGAAAAAATGGCTATGAATTTACTTAATATCCGGTTTACTCTATACTACATATGGGAAGAAAAATTAAAAGACATGCCCAATTGATCGGGGATTATTCTTTCTTCGTTATCCTTCCGAAATCTTGGGTTCTCGACAACAGCATAGATGAAGATCCTACTGTTTTTATTGAATTAAAAAACCGGAAAACACTGATAGTAACACCGGGAAAGGAGGGCCAGAAATGATTAATTCACAATTTTTCTATAATCAATTTGCCAGTGTCATCCAGAGTAATCTTCAGCTGCTCTCCATTAGTGAAGGAAAGATCTGTGATAAGACTTTTTGGAACATAGATTCTACCGGCCCCGTCCCTATCGATGTAAAATTTACAGACGCTTTTCCTCATCTGGAGAATATTGTACATAGGCATATAAACTTGTTCATATCCTTACTAATCCGTAAAGATTATATCCTGATAAATCCTTACGGATATATACAAAAATACAAGGTGGTGAAATGACAGATCAATACGCTTACAACAGTACAAAACGGCTATTTGACCTCTATTTCGAGCTTACCGGAATCGATTTGATGGCAGCCGAGCCTGATAAAAAAGAGGCCGTTAAAAAATGAAAAAAATGGAATTATTCCGAGATTCTTTTGCATGTAACGATCACATTCGAGATTATACTTTTATTCATATTTTAGAGGTGTTCTAGATGATAAATGAAGTACCAGAAACTGAAAAATATGAGATCCCTAAGAGCGATACAGTATACAGAAACAAGGATTCAAGGAAATTTACGGCCGTTGATCTCGTTAATTTCCAGGGTAGCTATCTTGATAGGTTTCTGAAGGGAACTCGGAAGATACACTACCTGGACTGGGTCAACATTTGTGATGGTTATGTTTTGAGTCTACAGTTTTTACTTTCTGAGAGGAAGAGGGAACCGGGAAAGGAAAAAGAAATTGAACACAAAATAAAGGATCTAAGGTCAAAAATATTGAAAGTATGGGATATATTAAAGGGATTTGATCAACCAGTAAACTCCGAGATCATGAAACTTACTGAAGGAGAGATACAGGAATGGAGAGAAGAAGTAGTCGAGAGAGACAAATACGGAAATCCCGCATCTATCCGGTACCAAAGACTTGGAACAATACTTATGGGAAAATACAAATTTGTTTATCTGCCTGAATTTAAGGAGTTCCTATACTATGATGCGGTAGAAGGAGTACACAGAGAGAGAGCCAGAGAGTTTATATCTCAGAGGGCAAGGGAGGTACTAAAGGAAGAATCAAGCACATACATTGTCAACGAGGTTATTTCATATATCAGAGATTTATCCCTTGTAACCGAAGATCAGTTTAGAACTGCTCCTGGGTTAATCAATTTGAAGAATGGAGTATTCGATTGGAAAGAGAGAAAGTTACTCCCATTTTCTCCAGATTACCACTTTAGGACATCTCTACCGTTCAACTACAATATTCATGCCAGGAAATCCCAATTCTTCAAAGTTTTAGAGGAGATTACTCAGGATGACATGGATAAAGCGCTCATCGTTTTGGAAGTATTCGCCTGGATGCTGATCCCAGGCTACCCTATTCAAAAAGCGGTAGCATTTTTTGGAACCGGAAACAATGGAAAATCAGTTGTACTCAATTTTCTGCAGTCATTTCTTGGGAGAGAAAACGTATCAAATACACCCCTACAAACGCTTTGCAATAACCGTTTCGCCGTTCCTGGACTCAGAGGTAAAATCGCTAATATATCTGGAGATGTAGGAAGCGCTACTCTTTATGACACTTCCACTTTCAAGCAGCTCACAGGGGGCGATGAGGTGGAAGGCGAGATCAAGGGACTACAGAGCAGACCGAAGTTTATGAATGAAGCGAAGATGGTTTTCGCATTTAATAGGCTGCCCAATACATGGGATCAATCAAAGGCATTTTATAGGAGGTTTAAACTGGTTGAGTTGATCCAGGACTTCTCTAACAGGGAAGACAAGGACCTAATTAAAAAGATCACGAAAGAGGCAGATCTCCAAGCAGTGTTCAACCTTATTGTGGAAGTTTTTCTTCCTGCCCTTTCGTCTAAGTTAGAATTTCACAACCAGGAAACCATTGATGAAACAACACAAAGATACAAGCTTAACTCTAACCCTGGGCTGGCCTTCGCAGAGGAAATGCTGGAGCCTAATCCAGATTCTGAAATAGAAGGTAGGGAGCTTTATGGCCTATTTACGAACTGGTGCAAAAGAGAAGGGATATCACCCCTAAGCCCAGAAGCTTTTGGGCGGACACTGTTAAAAAACAGCGAGATGGCTGTTTATCATAAACTTAAGCAAAAGGATGGAGTGAGATCTTATTACTATATAGGTATTAACATAAAAGACACTGAAGGAGAAAATGCTAAAAGTGATCAGGTTAAGGGAAATGATAAGAAAAACATGATCACCCTAAAAAGTGCCTTGGATTACTATGTCAAAACTTACTGTAAAGAACAAGGTGATCATGGTTCATATGTTTTTTACACTCTCAAAAAGAAGTCAGATGGTATACAATATAGGAATATAGAAAAAACCTATGAACCCTATGCACCTAAAAATTTTGACCCTAAAAGAATCCAGCCAAACACTGAAGAAAAAAAGAGTGATCATGTTTTTTCACAAGAAGGAGAAAACCTGATCACTTCTACGTATACCTCTGACTTGTATAAATCTTACATATATAAACAGGTCATACTTGAAACAGCTTTTAGAATATCCAATGGCAGTAAGGAGATCTGGTTAAACCCCTCAGACGTACTTGAAAACATATTATACTCTACAGCTGACATCGTCATATCACTGGAAGATCTGACAGAGAAAATCCTTCCCAGCATGGCCGGAGAGGGATTAATTAAAATCAGCAATAATAAAATCAGCCTTACTGGAAAGAAATTAAAGGAACCTAAACCCAAGGAACTCGATAACCAGAAAGAAAATGAGAAAATCGAATATGTTCTAATATCTGCTCTAGAAGATCTGCCCGCTCTTGCATGGAAGGATAGAGATTATTACGTTCACCAAGGGGACATCTGCCATATGCCTAAGGAAGTAGTAAACACACTGATAAGGCAAAACAGGAAAATACGGATAATTGAGGAGAATGGAAAGACAAGCGATCATGCTGAAGTACCTGTATCGAAAATGGGTGGCCAGTGATGATCCTTCCTGTGCATCTGAAAGCTCTTGAAGGATCAACCGTAAGCGTAAATTACATAGGGCCTAAGAACGCACCCTATACCCTGACTGGTGAATTTCAAAGGAGATCCTTCAACAAAATCATTATCGAGGGGTTGAAGTCAGGAAGAACCCATAGAATACCACTTGATAAAGTGATCTCCATAGCTGAGCTTGACTCAGATTTTAAGATCCTAAATTTTTTACAGGATGGCTCAGGGGCAGCCTTAAGCCTCAAAAAGGAAGTGATAGAGAATGAATGAACAGAGTATAGAAGGTTTGAAAAAAGTGGCTGACAGCATCTTCCATCTTTATGGATGGGGACTGGAGGTCAAGGAGGGAACGGATGAGGAAATAGATGTGGAATACAAACAGGGAGTTGATGATGCTGGATTGCCAGGAGGCATATTCAGAATACTTCTTTCCGAGTTTGAAACAAGAGGATTATCCCTAACCAGGATAAGCATAGAGGATGAGGAATCACTTTACCTGGTATTCAGGGAGATCTAAGGAGGTAATGAAAATGGAAAATGGAAAACTGAAAGTGGAAGAAAGAAAGGAAATAGTGATCTGCACACTGCATGAAAACGATACAGGAAGAACGGGATCTTTAATTTTAGATCCGGAACTAAAACTCTTACATTGTGAGCTCTGCAATTCTTACAGTTGCTTTCACATATTTTATGCAATGAGAAACGAACAGATTAGGAAGGAACGGAAGAATGCCTTAAGGAGGATCTGCAAGGAGTGTTCAAATTACAACCTTCCAGGTGCTAAATTCTGTGATGAATGCGGATCAAAGATGGAGGTGGTTTCAGTTGAAAATGAGCAATAACGGAATAGAAACAATAAGAAGGATCCTGGACAACGGACTTACTTATTACATTATAAGAGTCCTTGTATGGGCTGGAAACAAAATATTCAAGGATGAGGTGTACTAAAATGCAATCTGAAATCAAAACAAAATGTATAATAGTCAGGGAAGGGAAAACACCCTTTCCCGTAGAGGCAGCGCCGGATCAGGATGGAATAATAAGGATGTACTGTGTTCTTGATTCTTCCATCAGCTGCACACATGCGAAATTTTCCTGGACACTTCCAGAGGTTCAGGAAATGGTACAGAGAATGTATGCAGAAATGAGGGAAATAAAGGAGGCGGTTCAATGATAACCCTTTCAGAATACATGCTTAGCCACGAGGACCAGGAAAAGGTTAGATCATTTATCGAGAGGCTACAGAATAAGGAAGAAACACCCTTTAAGGCATGTCCCCTTTATGATAGATGTGCAGCTCCCATATGCCCCATGGATCCCAATGCTAAACACAGATCATGGTATTCAGATGAGGATGTATGCAGCAGCTCCAAGTTTAAGGATCACAAGGTTGTTGTAACTCAGAGGAAGATCTCAAAAAAAGGATCTGAGGGTTACTTTACCTATGAGATGCTTAACCGGGATATTGTTGTAAAAAAGGGAATCCAAGGAATTGATCCTGACATACCAGGAAGTGTTGAACGAAAGGGACAAAATGTTATAGAATCGCTCTACAGGGAAAGGGAAGAATCATGGCTAAAAGGACATCCCGAGATTACCATGCAACAGAGAAGAAGGATGAAAGAGGAAGGCATGAAGAGATCCGATGCACTGAAAAGATACAGAGAGATGATCTAAAATGGAAGCCATCTACTTTGATTCTTTCAAAATGATACCTTCAACTACTACCTTTGAAGGTATGCTTAACCTTTCCAGTGTAATTATATTACCTAATTTGAAGATGGTTGAAAACAGAGTAACAAATCGCATATTCAATACAGGGACCACAACCAACAAAACAGATCACATGTTTCCTGGACCTGAAAGGGATCTTCCAGGAAGACCATGGGACAAGGAGCCAGGAATCGATGAACCATACCTGCCTGAAGATCCCGGAGAAATACCCTCAGATCCATGGGATGAAGAAGAACCGGAGGCACAGTTAACATGATAATGAACGAGGATAAAGGAAGGATCACAGCAGAGAAGAAGAACAGTGATTCCAGGAACTATTCCAATCCTGAACCGCTTAACACTTCACACATCGGTAAATCTGTTACCATTACCCTGGTTAACGGAAGGATTGAAGCGGGAAAGCTGAAATCACTGGGAGCTTACATGCTTTCCATTGTGATGCCCAATGGAAGGGAACTGATAATCCAGAAAGGGGCAATCGTAACGGTGAGTATCTTATGATAAAATATTCAGAGGAAACACAACCAAGATTAACGGTCTGTGCAGAGCTTAGCACGACGGAGGGAGCAGATGAGAGATGGAGGTCACTTCCAGATTGTAAGAGAGCAGAAACAAGGGAGAGGATCAGACATGCGAAGATATAGAGGAGGGCAACCATACAGATTGTCCTTAGGCTATCCGGTTAAGATATTCAGGGAATGTAGAAGCGGACTGCATCACATCTGCCCTGAATCCCTGAAAGTTGAACCTGATTATTTTGACCCGGACAAGGGGAAAGTGCCTTCAGGACGGCATGTAACCATATACTGTGAATGTCCATGCCATGCTGAACACAAAACGAATACCCAGGAGAAACCGAGATGAATCTCTATTTAATCCATTTTCCTCTCGATAAATCGAGGAACCTTTCCATACCTAACTAACCGGGGTATGAATGCCGGTAATTGAGTTAAGGATTACAGTAAATGCCAGTTTCGACAGCACTGATCAGTTAATAATGAACATACTTAGGCGTTTTCCTTCCAGGACCTTGAAGATACATTCCATTCTTAACTTGATGGAATACGAGGGAGTGTTCATGAACTACAAGCAGCTGGGGGACAGGTTAAGGAGACTTGTGATCCTTGGGATTGTATGCCGTCATAAGGACAAGAGAACAGACCGCTATTCAATCTCCCCGGAGCATCTTAATAATGGTGAATGAAGGAACCACAAAATGTAAAATTGTAAACTTTTTCCATTTTGTAATAAAGACATCTATAAATGTGAGATGATAGCACATGAGTGAACCCTGAAATTTCTAAAGTAATTGAAGTACAAGGTAGAAAAACACAAGATTCTACAACATCTATAATGCCTGAACAGGAGCTTGACCGGAGTGAAAGTCTCTGAGGGTATGCGTTAACATGGTTGACAGAAATAATAATTTGAAAGGCATCGTTACCCGCACTTAGGCAAGGGAGTAAACTGTAAACAATAAAATGAAAACTCGAAAGCTCTTTGCATTAAGGGCATGTTTAATTGAGAGAGTACAGCACATGGGGGAGCTCTAAATTCTTGATTTGAATGAAACAGAAAGTAGAAAAATACCAGATTTTAGATTAGACACAAGGCCAGAATAGTATTGGTACTCCTTTTTGAATATGAGGACAGACGGACATGCAAAAACGAAATTTGTAAACTTTTTGCATTTTGTAATAAAGACATCTATAAATGTGAGATGATAGCACATGAGGTACCGCATTTTTGACAATGGTCCTGAAGAAATCTCCGGATTTTTAAGAATAAAAAGAACATCTCTGTAACTGAGTAGTCCTATTCAATGAACTGGCCTGTTAATCATTTTGATTTCATTATTCCTGGTCGTTAAAAAAATGTTGTCAGAATATCCCTTTATTCCCTTATTGCTGGGTGCATTAGGTTTTATTCTCATGGTTGCAGCTGCAGTTAGTTCTATATCCATAAGAAGCAAGATCCAGAAATTAGCAATAGGCTTTGTTGTTGTTATATGGACCATCTCAAAGAATGATGATATATCCAGGAATGATTGAGTAAAATTATTTTGTACTGTTAGTCTTTCTTCCCAGAATTGCCAGAATATTCAGCATATCTGTAATTCTGAATGTCATGTGAAATGTAATATTACATTGGCATGACATTGTTATAAATCTCGTAAATTAAAGGATAAATTCAGTTAAATCACATGTGGTGATGGCGGCTAACCCTATTATTAATTAATCATGACTTTCCAAATAAAGGGCAAAAGTATTGCTCGTTATTCCGGCCAGTATTTCTAACCATTCTACTAACTATAGTTGGTTACCTGGTATTCAACAAATGCATGCAAAATAACCACTGAAAGCCCAGTAACAAAGGGAAAAACCTTTAGTTCTTCCAGGTAAGGGTACACCAGGAAAGAGCGCATATCATAAATTGTCGAAAGAACATTTAACCCACCAAGATGCCCCCGTTGTGGACATTATGATTTCATTGCTACCGCACCTGGGCTAATGGAATAGAACGCCAAGGGGGAGGGGGAGCTTAATTAATTGAGAAAACTGCTCGGACAACATTTACACACCCTCCCGCAGCGCCCCCCTTTAAATACCCTCGGCATGAAAACATATAATTATTATTTGCGTTATTGGGATCGGATATATCATTCCATTCCTTCTAACCTTACTAAATACTGTCATTTTCTTCCTCTCCTTTAGTACATTGCTGATTAGATATAAAGCAGCTATCCGGATCCAGTAACTACATCCAGAAGTCGATCAATCATTCTGGAATGGTAAGAGAATACGCCGAAAGGTACACCGAAAGGAAACCTGTATTTCCCGATACTTTCATCGAAAGCCTATATGCATTGATATGTTACATGCATGTAAAAGGATCTGAGTGAATTATAAGGATCTCCTGGTAAGGATCCATGAGATCTTCTTGGCCATGATCTTAGTATAATTTCATGATGCCTTAAGTATTACAATTAAAATGAACTCATCTACTTATTTTTTTAAAAATGTTACCTTCATCTACTCTGTTTGAAGAACTGCTAAAACTTCTTAATGTAATTATATTGCCTTAGTGTGAAAGGCTGATAAGGTAAGGACTAAATGAGTATATCTTCTATGTTTATTCTTTCTGCTTTTCTTTTAAGGCCATTTCAATAATAGAAGCGAGTATCCCAGCCTTCTCAGTTTCCGGCATGTTCTCAATAAGTGCTTTTACCTGAGGAGATATCATCCCTCTTGTTTCGAGATCCTTCTGAATCTGATCCTCTTTTTCCTTCAGCTCCAGGGTTGCCTCGATTGTTAATGGTAACCAACACTTACGGCAATATGTACCGCCTGAGGGATTAGCCTCTCCACATCTTGGGCATCTGACAGGCATGGGTTCACTGGTACCGTTGTCCTGAACTTCTATTCCATAGGCCTTTAGTATTGCATTATCAGTTTGCTTTCCTGATAGATGGACATAGGTTGCCATCTGCTTTGTACCTGGTATCCATCCCATCTGTGCCTCGAGTGGTGCCTCTGCTACCTTTGAGGCAAGGATGGAAGCCCTTGTATGCCTGAATAGATGAGGATATATTCTCTTTGTTATTTTAGCCCTCTTTAATGTTGTCTTTAGAGCCTTCCTTACATCATCATAGTTCATTGCCCTTCCTCTTATCCCCTCTGATATGTTACAGAATAGAGGTGCATTAATATCATTCCTGATAGGATGGTTATCAAGCCATCCCCTGAGGTATGGAACCGAGTCGCCAATGATCCTTACCTGTCTTGTACCTGTTTTACCTTCGAATGGAACCTCCAGCACTGCGCCGTAATTATCAAATTTGACATTCCTTATTTTCATTAACAGTAATTCTCCTATTCTGCAGCCTGAGTCATAAAGGGTTGAAAATATGGCTCTATCCCTTGCGTTGTTGCATGAATCTATAATTGCCTTCATTTCTTCAACCGTAATAAGATCTGATTGCTGTATTTTCTGTCTTGGCTGCTTTATCTTCACATCCTCGAATAATGTTTCAAATTTATCCTTGGGAAGGGTTTTACGGTAAAACTTTTTGAGCATTTTAATGTATGTATCCTTTGTCCACTCAGAATATCCATCATTAAGTTTGAGCATTATTTTCTTCATATCAGCCTTAGAGGGATTCAGGAAGTTATTGGGGATCCATCTTGCTACAACCCTGAGCCTCTGGTAATAATTCTTTCTCCTGACTTCTCCGATATTCTCCAGAATTAGATCACCATCCACAAAATCGGTTATAGCCTCTTTCACTGCCTCTGGTATCGGTTCTTTCCTTAACATTTCCCTTTCATATTCTATGGTTAAATTTGAAAATACCATGATATAGATAAGTCGATAATGATTATAAATTTATGGTAGGGATACGAACTTTAGGTTTAGCTCTCGGCTCGGGCGCACTTCGAATAGTTTAAATCTGGACGGCTATTTCCGGATTTTTTTGATAATTTCTTTGAAAAAAAAT
>JAKADQ010000035.1 GCA_021820405.1 Thermoplasmata archaeon | reverse complement strand
AGGACAATGCAGTTGTATGCCACGATCCTTTCACCAACAGCAACATCATAGTTCCGGTTCCGGACATACCAGATATGCTCACAGTGCATTATCTCCTCTAAAATGGAAAATGTCCGCTCTATTTCCCATCTCAATCTGTATCTGGATTTCTCCTTATTCCTTATGATTATACCCTGCTTCCTGTTGAATCCCAAGTTATCAGGAACAATTCCTCTTCTTCTGTTTGTATCTATGATTGGGATAGCATGTGTGTTGTCCATGATGTAATCATAGATGCCGGCTGAATCATAGGCGGCATCCATGAGGATATATTCGTGTCCACGCACAGAATCTATCATTTCCTGTGCAACTGTGCTGTCATGGATGGAAGCTGTGGTAATCTTCCATTCCACTGCAGCAGTGGAATCGATATCCTGTGCAACATGTGTTTTTCTGCCCTATTCAAATCCCTTGGTGCCGTAACCCCATGAACTGTCAGGATCTTTATATTTGCCTGACTTCATTCGTCTCTGCGCAGTTGTATGCTTGCATGTCTTCACAATGAAGCTGTCGATTGCAGCATTCTCACCATTGGATTCAATGAGATCAATGATGCCTACATTGATCTCATACCAGTCAATCCTAAGTGCCCTGTATGAAAGTGTGCGGAAGTTTGGAATTTTCCCTACACCAACGAGATCCATGAGTTCCGGATGGTTGTTGAAGAATTTGCCTGAAGATCTATAGGAAATACCATAAATCTGCAGTATCACAATGATCTTCACGACAATGCCGTTGGAGAACTTCCTCAATCTATCTTCAGAAACAATCTTATCCAACCTGTCCATGATCAGTGGGATATGGTTCGCTTCCATATCCCACCATTATTGTAAGATTAATAATATCTGACAACTGTCGAACATTTAATTGATCCTTGGACACCTTATCCAGCCATATGTAATACTTATAAAAATCCTCGATTAAATCCCCTTTCTGAGCATTCAGAATAATGTTCATGCCTCTCATATGGTGAAGCTTCTCTGAGGGACTATGGAGAACGATTTCTTTTCGTTCATATCTCTTGGCAGATTAGAACCCGAAGCCTTTGAGGAACTGCGCCATTAACATCCGACATGCAGAAAAATTACATATACAGTCGAGGAACAATACTTTTTTCAAGGGAGGGCTTACGAAGATGTATTGAGGTCATTCAAAATATCCATCAGAATGCGTATTACTTGTACACTTCCTCTAAAATTGTCATTTCAAACATCGGCGAATCTTCCGCGTCAAGTTCCTTTAAGATCACCATCATGAAGATATTTATAGGTGATAAATTTTCAATGACCAAAAAATGGGCAGAATTGGATGGGCGCACGCAATGCAATTGGTATATACAAATAACCGCTGATCATTCAATTCGATTCAATACAATTGAATGCAATATCAAAGCAACATTAGGCATATTATCACCAGTATGAGTAAAAAGATAAAGAGAATAGCCAGTTGCTGGAATACAGTCGTTCTCTTTTATTTAAGAATATTTCCTGGCGTTGTGTTGTATTTTGATTCCAAATAATGATACTAAAAAAGGTTTAGTAATATCGGGGAATACTATAAATTCGAGATTATTTTATATAAGTAGTATTAATAATATTTTAATAGGATCGTTCAATGCACATATCATGGCATTAATAAGTGATGAATATAGAGAAAAACTGACTAAGAAATTTGAGGAAGTTTTGAAAGAAACTGTTACGTTAAAATTCTTTACACAGGATGATGAAAAATGTCCTTATTGCAAAGACACCCTTGGTCTCCTTCAGGAGATGACTGAACTCAGCCCTAAAATAAAACTTGAGGTACATCAGGTAGGAGACGAGGATTCCAAAAAGTACAATGTGGAGAAGAGCCCTGTAACTGTACTCATATCTGATAAATTTCCCGAGGGAAATGTGAGATACTTTGGTATCCCTTCCGGATACGAGTTCAGCTCACTGATAGAAGATATTGAAACATTCTCAACTGGAAATGTGGAGCTGAAGGATAAGACTGTTCAAATACTCAAGTCCATTGAAAAACCCGTAAATATAAAGGTATTCATAACGCCAACCTGCCCATATTGCCCATCTGCCGTGAGGACTGCACACAAGTTTTCACTTGTCAACAAAAATATAGTCAGCGATATGGTAGAATCCTATGAGTTTGAGGAGGAATCAGAGGAAGCAGGCGTATCAAGTGTCCCCCACATAACAATAAATAAGGATACTGAGTTCGTAGGCGCATTGCCCGAAGACGAATTCCTTTCATATGTGATTGAAGCAGTTAGTGAAAAACACTGAAAATCATTTTTTTTAAATACAAAAATAATATTTAACAACCAATAAACCTATTAAATCTGCAGCACTATTCCAGTATGGCGTCAGGTGAAGTTTTAAAAGGAATGCTTGATGAATATGGAAATAATGATGGTATCAAGAAAGAGATTGCCGGAATGAATAAGTCTTTTCAGTTTGTTCCGACCGATGGGCAGGAATATTTTGTGAAAGTGGAGAATGGTGAGGTAAAATTTTCCATGGGCAAAGATGAAAAGCCTACGGCAACAATTACTGCAACAGATGAAGTGCTAACCAATCTCTTTACTGGAAAAATAGATCCTGTAATGTCATACATGACTGGAAAGATCAAAATTTCGGGAGATCTCATGAGTACAACCAAAATAACAGGCATAGTTAGGAAAATGCGGAAGTGATGTGATTGGAGATAAAAAAAGCAACAGTCGTGGGTTCTGGTTTAATGGGTAGTGGGATAGCTCAGGTAATTGCACAGTCAGGTGTTCCAGTATCCGTATATGACAGTTTTCCGGAGGCCCTTAAAAAGGGAAAAGAATCCATAGAAAACAGCCTGTCAAGGCTTGTAAAATCTGGAAAAATTAAAGAGGAAAAGGTAAAAAGTGTGATGGCAAATTTGAATTTTACTGGTTCCCTCGAAGAGGCAGCAAAAGATTCTGATATTATTATCGAGGCCGTCCCTGAAATACCCGAACTTAAGGAAAAGGTTTTCAGTGAAATTGAAAAAGTAGCAAGGCCCGATACGATTCTTGCGACAAATACCTCCAATATAAGAATTACAGAGATCGCTCACGTACTTAAGAATCCTGAGAGGCTCGGAGGTATGCATTTCTTCAACCCACCTGTTTTAATGAAACTCGTTGAGGTCATAAATGGTGAGAAGACATCGGAAACTGTCTTTGAAACAATCTACGATTTTTCCAAAAAGATTGGAAAAACACCAATAAGGGTCTTTAAGGATACAGCAGGTTTTGTAGTAAACAGAATAAGTGCTCCGGAATCTCTCTATTTCGTCCTGCTCCTTGAAAATAATGTTGATACGCCACAGGCCATAGATTATTTTGCTAAAGGGCAGGGGCTTCCAATGGGACCCTATGAACTTATGGATTACGTAGGCATCGATACAGTTCTTCATTCACTGGAATACTATGCAAAAACACTGAGCCCGGATTATGGCAAGACAAGCATAATCAAAAAGATGGTGGATGAGAAAAAGTTGGGAATTAAGACAGGAATTGGATTCTATAAATGGGACAACAACAAAGCCCAGATTCCTAAATCTGAACCTTCCTCCAAGGTTCAGCTTCTTGATGTGTTTGTTCTTGAGATCAATGAGGCGGTGAAACTAATAGAGGATGGGGTTGCAACACCTGACGATATAGAAAAAGGATATTCCCTGGGAATGAACAGGCCCTTCGGCCCCATCTCGGTGGCAAAAGGACTCACAAACAAGGAAGTTAAGGACAAACTCAACGAACTGTATGAGAAATTCCATGTAGATGTGTTTAAGCCGGCAAAGGCCATTGAGGAGGGCCTTTTAAAGGAAGCAATTTCAGGAAAATTGAAGAGAGACACTGCGCCGAAGAATAATAAGAAAGTGGAAGAAGGCGAAAGGTTAGTTGCCATAGTCAGGGAAGGGAAGGTTGCAAGGATAGAGATCAGGAATGGAAAAAATAACCTTCTGAATGGAAGAGTTCTCGATCAACTTCATGAGGCAATTCAGGAGCTGTGGAACGATAGAGAAGCGAGAGTCGTGGTGGTTGCAGGAAACGACTCTGTGTTTTCTGCCGGCGCTGAGCTGACCCAATACATACCAGATGCTTTCGAATTTATTGAAAACTCAAGGAAGGGGGAGCGCACATTCAGAGAACTGTCAGAAATTCCAAAGATAGTCATTGCGGAAATGAGAAAATACACTCTTGGTGGAGGCTTTGAACTTTCCCTGAACTGTGATATACGAATATCGACTCCGGATTGCCTCATAGGTTTTCCTGAGGTAACTCTGGGTTTGCTTCCTGGATGGAGCGGGAGCCAGAGGCTTGCAAAACTGATTGGGCTCTCCACAGCTACTTCCCTGATACTTACAGGAGAGAAATTTGACGGGAAAAAGGCAGAGGAGCTCGGTATCGTTTACAGACTCTATTCAGATGAAGAGATCAGGAAAAAGACAATGGAATTCGCGGCAGAACTTGCCGAGAAGGTTTCGCCGATAGCAGCAGGACTGACAAAGCGCCTGCTTAACAAGGGTTCAGAGGTTCCAATGGATGTTGGCCTCGAAATGGAGTCCATTGCCATGGGCACAATATACACCTCTCAGGACTTCATGGAAGGAATCTCCGCCTTTGTCCAGAAGAGAAAGCCTGAATACAAATTCAGGTAAAAATTTCTCATACTATTTTCCAAATGATTTCAGATTATCTCGCTGTTAGAGTGATATTGCAAAAATAGATTTTCTTCTTTTTGGGCAGACTTCGACACTTATGAACCGATAAGGGAAGAGAATCAAAATTTTCAGATCACATCAATCTTTGCGATGTTATGAAATATTGTTAAAATGTTAATACGAGTTGATTCCTGGAGTTATCCTACTCCTGATCTTTCCCTTCCACTAATTTTTTGTATTCTAGCGCCTGCCTGACAAGATTCAGATGAAGTTTTGATGGGTTTAACGGCCTGGATTTAAATTCTGCATGATACTGCGAGGCGATGAAATTTTTTCTATCTTTTAACTCGAGTATCTCCATTCTGATTCCCTGATCATCCTTTCCTGAAAAGATCATCCCTTTATTCTCTATCATTTCTATATAGGATGGATTGACTTCATACCTGTGGCGATGCCTTTCGTAGATTTTCGTCTCACCGTAGAGTTCCATTGCAAGGGTGCCCTCGGATACAATAACCTCCTTTGAACCAAGCCTCATGGTTCCTCCCATATCCTTAACATTGACCTGCTCCGGGAGTATGTCAATCACAGGATTTGGAGTATCCTTTGAAAATTCGGTACTGTTTGCATCCTTTATTCCGAGCACATTTCTTGCAAATTCAATAACAGCAACCTGAAAGCCAAGGCATATACCCAGGAAGGGCACATTATTCTCTCTTGCATATTTGACCGCCGAAATTTTGCCTTCCACTCCTCTATATCCGAATCCAGGAGTTACCAGAATTCCGTGAAGCCCCTTCAGTATGGATATGTCATCCTTCACACTGTCTGAATCGATCCATTTCAGAGATACCCCGATTCCGGTATTTCCTGTTGCGTGATTGAAAGCCTCCTTGTGGCTGATATATGCATCGTGAAGCTCTGTATACTTCCCAATTATGCCAATCACCACATTCTCTTTTGGATTCATCAGCTTCTCCTTATATTCGGTCCATGTATCTACGAAGCTGGATGTCTGAAGATTGAGGTTTTCCTTTATGATCTCAATCGTTCCCTGCTTTTCAATTATTTCAGGTACCTGATAGGCATTTTCTGCCTCGTATACGCTTATTATGGCCTCTTCAGGCACATCTGTAAAAAGCGAAATTCTTCTGCGTGAATCTGTTGTGAGAGGTTTAATAGATCTGCACATCAATATATCTGGCTGTATACCAATTTCCTTCAGGGCTTTTACACTGTGTTGTGTTGGTTTTGTCTTCTGTTCCATTTCCTTTCCTATTTCAGGAACCAGGGTAACATGGACAAATGTAACCTGTCCCTTTTCCTCTCTTTTCAATTGCCTCAAAGCCTCAAGAAATGGCATTGATTCTATATCACCTACGGTTCCACCTACCTCTATCACCAGCAGGTCAAGTTCCTCTTTCAGGGAAACTTTCCTTATTCTTCGCTTTATTTCATTAGTGATGTGTGGAATAATCTGAACGGTACTGCCCAGATATTCCCCCCTGCGTTCTCTCTCTATTACCTCCTTGTAAACCTTTCCTGTTGTTATGTTGTTATCTCCGCTGAGACTCTTGTCAAGGTATCTCTCATAATTACCCAGATCAAGATCAACTTCGCTGCCATCGTCCAGTACGAAGACCTCTCCATGCTGGTATGGGTTCATAGTACCAGCATCATAATTCAGATAGGGATCAATTTTCAGGGCGCTAACTTTCAATCCACTATTAGATAAAATATGACACAGGCTGGAGGCAATCGTGCCCTTTCCTATACCTGAAAGCACACCCCCAGTTATAACGATATATTTCATTTTTCACTGAATTGTAATTGAATATTAAATGTAATTGCAATAGGGACATAATTTTCAAAACCTATGGCTTACGCCTGAGGATTCAGTAACTCGAATATAAATGAATCAACAAAACCTTGGCCGGGGACATAGTGATCCTTTTCCATTATTCCTACTATTCTGAAACCATTTTTTTCAAGTACCCTTTTGGAGGGAGGGTTAACGGCATATACACTGGTATAAAGTTTTCTGAGATTCATTACACTGAATGCATATTCGACCATCATGGATGTTGATTCAGTCATTATGCCTTTTCCCCAGTAATTACTATGGAGGTAGTATCCTATATGGCCCCTGCGATCATTGTCTATATCGTTTATTCCTATTATGCCTATGGTCTCCATCGTTTCATTGTACTTTATGCTGAAATTAACAGATTTGCCTGCAACATTTGAATAGTTGTCGATCCATTCATATTCTTCCACGAGTGAATATACCTTTCCCGGCGAGGACAGGGTTCTGTGCACAGCAGGATCGTTTATTATTCTGTACAGGTATGGTGCGTCCTCTCTTGTTAGAATTGCCAAAGATGACATTTTGCCTTTCTTGATTAAAACAGGCTCCATTATCACCCCATATTTTGAGCCTATATTATTACTCCCATTGAATTATGCGATTTGGCAGTGAAACATGCAAGAATTAAATATCTGGTTATTTTATGGAAATTAATAAATATGGTTTCTCATTCTTTACTTCCACACGAAATTTTTGGTTATTCTCAATTCACAGTATATTTAGTTCTAATACTCATAGGCATTGCCCTAATATTCAGAGGAAAAACAGCGTGGAAGTACATAACGGTCGCACTTGGGGGATACATGGGTTTCGTGATAACTGCAATATTGATTGTAAGGCTTCATGTTTCAGGGGCTCCAGATATATTGATACTCGCCATTGGAGCTGTTATTGGCGGACTTATCTTTTCCTTTGTAGCACAACTTGCAGTCTGTGTGGCTCTTGGGGGTGGAATTGGGCTGGGAATTTACATTTTCACACCGGCAGGAATTCTTTTTGCAGCAATTGTTGGCTTGATAGTTGTTGTGATTGCATATATAAGATTTGAAAAGGTATCGGTGTACGTTGCAGCGTTTGTAGGAGGGTTGGCCATTTGGTTTGCGCTATACGGGATGGGAGTGTCAAATATAGGTGCACAGGTGTTTGCCGCGGCAATTATGATCAGCGGAATAGTGCTGCAAAAATATGAGGAAGAGTCAGCAAAACATCCTCAAAGGCCAAGAAAACCCGGAAGGGAAAGCTCTATTGATGATGAATACTGAGACTGTTGATAAACTCGACCGCATCACAATTGCATACGTAGTCAGCCATGTGATATATGGGAGCTTCTGGATTGTTGTTAATTGCCAGTATTGTTTTAGCGTATCTGAGTCCGGCCATATGGTTATCCATGCCGGCAATACCGATTGCTATGTAAAGATCCGGAGAAATGGAGACTCCAGTTATTCCAATCTGCGTCTGGCTTGGCATCAATCTCATATCAACCACTGGTCTGGTAGCGCCTACCGCAATCCCGTTCTCCTCGCAAAACTTCACGATTTTTTCTATATTGTCCTTTCCCTTCACGCCTCTTCCAATCCCTATTACAACGGGTGATTTCTGCACCGGCATAAATTTACTTTCAACCTTATCGATCTTATCTATCCTGTACCTGCCTGACGGTTGAATATTCTTAGTTTCCACTGTGAATTTCTGATCAGTCATGCTCATTCTGAACATTCCTGGCCTTACGGTGGCCATTTCCGGTTTAGTCCTTGAATATATCCTTGCAACTATGCCTCCACCAAATGCGGGCTTGAACTGGATAAGTTTCCCATTTTCATACCTGATATCGACACAATCCGCAGTTAAACCAAGGGACTTCATTGCCGCAATAATTCCTGCCACATCCCTGCCTGCTGAATTAGACGGAAACAGTATAAATTCCGGCATCATCTCAGAGATTATTTTATTTACTTCGGCGGCAATTGAAAATATGTCGTCCCCATTGAGATATATATATTCAGAAGCAGTCATTCCAGATAGACTTGCTGGATCTACATTTCCTGCCATAATCACTTTAAATTTTTCCTTTGTTGCTATTTCATTAAGCCTGGACGCTATTTCCATGGATATGAGCGGATCCCCCAGTGCGATTCCAAGAACATTTCCCTTTGAAAAATCCTGATTCACTTCAACCTTGGGCACCGTGTCCTGAATTTTTCCGTTTCTGATGTGATCTATCACGAGTTTTATGGCTGCTTCCTTATCGATCATCATACTTTTTCGCTGGTTACTTACTGATTCTGTCCCATCCACTACAGTTAGTGATTGTTTGCTTCCGTCAAAATCCAGATTCAGTTCCCTGGAATCAACGGTTACAATCCTGTGTGTCATGTCAGGTACGTTCTCATCCACCTTACGTGCCCTGTTTATCTTTTCGCTGACTGAAAGCAGCAATGGAAGCCTGGTCTCGATGTATCTGATCCCTTCCTCAGATTCCTGCCTTATTTCAACAGCATTATCCTTGAATTCAATCTTTGCTACGTTTGAAAAGAAATTCATATTGAGCATTGTTGCGGTTTCAGGAGGTACCTGAGAGGTTTCACCGTCAAGTGAATATCTTCCTGCTAATACAAGATCAGGATTTCTCGTCTGAATGAATTTAGACAGTATGTAGGATGTGGCCCATGTATCAGAACCCCCAAATTTTCTATCGGATATTAAAAATGCCCTATCGGCACCCATTCTTAGAGATTCATTTAACATTATGGATGCCTGTGGAGGACCCATAGAGGCCACTTCCACCTCCGCTCCTGAATTTTCTTTGATTCTTATTGCTTCTTCCAATGCCCTTCTGTCATAGGCATTCATATTGAGCGGCACATTTTCCCGAATTATCCTCCCGGTTGCAGGATCAAATTTAATTTTGTTAACGTCAGGAACCTGTTTGGCCAGAACGAGTATCCTCATGCCTCTACCATCACATCCCCGTTCTCTACCTTAACGTGATAGGACTTTAGAGGAGAAATGTCACCTGACCCTTCAGGGGGGCTTATCACACTTCCATCCTTTGGGTTGAATGTTGCAAAATGATTTGGACATATCAACTGATGGTCATCCATAAATCCGTCAGAAAGATCATATTCTTCGTGAGTGCACAGATAGGATGTTGCGTAAAAGTTATTTCCGTCCCTTATTATGAGTAACTCAGTGTCTCCTGCCTTAACTTTAGCCAGATCTCCATCCTTCATGCTGCTCTCTTTACCCACTCTGTACCATGTCATAGATGTTCAATAATTCCGAGGTATTTAGAATTATTGAAGTTTAAATGTGATATGTTTAGTTCGGAATGAAAAGGATTAATAAAGTTTATAATATGGAGTCACGTGGATGAATCTGGAAGAACCAATAGATCTAGCCTTAAGGTCATTGAGGGAATTAAAAAAATAGGGAATCCTTCTCTTTCAGAACTGTCAAGGGAACTTGGAATATCAAAAACGGCTGTGCTGAAGCATGTATATTCCCTGGAAAGACAGGGATATGTGGAAAGGACCTATGTTACCACTGGGCGAGGCAGGCCCATATGCAGGATTTCAATAACTGAAAATGCCACAGGGGAACTTCAGAATATTTACCAGCAGATAGCACAGGAGGCGCTCTCGTTCATAGAGGAGAACTTTGGTTGTTCTATCATAAACAGGATTATGGAGTTGCGCAATGAAAAACTTACCGTGAAATACAAAAAGATTTTCGAACAACTTGACTACACAGAAATGGTCAAAAAACTTGCGGAAATAAGGGATAGGGAAGGCTACATAGCAGAAAGTGACCATATAAGTGAGGGGCTCTACCAGTTAAAGGAATATAATTGTCCACTTATTAAAATAGCAGAGAAATACAGAAGCGCCTGCGAATATGAGAGAAAATTCTTCGAAGACTTACTTGGTATGGATGTTTCCATAATAAAGACTGTATTTGATGACGTTCACGGATGTACCTTCCTGATAAGGGAAAAGTACTGATATATTTTATAAAGAAGATAGAAACAGAATATGTTCCATAGAATGATATAAATTGTATTCAGTTATAACCATATATGAACGCCCAGGAAAAAAATAAGATCCTAGAGGCTGGTAAACTTGGCAGAATGGCGCTTGAATTTGCACAGACCCTGATTGAACCGGGGGCACTGTTCCTTGATGTGGCCGAAAAAACCGAGAGTTTTATAATGGAGAATGGGGCAAAACCATCTTTCCCACTGAATCTTTCAATAAACAATGAAGCTGCTCATTATACACCTGCCCCAAACGACAAGAAAACGTTCAAAACCGGAGATCTGGTGAAGGTTGATATTGGAGCTCAGGTTGATGGGTACATTTCAGATAATGCGGCCTCCATGGAGGTTGGTGGAAAAGGAAATTACAGTGATCTTATTGATTGCTCAAGAGAGGCCCTGAACGCTGCCCTGAAAGTACTCCGTCCAAATATAGAAATAGGAAAGATCGGAGCTGCCATAGGCTCAAAGATAGAATCCTTCGGCTTTAAGCCAGTGAAAAATCTTGGAGGGCATGGCATAAAGAGATACGATCTGC
>JAKADQ010000034.1 GCA_021820405.1 Thermoplasmata archaeon | reverse complement strand
CTGTGGGAACAAGAGTCAAGGGTTTTGTGGACTATGATAGAAGGAGGCAATTGATGATTCATCACACATCCACACATCTTCTTCTTGGTACAATCAGAAATCTCATTGGAGAACAGATCTGGCAGGCCGGGGCGCAGAAGGGATTAGAATCTTCCAGAATTGACATCACCAGCAATATCAAGATAACCAGAGCAATGGCCGACGAAATAGAAAGAAGAGCTCTGAAAGCAATAACCGAGAATAGAAAGGTTACTGTCAGAAATCTGGAGTGGAATATGGCTATTGCGAAGTATGGTTTCCGTCTATTCGAAGGCGGAGTTCCACTATCCGATCATTTAAGGGTTGTGGATATAGATGGCATAGATGTGGAGGGATGTGGCGGAACTCACCTGTCTTCAACAGGGGAGATAGGCCTGATAAAGATCATTTCCATCGAGAGTATACAGGAGGGAATTCAAAGGATAACATTCTGTGCTGGGCCAGCAGCCCTCAAATATGTGCAGAGAGTGGAAGAGGAATTTAATTCAGTGAAGGAGTATGTGAGAGCTACATCAGACGTTCCACTTAGAGTTAAGGAGGCCATGGATGAACTGTTAAAACTTAGGGAAAAATCAAAAGAAATGGTTAAGAAAAATTCAGAAGCCATATATGCTGATTCACGTGTTAGCAGCATAGGGGGAATACCAGTCAGAACCATGAGGGGTGATGAAGATGAATCAAGAATACTGATTCCCATGCTGATGAAAAATAGGGAGAACGGCATAATACTGAGTGGAAATAAAATATCAATCGTTGGGAATACGGAAAAGGAGGCAAAGAGCATATATGTTTTCCTCTACGAAAAGGAATTAGAAAAAGTGGGCAAAGTGATAAATGACGTTTTAACAACGAAAGTGAGTGAAAAGTTAATTAATTGATTTTTTACTCAGATTCTTAAGAACACCATGGCATATACATACAGCAATGAGGAGATCCGGGAGATCGAACGCATCATATCCCCATTTTTTAAAGTCATTTCATCATACAGGGATGGTCCGGTAATAATTTTAAAAGTTGAACCATCCATCAACTTCGCAGAAAGCTTTCAGAATGCCATCGATTTAATGTCTTCAAAAGGTTTTAATATATACAATAATGGCGATGAAGAGATAATAGTTACCAGAAAATATAACCGAAAAGGGATAGGATATCTCAAATTTCTTCTCCTGTTTATCACCATTATCAGCATATTTTATGCAGGATACACATATGGTTCCTCATATTATACTGGACAAAGCCATTCCATTATTGCGGCAAAAACACTCCTCTTTTTCCTTTTCCCTGTTGGTGCAATCCTTCTGTCTCGTGAAATTCCAAAATTTATAATTAGGGCCAGAAACGGCCAAAGATATTCTCTGCCTATCTTTGTTCCGAATCCAATTTTGATGGGTACTCTGGGTGTAATAAATGCACCTGATGAGCCATATAAGTCTTCGGATCAGGAACTGTTCTCAGGTTTCTATTCTCTCATCTCCGGACTGATTGTGTCCATGATATTTCTGTCCCTTGGGTATTATGGGATTTCCCTATATCATGGATTAAGCTACGGACCGAATTCTTCCATTAATCTTGTGAACCTTCCTCTTTTCTTCCAGGTAATACTTGGTAAATTTTTGCCTGCCCAGGGTGACCTGGATCCTCTGGCACTTGCAGGTTGGTCTGGCCTGATATTTACATCGTTCAATGCATTTCCTGTCGGATTTCTGGATGGGGCAAGTATATTTGCCGCAATGTCCCCCTCTAAAAGAAAGAATATATCCTACGTTTTTCTCACCATAATTGCGTTTATTGACCTGACCTATCCCGTATGGCTCATACTCCCAGTGTTCATACTTCTGATTGGCCTGGACGTTCAGGAGCCAATGAATACAAAACTCAAAAGAGTAAACAGCCGAACGCTTGTTGTCATTATAGTTACCTTAATGATGGCCATAGTCGGATTAACTCCGTTCCCTGTACATATCAGCTCTCCATCCATTGAAATATCCACAGAATGGAATTCAGCTGTGATTGTAAATAATTCAACTGATCAGTCCTGTTTTCGAATTTCCGTTACCAATCTGGGGCAAATAGCAGTGGAACCAGGTTTCTACATAAGCAATGGAATACCCTATGACGTAAAGGCCATCACGGGAGATATTGACCCGGGCGGTACAGACACATATTATCTAACAATCAACGGTTCAAGCCTGGGTGTGGGAATGAACACGGTCAATGCAAGAGTATATGTGAACAGTATGTCGCAGGAATTAAAATTCACCATACTGAAGATCATCGATTCTAAAAATCTAACAATAATTCCTGCTTTTCATCAAAAGGGAAGGGGACTGAATCTTACTGTAATAAGCACCTATAATAGGAACTTTTCAGAATCCATGTTTATTTCAGCCCCTGAGAACCTGAATTATTCAATCGTGTATAGCATTGGAAAGAACACATCAATTCCTATACCTATGAACGGAACTGGTGTACAAAAATTCATGATCGAGGCAGAGAATAATTTTACTCCGTGGAGCATGAATGTGGATATCTCAATCGCCATACCTAAGGGTATACCTCTGCAATTTGCAATATATGATTCATCTTATATCGGGCAATGCGTTAAGGTATACTGATCGGATTGATGGTAGGGTTCTTTGTAAACCCTTTTGCAGGTTCGGGGATTTATCACCACGTTAATGGTTCGGATAGAATCAAGGATGATGAATGTGGGTATTCGGAGTTAAGGGCAACCGAATTTCTTGACGAACTCGATAGGGAAATCAAATTTGTTACAGCATCAGGTGAAATGGGTGAAAATATTCTTAGAGATTCTGGGTTCACCACTATTGAGATATGCCACATTGCAGGAAAACCTTCCACACCAGAGGATACGAGAGAATTTATTCGAAAATGCAAGGGTAAGATGGACGTTCTCGTATTTGTAGGTGGTGATGGCACAGCGAGAGACGTACTGGAGACCAGTCCAGATATTCCGGTTATCGGGGTTCCTGCTGGTATGAAAATGTACAGTTCAGTATATTCCCACAATCCAGGGGATGCGGCACAGAGGCTTAAGGCATTTCTGGACGGCGCATATTTTAATATATCCAACGGTGTAGTTGAAGACGCAGACGAGGGTGAAATGGAGAAGGGGCAGCTTTTAATAAGAAGATATGGGGAATTAAAAATAATAACAAAAGGGGAGAAATATTCGGATCCAAAAATAGTTAAAAATGAATGGTCATCCGATTCAATTATTGAATTTCTGGTAGATGATATGGACGATTCATATTATATAATAGGAACAGGTGGTACCTGTAAGGCACTTATGGAAAGAATTGGACTGAAGACGTCAATATTCCAGACAGACCTCATAAGGAATAAGAAAATGATCAAGGCAAATCTGTATCCTGAGGATTTTAGCAGAATTATAGAAAAAGAAGCCCCTCTAAAAATCGTTGTATCCCCATACGGAGGGAGCGGTTACTTTCTTGGAAGGGGGAATAGGCAGATATCAGCAGAAATGATAACCCGCGCTGGTAGATCCAATCTAATAATCATATCCTCCTTGGATAAACTGAGTACAATAAAGGTACTGAGATATGATGTGGAAGGCCTGCCTGTGAATTTCTTTGGAAAATATGCAAAAGTCCTAACAGGATATGGAACATATACAATGGTTCCTGTAATGGGTCCATGAACATGTTTGAAATAGTTTTAAATCAGGCTGAACATTAAGGGATAAAATGTCCAGAACTTTCGCCGATCTTAACAAGTACATCAAACTTTCATTTCCGGTCTGGAAATCAATGGCCATTATTATGTTACTTCTAATCACGGAGTTTTTTCTATCCAGAAATATTATCTTTTCACTATTTATCATCATCGTTCCAGCCATTATAACTCTTGGCCTTGATCAGTTTTTATCGAAGATATATCATTCAAGGCTAAATTTCAGGAAGAATATATTTCTCTTTTCCATAACTCTTGTCATATTCTATGTAATTTATCAGATTTTCAGTTTTTTTGCTCCGTCCCTGAAACTTCAGAATATTGCCATTGCAATTTCATTTATATCATTCTTTCGCTATATGGTATTTTATGTATATCTATCGGAAAATGATCGCATCAATTATATTTCAGCAAATATGTTTGCAATATCGTTCATTCCGCTTTTTATATTCAATTCACTGTATACTATAGTTATTGAGGTAATAGCCTATTCGTTTATTTCATCCTACCTGTCCCTTCTTTTCGTCAGAAAATCCACGAAAACTTTCAGGAACGAATTTCAGCAGGAGCCAAGGGATCTAATTAAATTCTTCCTGTACAGTTCAACAAGTAGAAAATATTACGATTCAGGTGATCGTTTTTTTAAGCGAATATATAGTGTAGAAAGGGAAGTATCCGTTGATATGATCCGTTTTGAAAATTCAGCAGGCCAAAATAAGGCAGCACTCATATTTCCATATGTGCATCCTGGGCCCTTTGGTACTATAGGTTCGAGCAACCTCCCTGAGCGGCTCACACGATATACTTCTGAGATCTCAAAAGATATAATGGTATTTCACACTGCAACAACAAACAACAATAACTGTGCAGGTGAAAACGAAATTGAATCCATCGGAAAAGCCATCAAATCCATGTGGGCAGGAGACGGCCAGACTGATAAAATGTCGCGATTAGTATCTTTGAAAAGCAATGGGATAAGGATTGATGCAATTTCTTTCAATGGAAGGGCCATAGTTGCATTGAATCCAGACAGAGTAAGCTTTGATGATATACTTTATACCGAGGGACAGAAGGCGGTTGCCTACCTGGATGAATCTATGGGCATTCATGCATCAATTGTGGATGCACAGAACAATTTTGTAAGAGGATCTAGGGAGATCACAGATATGGGGCCATATCTGCATGGTATCCATAAGGCTGCAAGCAGGCTTAAATCAAAGTATCCTTGCAGGATAGGGTATTA
Organism: Thermoplasmata archaeon; assembly: GCA_021820405.1. GTDB lineage: Archaea > Thermoplasmatota > Thermoplasmata > Thermoplasmatales > Thermoplasmataceae > Cuniculiplasma. The sequence continues at coordinate 6,195 of JAKADQ010000034.1, read as the reverse complement.
TCAGAACAGAATGAGTTCTAAGGCACTTGGTCCTATGGGAATTCAGGCGCTTGTAATGGATTATGGAGACGAGAAAGACACAATGATACTGACAGATTCAAACAATATAAGTCATGATCTTATGGAACAGGTCAGAGAAGATCTGAAAGATAAGTTCAAAAACATTGGAATATACACAACGGATAATCACGTGGTAAATGTTGGATCTCTCGACATGAACCCTCTAGGTGAATCTGGCGATCTGGGTGATATCAGGAAAATGATATTGGAAACTGTCTTAAAAGCATCAGAAAATATTGAAGATGTCAGGGCAATTTACGGCACAAGAAAGGTCAGGGTCAAAATGGGTTCAGAGGATTCCTATCAGACATTAATGGATACCGTTTTTACCTCACTGAAAAGGGCCAGGATATATGCAGCCGTCACAATAGGATTGACTTTCCTCATTCCGGTGATAATGTCAGTTACCGGAATAATTTTCAGAATTCCCTTTGTCAGATGATCTCATTCTTAAATAGAGATCAAGAATGCCTATGGCGGTCGTACAGGTAATTACCGGAACCGCCCTAATGGCTATACATGGATCATGCCTCCCCTTTACTCTTATCCTCTCTTCCTGATGAGTGGTGATGTTGATTGTGCTCTGTTCAATTCTTATGGAAGAGGTTGGTTTCATCGCAACTCTGAATTCCACAGGGTCTCCATAGGTTATTCCGCCTAGAATCCCTCCATTTGTATTCCTTTCAGTATAGAAGTTCTGCCCATTCCATTTGAACGGATCGTTAGCCTTGCTCCCCTTCATTTCAGACAAGGAAAACCCAAGGCCAAATTCAATACCTTTAACCCCTGGAATCGAGAACATCAGATGCGACAGAACAGATTCAACAGAATCAAAAAAAGGTTCACCCAGGCCACCAGGCACGTTGCTGATAACAGTTCTGACCACGCCGCCAACGCTGTCTCCCTCAGAAATAAGTTTCAGTATAAGTTCCTTTGCCTGCCTGTCAGCATTTGAATCTCCCATCCTTGTTTCCAGTTCATATATTTTTTCTTCTTCAGGAGCAGTGCATGTGGAACTGATCTGCCCTATCTGTTCGAGGTATGAGACCACATTAATTCCTGTACTTCTCAAAATCTGTAAGGCTATGGAACCCGCTGCAACCAGAGGGGCAGTCATTCTGCCTGAAAGAAAACCTCCGCCCGAGTAATTTCTGTATTCTCCATATTTCAGATAAAGACTCAAATCCCCATGCCCCGGTCTCGGCCTTTCTTTAAGATCGTCATAGTGCTTACTTATGGCATCTTCATTCTGGATCATAAGCGCGATGGATCCACCATCAGTATATCCGTTATTCAATCCACTGATGATTCTTACTACATCAGACTCTTTTCTCTGAGTGGTGATCGCGTTTCTTCCCGGTGCTCTGCGCTCCATCCATTCCTGAATTAAATTAGAATCAATTCTGTATCCTGCCGGAATCCCCTCCAGAATGGCACCGACAGCCTCTCCGTGTGATGAGCCGAATATGGTCAGGGAAATCCTATCCTTAAAGGTAAAACTCATATTTCCAGTGCACCCCCATAATAGGGCTATTCGTTATTTGAACGGGATCTGCATTCGAATCAAATATTTCAACGTAAAACGTCAATTCATTCATTATAAAGGTAAATTGGTAATATTAATAAAAGTTTCAAAAAAAATAGGTATTAATTTTATGGAATTATAAGTGACAGAAGAAATACCACAAAGCCAGCTATTACAAAATATTCTGTATTTGTTACATTGCTACTTACAAATTTATAGTATAATCCTCCTAATTCTATGAGAAACAGTCCCACAAAGAAAAGAGGGTATCTCCAAGCAGATTTCATATATTTACCCATTTACCTCACAACCCAAAGAACACAATGTTAATCGGAAGCCCAGCAGCTACACCTCTGATAAAGAGATCGACGAGGAAGAACGATGAAAGACTTATCCACGCAAGGAGCTCGTGATGGTTGTTAATACTTGATACTCCATTGAAGAATGATCTTCTGAAGCTCTTCTTATTCACAGGACAACTGTAGCAGTCCACATTTCCACCAGTTACGTGCCTGAAGAAGTGGCATGAGAATGTATACAATGTTACCCATGCAGTGTTCAGTATCAGCAGAAGTGCACCAAGTGTAAACTGTCCTTTGTATGCAAGCGCAACATATATGTCGTAATAGAAAAATGGTAGAATTGCAACGGCTGTATACCAGAAGTATCTGTGCAGATTTTCCAATCTGAAAATTCCAGTTTCGCCAGAATATAATCTTCCTCTTTTCTCCCCGGGAAGATCCCTTACGTTATTATTCTGATATCCAACAACACCACATGCCACGGGATGTCGGAAAAGATGTCTGTGGTAATCCTTTCTGTATGCGTAGCATGTTGCTCTGAATCCGGCAACCAGAGGAAGCACAAGAAACGTGGGGGAATAGAATGGATCTGTCAGCCCATCAACTGGGGACGTCATGGCAAAAACACTCATCAAATAAATTGCTATAAGAGCTAAAAAGACAAAAGACCAGAACCTTATCTCTCCAAATTCCCTTGGAAACCTCACAATCTTTTGCATTGCACTATCATCCTTAACACTAAATGACACTATTACATCACCTTTTCTTTCTTTCTTCTATTTTTAATAACCATTGCTATCGGATCATATTTTCTATCCACAGCTCTTTCCTTTTCCTGAATAATCGCATTATCTGTTATCTTAATATGCTCAGGACACACCTCTGTACAGCACTTTGTAATGTTACAATATCCCATTCCACCCTCATCATTGAGCATTTTAGATCTATCAAGGCCATCCAGTGGATGCATGTCCCAGGAAGCAGCTTTCACTATATGCCTCGGGCCAAAATAGGGTGTGAAATGTTCCCTGACAACGTGACATACGTCCATGCACAGGAAACATTCAATGCATCTCTTAAATTCTTTGGATCTTTCAACATCTTTTGGATTGATTCTCCATGGCTTCTCAAGTCCTTCCTTTGGAGTTAATAGAGGAATCTTTCTTGCAATTTCCCAGTTTTTAGAAATATCCGTAACCAGATCCTTGACGAGTGGAAAAGCTGCCATTGGTGCTACAGTTATATTTCTCCCGATCTCATCTACCCTTGTTTTGCACATGAGTGACGGATGCCCATTAATTTCCGCCGAACAGGATCCGCACTTACCTGCCTTACAGTTCCATCTGATGGATATGGTTGGGTCCACCTTCTCTTCAACGTATCTGACAGCATCAAGTACAACCATGCCATCAACATACGGAACCTTGTATTCAATGTATTTTGGTTCCTTATCATGTTCAGGATCGAACCTGAATATCTTTATGTCGATATCATCACTCATTCATATACCTCCGTCTTCACATATTGCTCGTATTCCTTGGGCATTGGGTCAACTGGCTTGACTTCATAAACAATCTTCCCATCCGCACCCATATACGTTATTATGTTCTTTTTCCAGTTTTTATCCTTCTTTGGAAAATCAGATCTCGTATGGGCACCTCTGCTCTCTTCCCTCATTAAGGCGCAATGGGTGATCGCCTCGCAGGAAATTAACATGTTTGCAAGTTCCAAACATCCAAGCAGCCCGTGGTTGTATCTTATCATGCCTTTTGTTCCAACATCCTTAAATTCCTCTTTAAGTTCTTCGATTATGTCTATGGCCTTCTTTAAATGCTCTTCATCCCTTACAATTCCAACGTTGTCACTCATACATGTGGTGAGTCTGTCAATGAGATCATATGGATTCTTGCCATTTTCCTTGAAAAATCCCTTAACGTAGTTAATCTCATTGTCTACCAGTTCCTGAGGTACATCCACAAGGCTTGCATTTCTCGCATAATTAGATGCAGCATCGCCTGCTCTCTTCCCAAAGACAAGAATGTCAGCAAGGGAATTGCCTCCAAGCCTGTTTGCTCCATGAAGTCCTGATGCTACTTCGCCTGCCGCGAAAAGATTTTCAATATTGCTCCTTTCGGTCTCAGCCTCAACCTCAATTCCACCCATCATATAATGGACTGTTGGAGCTACCTCCATTTTCTCTTTTGTTATGTCTACACCTGCAAATTCCAGGAACTGTTGATACATAGCAGGGAGCTTATGTTTAATAAAATCAGGACTCTTGTGTGTAATGTCAAGGTATACACCACCATGTTCAGTTCCTCTCCCCTCTGTTATTTCCCTGTAATTTGCTCTTGCCACAACATCCCTTGCATCAAGTTCCTTCTTCTGGGGGGAGTATCTTAACATGTATCTTTCCCCCTTGGAATTCAACAGAATACCGCCTTCGCCTCTTACGCTTTCGGTTACCAGTAAACCCTTGACACCTGGAGGATAAACCATGCCAGTTGGGTGAAACTGAATCATCTCCATATCCCTCAATTTGACGCCTGCCCGAAATGCCATTCCAATTCCGTCGCCAGTCGACTCCCATGAATTGGATGTGACCTTGTAGACTCTCCCTGAACCACCGGTTGCAATAACAGTTGCCTTTGATTTGAACACAAAGAATTCCCCGGTAGTCATTTTAATTCCAAATGCGCCTATTATTTTGTCATCCTTCTTTAGAAGATTTGTTATGTACATTTCATCATAAAATGTTATATCTCTATGGAGAACTTGATCTTCCAGAGTCTTTATCAATTCAAGTCCTGTTCTGTCTCCAACGTGTGCCAATCTCCTATAGGTATGGGCGCCGAAGGCCCTCTGCATTATTCTTCCGTCAGGAGTTCTGTCAAAGAGAGCACCATATCTCTCGAGTTCCAGAACCCTCTCAGGTGCCTCTTTACCAAGAATCTCTGCCATTTTCCAATCAGAAATGTACACACCCTCTTCTATTATATCACCGTAGTGAACAGTCCAGTTGTCCTGAGGGTCAACATTTCCAAGAGCCGCAGCAATACCTCCCTCTGCCATAACTGTATGTGCCTTTCCAAGAAGGGATTTTGTTACCATTACCACTTTAAGTCCAGCATCATTAACAGAAATAGCAGCTCTCATCCCGGCTCCACCGGCTCCTATAACAAGAACGTCGGTTTCAACCGTCTTAATTTCATCAGCCATGACATCACACTCTAATTTATATGATGGCATATAGTGTCATAGGTATAAATTTTTTACAAAGATTATATAGGAGTAAAGGTCCTCGAATTCTGACAGATTCTTAAATCATAGGCATTATTTGTGCCATTTCCCATTGTTATTTGCAATATTATCATGTTTCAACTCTTTCTATGTTTGCGCCTCTGCCTGAATTAACGGTACAAAAAATTATTTTCATTCCAGTGGAAATTATCATCCGAGTATTGCGATTTCCTGCGAAAAATCTATCTAAAAAATCTGGGCGGAAATCCCTATCTTGCAAACATCTTCCAGGAAGAAAAAATAATTCAAAATATTATGGCGAACAAATTAATAGCTGAATGAGTTATTAGTCTGTGGACATCTTAATTGCCATCTTTTCCCTGTTACTCTTATCAATCGTTCTGGGATCACTATTCGAGAAATTGAAGTATCCTTCTGTAATTGGAGAGATACTCGCAGGAGTCATTTTAGGCCACTCCGTAACTAATTTTGTGACTCCAAATGTAGTGACTGACGGGCTCAGTGAAATATCCCTTTTTTTCATAGTGCTTCTTATAGGAATTGAAGCAACAACCGATACAATGGTGAAGAACATCAAGAAAGGCTTTATTCTCACACTCTCTTCCTTTGCGATTCCACTTATAGTAATAATAGTGGCAATTAAAATTATTTACGGTACGATAACACCAGCTGAAATAGTAATGGGCATATCCATAGCTGTGCCATCCATATCCATAATATCGGTAATGCTCAACAGCCTTAATTTACTCAGGATCGAAGCGGGAAATGCCATACTGGCATCCGTCATAATCACTGATGTTATTGCCTTTGTAGCCACATCAGCAATTATAAATTCCAAAGGTATCTATATTGAGATAATCGCCTTCGTAATATTTCTTATTCTCATAATGTTGCTTGACATTACTCTGAGGAAGCATTCTGAGTATGTTCTTTCTATTTTTGAAAAGTTAAGAGCTGGCGCAAGAAGTGAGAAGTTGGTATTTGGATCAATTATTCTTTCAGGGTTGATAATTTCCACACTTTTCGAGTTCATAGGAATTACCTATG
>JAKADQ010000033.1 GCA_021820405.1 Thermoplasmata archaeon | reverse complement strand
GGATCAGGTTGTTGAAATTTCCAGAAACATGTTAAAAAACGTTCTGGTCGATCTCGAAAAGAATAAGGATGAAATTTCGAAGATAATAAGAAATGCTCTGGAAACAGGAACTCAGATTGCAGTATGTCCAGAGCACGGGACGCCAATTCAGGCCGTCAAGATAAGGGATAGCATAAGATTCAGGTGTGAAACAGAGGGGTGTCAGATTGACTTTTACCATAAGATAAGGGGCCTCATAAAGGAATCAGAATCAAAATGTCCTGTATGTGGCCTTCCTCTGGTTACTGTCATAAGGAGAGGCCAATCCCCTGAAATAATATGCATCAATCCCCAGTGCCAGTACAACACAGCTAGAAGATCTGCAGGGAAGTGCCCGGCAGATGGGGGAGATCTCGTAATCAGGCAATCAAGATACGGAAAAAGGTTTCTGGGTTGCTCCAACTTTCCAAAGTGCAAGCAAACCTACCCTCTCCCACAGAAAGGGGAGATCAGGAAGACCGGCAGGACATGCCAGTTCTGTGGTGCACCCATACTCGTGGTGGAGAACGGTAAATATTCAAAAGAGTTCTGCCCGAAAATGAATTGCGAATTCAATGGGAAAAAGAAAGATACAACTGAAGGCAAACATAAGGTAGAATCACCGGTAAAGAAGGTGGCAAAGAAGGGCACAAAAACAAGGAAAAGATCTGGAGGGAAAAAAGTTGCAAAAAAAACTAGTGTCTGAGACTGGCACTGCAATACTTTTCATAATTTCATCCCTGATTGCAGTTATAATGGCTCTTGAACTGGAGGAGATAACACCCACAAATCCAACAGGAAATCCCGGAGCTGGAGTTGGGTACGTGATATATTTCATAGTTGCAGTAATAGTGATGTCTGCTCTCATAATATTTATTGCAAGAAAGAAAAAAATTGGCATTTTGAAATATGTATTTGCAATATCCATTGCATTTGTAATTTTCGTAGTTGGTTCGCTTCTGTATGCCTTGCTTCCAATAACGTATGATGAGTATTACATTCTGACCTTTGCAACACCCCTTGTGGTGCTGTACTTTCTTCTTTTCAGGCAGAACTGGATTGTAATAAACATAGTCGGCATACTGACATCAGCAGGCCTTGCCGCAATATGGGGTGTGGATCTTGGTGCATATTCCGCAGTTATTCTGATGCTTGTGTTTGCAGTCTATGATTATATAGCTGTATACAAGACAAAACACATGCTGGATATTGCCAGAGCCTCGACGGAAACTGAAATGCCACTCTTCTTTGTTGTACCAGATTCAAGGGGATTCGAAACATCAAATATTGATATAGATACACCAGGTGAGGAAAGAGGGGCCATACTCATAGGATTTGGAGATATAGCCATACCGAACGTGATGGTTATCTCATCTTTCCTCTATGGAGGCTCACTTTTCTATCCCTTTTATCTTCTTCCTCTCGTGGGAGGTATAGTAGCAATGTTCGTTCTTTTCAGTTTCATTAAAAGGCCAGCTCCAGGCCTTCCATTTTTGAATACAGGTGTCCTGATTGGTTTCGGAATAGCTCTTTTACTGGCACACTTTTAAAACGAATTGAAAGGAACTGGAAAAATTTCTTATTCAATTCTTTTCCTTATATCCGGAATATTCCGAATAATTCCTTTTGTGAATTCCTTCTCTGGATGCATTATTACAGTGTCTGTTTGACCCTGTTCTATTATGCTGCCCCCATCCATTATGAGAATGTCATCGGAGATGTATCCGCATCTGTTCATGTCATTGTCCATATAAATATACAGAATCTTATCTTTGGTATTCCTCATCAAATTCATCACCCTGTTAATTGTCATTGTGTCCAGATATGAAAAAGGTTCATCAAGAACTATACAGCGTGGTTTCTGTGCGAACGCAATGGTGAAAGAAAGTATTTGCAGCTCACCACCGGAAAGTGTCCAGACCATTCTGTTTTCATAATCGCTTCTGAAGAAACCCAGGTTTTCATAAGTATTCCATATTTTTTCAGGGTTCATTCCGTTGATTCTGGCAGTTGTCTCCATATGCCATGCAACATCCTTTGAGCCATTCAGTGATGTGTATGGATCCTGAAAGACAATCCTTACAGAATTTTCTCTTTTCACCAGTGACCCGTCATAATACACGTGACCACTATCCGGAGTGGAATATCCTGAAATCACATTCGCAAGCGTTGTTTTTCCACAACCGGAATTTCCAAAAACGGCATATATTTTCCCGTCTGAAAATTCCTGATTGAGATCCTTCAATGCATATACCCTGTTCCCCTTTCCTATTCCACCCTTGTCCATGTAGAATTTTGTGATTCCCTCAAGCCGAATCATCTGTCCACTCCGGATATTTTATACATCTGTAACCATGCTCGCCATCAAATCTATAGGGAATCCTCTCCCGGCAACGTTCATCAATGTATCTACATTTGTCTGAGTACACGCATTCGGTCCGTATTTCATTGTAATTTTCAACGAATTCTTTTTTCCTGTTCCTTACTGATGGCATACTTTCCAGAAGATCCTTTACATAGGGATGATGGGGTTTATCAAGAAGTTCACTCCATTTTCCATCCTCAATAATCTGCCCCTCCCTCATAACGTAAACCCTATCGCATACCTGAAAAATAGGAATTATGTCGCTGCTGATCATTATAATGGATGTTGTCTGCGTCAACTCCCTGAATAATTTCAGCATTCCCCTGATAGCCATAATATCCAGACCGGCAGTTGGCTCATCAACAATAAGTATCTCAGGCTTAACAAGCGAAGCCATAGCAATAAGGACTCTGTGCCTTGTGCCGTCGCTTAACTGAACCGGAAGTTTATTAAGAATTTCAAGATCAAGATTCAAAAGATCAAAGGCTCTCTTTAACTCGTTTTCATTGTACTTTCCACCTTTGAAAAGTTTTCTTATCTGAAATTCCACAGAATATCTTGGCCTCAAAGCATTCATGGAATCCTGTTTGACCACAACCCGCTTTTTTCGGAACTTAAAATAATTCTTCTTTATAAAAATGCTCTCTCCCCTGAAAAATATATCGCCACTGCTCCGGAATATCTTCCCCTCAATGGCACGAACCAAGGTGGTTTTTCCAGAACCTATCTCTCCGATGATTCCATTTATCTCGCCTCTGTACAGGCGAAGGTTTATTCCATTGGCAACCTCCCTGTAATTATTTCTGTTGAGATAGCCGCAGCTAAGATTCCTGACTTCAAGCAAGGGCGCGTTATCATCGATGTAGTTTTTCTGCATGAATATGTTCCTCATCAACCAGATTAACGGATTTGCCTGCCCTGGCCATCAGATCTGGCCTTAATTTTTTCATTCTGAAAGCGTAGGAGAAACTGAAAATAGTGTATGCTGCCACAGTCATTACCGCTTCTGCTATGGGATAAACGAATCCGGAAACACTCTCGTACAGAACGAAAATGAATATGAGTGTGGCGATACTGGGAAACACATAATGGCCCACATCATGTTTTATTTTATCAAATATGCCGGTATGTTTTTCCCTCAGGCGGCGGAATAATGTTATCAATCCGGTGTTAAGAAGAACGTGGGTGATTATCAGGCCTGCCAGGGCCATTGTCGTAAGGAAATCAAAGGAATCTTCAAGTGCACTCACAACGCTAGGATCCGTGGCTCGGTCAAACAGTAAGGTACCCACAGGAACCCCGAGGCCCAGGGCTATAAGAAAGGTAGAGATAAGAGCCATGAAAGAGGACATCAAAGCCACAAACCAGAGGGCGTTTGCAGGAGTGGTATATTTTTTATGGATTTTTGCAAAAAAGGAGGGAATTATTCCATCTCTTCCCATTGCAAAATACACTCTTCCTGCGTTAGCCTGCATGGCAACCGAATCGGAAAAGGCAGAATTGAAAGCAACAAGGGTGAACATAACTCCTCCAAGAACTCCGGTGTATGTGACTGCAATGAGAACTCCTGGAATGGATTGATTCAGAAATTCATTCATCAGGGGTACGCTAGTTCCCCAGCCCACGATCTGGGCATAGGCAACCTCTGTGAGAACAAGTCCAACTAGAAGTAGGCCCACGGTAAGGGATCTAGTTATGTCATTTGGATTATTCACCTCTTCCCCAAGGGGTGCAGAACCTCCATATCCTATGAAGCTGGTCAGACCAAAGACCATACCAAGGCCAAGGCCAGCGAAAACGCCTCCTTTGAGGGCGAAGAGTGAATTATATTGGGGCCATGCGAAGGGATTGAAAACGTTGATTGTATTATCTGGTGCTCTGATTATCTCTATAGCAGATATGGCAGCAAGGAAAATCAATTCAAAAAATGATGCGTATTTTATATATTTCATCTGTGGTCTGATTCCAATTACTGCTATGGAAATGGGTACAACTATGAATGCAAGTATAAAGGGGATCCAGATCCACGCTGGTAAAGATGCACCTGAAAAGTACTTCACTATACCTGGAAGAAAAACTCCCGCGACGAACACAGGTATTGCCGCGGTACTCACTATCTGGTACATAGGATACATCAGGCCCGCAGCAACTGCAGGAACAGGCCCATATGCGTTGGCGATATATCCATAGTACCCTGCAGCACTTGCGTGCCTCTTTGAAAGGTGATACAGCGTGTTGACTTCCAGAAACATGGTTAGTGTGGCAAGAATAAAGGCAAGAGGCGTAAGGATAAGAGCAAAGGCCGCAGATGAGACAACAAAAGCAACGGAATCACATGCAGGAGCCATTGCAGAAATCTCCTCTGCAATTGCTCCCCAGACTCCAACCTGCCCACGTTTGAGCCTGTTTTCATATTTTTTCTCAAGAAGTTCCTCGTTATTAGGCAAATCCATATAATATTAGTATATTACTAATGTATATAAGATTTATGAAATATTCCTGCCTCATTCAGGTTCCTATAAATAAGATGGTTATAAAATATTAAAGACTCAGTGAAGAAAAACTCTCTTTCCTGTAAAATAAAGGGAAATTCCACTTTTCTTGCAGGCCTCTATGACATCCTGATCCCTTATGGATCCACCTGGCTGGATTATTGCACCGATACCTGCTTCAGCTGCCACATCCACATTATCACTGAATGGAAGGTATGCGTCAGATGCCATTATGGATCCTCTTGCTTTTGATCCGGCTCTTTCCACAGCGATTTTTGCAGCCTGAACTCTGGAAGTCTGTCCGGCGCCTATGCCGGTAGTCGCTCCATCTTTGGCCAGCACAATAGCATTGCTTCTACAGTGGGCCACTATTTTCCATGCAAAGATCAGATCTCTCTCATTGAACTTATTCCTTTCAAAAATTGCCTCTAACTTATCGGGAGCAGCCGGGACAACATTCTGCTGCAGATATCCATTGAATACCGTTCTTATTTTGTTTTTTGGTCCATTTCCGGCAAATACTGCCATTCTCAGGTTCTTCTTCTTTCCAAGTATATTCCTGGCTTCTTCTGTAAATCCCTTCCCAATGATGACCTCAACGAAAAGATCCTTGATTCTGGAAGCAACATTCCCATCGATGGTTCCGTTCAGGCATATCACGGAACCATAGGCACTTTCCCTGTCTGCATCTATTGCCTTTTCAAGGGCCTCTCCATGATCTTTTCCGATGGCTGCTCCGCATGGGGTATTGTGTTTTATGACAACTGCAAAAGGCTCCTCAAACTCAAGGGCAGTCTCTATGGCAGAGGATGCATCCATATAATTGTTGTAAGACATCTCTTTTCCATGGAATATTTCAAGTTTTCCAAATTCTGGAATTTCATAAATGTATCCTGTCTGATCCGGGTTTTCTCCATATCTTAGTCTTTTTTGATTTTTCAGCGTAATAACATCCTCATTACTCTTCTCAGGATAATCTCCGGATAGGGCACCTGCGATCATCCTGTCATAGGATGAGGTAAGATTGAAAGCCTTTATGGCCAGTTTCCTCCTCATATCATAGGGCACTTCTCCACCGGAACCAATTTTGGATGCGACTTCAGAATAGTCATCAATGTCCGTCAATACAGTCACTCTTTCCCAGCTTTTGGCTGCTGCCCTTATGAGGGAAACACCACCAATATCAATGTTTTCAACCATCACATCCATACTTTTATCCATATTGCCGGCGAAATCATACAGATTGCATATGACAAGATCAAATATGGGATAGTTCAATTTTTGCATCTCATCGAAGTCTTTCTGCGTTTTTCTTGCAAGAATTCCGGAGAATATTGCCGGATGTAGCGTTTTGACTCTACCATCAAGAAGTGTTTCAAATCCTGTAAGCGAAGAAATATCAATGGCTTCAATGCCATTGCTTTTTAGGAATTTACATGTGCCTGATGAGGCATATATTTTATGTTTTTCTCCTGCGTTTTTAAAAAAATCTACGATGCCGTCCTTGTTGGTAATACTGACTAATATGTTCATGTTTCAGCAATGATTCTTTTGATAATATATTTATTATTACTAGAAGTAATTATTCATTTTGTAAAGTAATTTCTTCTTTAAATTGACAAAACATTTTATAAAAAAGAGTTCTTGCCTCCAAAGAGGAATAATAAATGGAAAGAAACATAGCAATTGAATCAATCAAACAGGTACCAACATACAAAAGAGAAGTGGAACTTGTAGAGAGAAAAGGAATTGGACATCCGGACAGCGTCTCGGATGGAATCGCAGAGGCTGTAAGCAGAGAACTGAGCAAATATTACATGAAAGAATTTGGAAAGATACTCCATCACAATACGGATCAGGTTGAAGTTGTAGGAGGGCAGTCCTCACCAAAATTCGGAGGAGGCAGTGTTCTCGATCCAGTGTATATATTATTGAGTGGAAGAGCAACCACAACGGTTAATAATGAAAGACTTCCAGTAAAATCGGTGGCAGTTAAGGCTGCCAAGAGGTATCTGGAAAGGCAGTTTAAACATCTGGATCTGGAAGGCGACGTGATGATCGACTCAAGAATAGGCCACGGATCCGTTGATCTGCGAGACGTGTATGACACATCCAAACACAGGGCAAACGATACCTCCTTTGGTGTTGGATTCGCTCCATTCACAGATACAGAAAGGCTTGTAAAGGAAACTGAAAAATATATTAACGGAGAGCTTAAATCGAAACTTCCTGCAATAGGATACGATATCAAGGTAATGGGATACAGGCAGGACAAAGTCATAAATCTGACAGTGGCTGCTGCCTATGTCGACAAATATGTCAGGGACAGCACAGAGTATTTTTCCGTTAAGGAAGAACTTCAGAATCTACTCGAGGACCACGCAAGAAAGGTAACAGACGAAAACGTGAAGATATTCATCAACACCGCAGATAAGGATGGCGATAAGATAACAAGCCATTATCTCACTGTAACAGGTCTCTCAATGGAAAACGGAGACGATGGGTCTGTTGGAAGAGGGAACAGGGTGAACGGAATAATAACACCATACAAGCCTATGAGTATGGAAGCCGCAGCCGGTAAGAACCCAGTTACACATGTGGGTAAACTCTATAACGTTCTTTCAAACAGAATTGCCGACAACATAGTTAAGGAAGAGGGGAACGACGTACTTGAGGTTTATGTCAGAATAGTTTCTCAGATAGGAAGAAGCATAGATAATCCTCACGTAGCGGACATACAGGTAATATATGCCGATAATGTGGACGAATCAAAGCACAAGAAGAACATCAGGGCCATAGCAGATAACCAGCTGGAACACATATTTGACCTGACTCAGATGTTTGTCGACGAAAAGATTCCAGTGTTCTGAGAATACTGGAAACAACCCTTTTAATATCTTTTTAATTTTACCAGTGTTGAATGGATCATAATATATTGATAGAGCATCTGATCTCCATCAGAGACTCAACTGATATCCAGAATTCAAGAGAGAAGGCCCTTTCACTTTTAGAGGAAATTGAAAGTGAGGAGGATCACGATCACGATTATATAAAAACAGACCTGACGAAGATAAGCGATTCCCTATCTCAGGAAAGAGCGTCTCACTACGCAGCAAGAGCCATTAAATCCCTGACCGAGGTAAGGAAGGGAAAAATTAACGATATAGATTTAAACAGATGGCGTGAATATGATCATATAATTACGGATAGCCTCTGGATAATGGATAAAAGGGAAAGATCGGGTGCTCACAATGCAGACTACTGGGGTAATTTTATTCCGCAGATTCCTGCGCAGATGATTGAGAGATACACGAAGAAAGGAGAATGGGTTCTGGACACTTTTCTTGGAAGTGGAACTACACTTATAGAATGTCGGAGGAAGGGAAGGAATGGTGTGGGAATCGAGATATGGAAAAATGCGATAGAGAGATCTGAAAAAAATGTGCAAAGTGAAGAAAACATCCAGGGGGTAACCACTGAAATAATTCATGGGGATTCAACCAGAATACCCTATGAAGACTTTATGTCAAGATTGGGCATAAAAAAGTTCCAGATTGCATTCATCCATCCACCTTACTGGGACATAATTAAATTCTCCGATGAAAAGGATGATCTTTCCAATTCTGGAACGATGGATGAATTCTTATCAAAAATTAGGCGTGTTGGGGAAAAGGTATTCAATGTGTTGGAGGAAGGAAGGATGGCGATAATGGTGATAGGAGATAAGTATCAAAATGGAGAAATTATACCACTCGGCTTTTACTCCATGAACGAAATGCTTAACAGTGGTTTTACTCTAAAATCCATAATTGTGAAAAATTACGAAAAAACCAAGGGAAAAACCAATCAGGAGGAGCTGTGGAGGTACAGAGCACTTGTGGGGAATTTCTACGTCTTCAAACATGAATATATATTTGTGTTTGAAAAAAAGCGAAAGCGAACAAACTATAAAAAATCCCAAAAAGAATAATTGTATAACTATTCTGTACTGTTATGAGTCAGCAAGAGAATTTCTTTGTGGCAAGGGACGGTTATTTTACCCTGGATCCAGGCGCATATTTTGGAATAACCCCAAGAAATGTATGGTCAAAGCATTTCTCCACAAACGAACAGTATCGGGTTCAACTGAGGGCAAACATACCAGTAATAGAGGACGATGGGAAGATATACGTAATTGATGGGGGGCTTGGCACCAAACCAGATCAAAATATTGTGAAGTGGTTTCAATGCAGAAAAGATCAGGATCTTCTTATGGAATTAAAATCTCGTGGAATTGAGAAGGTCCATGGTGTGTTTCAGTCCCACCTTCATTTTGATCACATGGGACACACATTCACCGATTTCAAGGATGCTCCCATTTATGTGGCAAACACAGAAATTGGCAATATGAAATATCCAGATGAGCTATCCAGAGGCAGTTACCTTACATGGGAGAAGTCCTTTTATTCTTCAAGCATAAGGCCACTATTTGGAAACGCCCAGATAGGGAATTTCAATGTGATAAGAACATCGGGCCACACCACAGGACACCAGGCCATAATATATATAAAAGGCTCCACAAAGATACTTTATGCAGGAGATGTAATTCCATCATCCTTTCACCTTAAGCCATCCAGAATCACAGCCATTGATTCGATGCCATTGAGCACCTTAAGGATTAAGAAGGATCTTCTCAGAAAGGCTATTGATGAGAAATTGCTTGTAATTTTCTCACATGACACAGAGCATGCAGGCGCATATATAGGTGGAGACCCCTCTGATCCAAAGATACTGGAATTTTTTGATTGAAACATATTATATTTATATTAACAATGAAAATATTAGACTGCATGATTCCTAGTCCTAAAATTTTATATGTTGATTTAAAGCAGGATGATCCTAAAAAATCAACAATGCGAAAGCTAAGGGATCTGGGAATATCCAAAGAAGTCTCAAGAAGGGAAATGAACCACCATATGGTTCTCAGAGCCGATGCAAAAACAATGATGCTACATAGGGATAGGGATATTGTCCAGAGAGGAATTTTGTTGATTGAAGGTTCCTGGAATAGGGATGACCTGCTTTATAAATTTCATTTTAGCGTAGAAAGAAAACTTCCCGTCCTGATTGCATCCAACCCTGTAAATTATGGTAAGAGGGAAAAGCTCTCCTCGGCTGAAGCGCTATGTGCAGCACTGTTCATTACTGGATACAGGGAATTATCCAGAGAGATAATGGGAAAGTTTCACTGGGGGCACACATTTTTCGAGTTGAATGGGAATCTTCTTGATGAATATGCGGCTGCTGAAAGCGAGCAGGAAATAGAACAGATACAGAAAGAATATGGGTTGACATAGCATAACGTAATTAAAACCGAAAATAAAACCAAATGAATTTAGTATTATGTAATTATGGTGAGAATAATGAAGGAAAACAACGCTACTTTTGAAAGTTATGGTCTGGAAATAGATGTGGATGAAAAGGAAAAGAACATAACAGGCAAAGTTGAAATAGCTCTGGAAAACAGAACTGATCGATTATATTTAGATATGGATCAGATAGAGATTGACAGGCTTGAGGTGAATGGCAGAGAAATAGATTTTAAGGTACTGGATGATGGAAAGGTTCTTGAAATAGGGACAGGCAAGGGGAAGAAAACAGTATTGATACAGTATAGGGGAAAGGTAAACGAAAAACTTTCAGGCCTGTACGAGGCAAAATACAAGGAGGGGGCCATTCTAACAACGCAATTTGAGAGCACCGGAGCAAGAAGGGTCTTTCCATGTGCAGACAACCCGTCTTCAAAGGCAGTTTTTCGTATAACCTTAATCATAAATTCCGACCTTGAGGCAATTTCAAACATGCCAGTCGAATCTGAAAACAAAAATGCTAAAGGAAAAAAGATAGTGAAATTTCAAGAAACCCCAAGAATGTCGACCTATTTGATCTATCTTGGAATAGGCAAATTCTCGACTAGAGAAGGAAAATCGGGAAACACAACAATCATATTAACTGCCCCCAGAGGCCATCTCACAGATTCTGAATTTCCCATAGAGATAACCTCCGAGGTTCTCAAAAGATTCAACAGATATTTTCAGATTGATTATGTACTGCCGAAGGTTCACATAATTTCCGTTCCAGAGTTTGCAGCCGGGGCCATGGAAAACTGGGGAGCAATAACATTCAGGGAAATCTACCTTAACATAGACAGATCCACAAGCCTTTCAACCTACAAAGCAACAGCAGAGGTTATCGCTCATGAACTGGCCCACCAGTGGTTCGGAAATCTGGTCACAATGAAATGGTGGAACGATCTATGGCTTAATGAGAGTTTCGCCACATTCATGAGTTACAAAGTAATTCAGGAGATAAAGGAAAGATGGAACCCAGTGGGCGATCAGATATTTATGAGGACCGAA
>JAKADQ010000032.1 GCA_021820405.1 Thermoplasmata archaeon | reverse complement strand
TCATTTGTTCTACTGTTCAGTCTCAAGGTTTCTCTTGGCAGAATACCCTTCGAAGGTTATCTTGCGTCACTCACTTATATGTTCAGTAGTTTATCTTCGATTTTCCTTTTCCTTTTAATCCATCCCACAATATTTCCGATTGCATCCATTCAAATAATATGGGCACCAACAGTAATATCATGGGTAATTGCAGGGATGTATACATTTTATACAGCACCTGGGGAGCTTGGATTTTATGAGCCATGATCAGGAACAAAATGATCTGAATATGCTCCTTGAAAAGCTGTCAGCTCAGCTTGGCGAACCTGTCCTGAAATCTTCACAGAGGCTCCTCATTCTGATTATGCTGAAAGTGAATGGGCGAATGAGGTTCTACGAGCTTCAAAGTACACTGGGAATCGGTAAGGGGAGTCTCAGTAATCATATAGATAAACTGGAAGAGAACGATCTGGTTAAGGTCAGAGATGTTTTGACAGTGACAGGGCCTGGAAAGTCACTTGAGCTGACCAGTAAAGGAAAAGCAATTGTGGAGGCATATTCCGGAATTATGGGGATCATATTTGGTAACAGGAAATTATGAATCCGGAATATTCCAATAATTAAGAAATGAGATTGGTATTCTGATCTGCCAGAATTGGGGGCTTCTTGGTAGATAAATATTGATCCTGGCATATTGCGTAAAGAGGCTTGAGTTAAGGATCAATTTGTAAAGGGGCTGTAAGGATATAATATGATTACAGTGTATGTAAGCTCTCTATCGGATACGGAAAAATTTATTAACCGTTAAAAGCTGTTATCTCATTATGGCACTTAATTTAAGAAAAAGTGAAGAGGATAAGAGATTCGAAACAAGAAGTAAAATAAGGAATTATAAAACAGAGGTTGAAAGGGGCATTAAAAAGCAACAGCAGCTTCTTGCTCAGGCCATTAACAATATAAAAAAGGCGGCTACGATTAAGGACAGTCAGGGAATGAGGAATGCAGCCACAAATGCAACACGAATAAAGAGTTACATAGATTATCTGAAAAGTTTCGCTCTATATCTTGATAACCTGGAGATAACATTCGAATTTGTATATAATGAAAGGATGGTAAACAAGACTTTAGTTGGTGCCCAAACGGAGCTTGGAAAGAGAATGCTTACCGATCAGCAGGCACGCCAGATAGAATCAAGTATAACTGCAATAAATCAGAAGACAGAGATTCTCGAAAGTAGAATGGAGGAACAGTTCACAACTTTAGGGGAATCATTGAAGGAGTTTTCAAATAGAGGAGGAGAAGGGGTAGACGAAATTATAAGAGAGGTAACTGGAGGGGCTTCAAATTATAACGCAGCAGAGGAAAGTTCAAGCCAGAAGGAAGTTGACGATCTCATAAGGAAGATTACAGGGGAAGGCGAAAAAGGTACCTGAAGAAATTATTCCATTCTCCTTTTCACATTTCTTACAAGTTCCAGTGCACTGTCCATCTCTGCCTTGGTGACCTTCTCAACACCCCTGAGGGAAATGGTTATGGCAAGGGCCGATATTTTATCATTGAGGGGTTTATCGTTTGGGACGTATCTTTTGAGTTCTTCCAATGCGTTAACTACCTTTGAGGTCTTTCCCGATTCAATCTCTGAAATAAGGATGTCCAGTGCAGTAGACCCAGTTTTTTCACCTGAGGCCTTGCCTGATTTTCCTGTTTCTTTTGTTTCTTTTTTAACCTCTTGCGAGTTGTTTTTCACTGGCTCCTGTTCCTCAACGACAACTTCCACCGGGATCGATGCATTCCAGCCATTGGCGGTGGTGCAATTAATATATCCCTTAAGATGGCCGGTTCTTTCCGGAATAAGCCCTGTCTCGATAATTCTCATTTCTCCAGCTTTAAGCAGATCAAATGTCAGGGTCGTTTCTCCAATTACATCAAAGGATCCCTTCAGGTTTGTGAAATCCATTACAAGACCTGGCAGATCAACTATGGGAACTATTTCGATCACCAGTGAACCGCCCTTACCACTCGATAAATCGCCTCGAATGCTTTGCTCTATGCTTTTTGTAATGTAAAGGCTCTGATCCTTCCTGGAATTGATGATCTCATATATAGAATCTGTAACAATATCATTTATTCTGGCCTTTGTACCGTTGTGAGGGAATTTTATCATATAATCTGAAATCGAAAGAATACCGAAATCAGCAAGAGAGTGATCAGTTTGTAGATTTACGAGGGCGTTAATTGATTCAAGATCCTTTACCTTGGCGCTTGTCATGGCAATTATGGCTCTAATGTCAGGATCGTCGTTCTTCAGACTTTCAAGTATTTCCACCCTATTCTCAATAAACATGATTTCTTTATAGGATGCAGCATAGAAAATAAATTTGGCTGCATTCTTTCGCACATCCGGATCATCATCTGAAAGAGAGCTTATGGCAGTAAATATGAATGGGGCCATAGATTCACGAAAGCCCTCCACTGCATACTCAGCAAGATCTTTAAGTCCACTGGCAAATTCGGTCTTATTTCCCGATTCAAGTCCCCTTGAAATCTTTTCTATCTTAGTGTCACGATGCATATCCTTTGTTTCTTCCTCAAATTTTGACTTATAAGATTCAAAGAACTCTCTGCTCTTCTGTGAAAGGCTTCCCATAGATAGTATTCCTCTGAGAACGATTAGGCAATTTTCAAGTCCAATTTTTCTGTCCTGGTTTTGCGCCAAAGTATTTTCGCAAACTGGAATTAAATATTTTATGGAGTTCTTCGCCAGGGTAGGAACGTCTTTTCTCTTGATCATTTTCTTCAGTTCCTTTATCGCGAATTCACAAACAGTCACAATGTCAGCGTTTTTTGATTCACTTTTCATTTTTATCACTCTTTCTTTCTTCCGAAAAACCCTCTTCTTTGCTTCCTCTCATCACCGATTTCGTTGCCTTTCGCCTCCTGTGATGACCCGGATACGATTTCAAGCCTTTGAATAAATTCATCACTCTCTTCAATTGATGATTTGGAAAGGTCTGAAATCAGGGTTTTACACAAAGAATTGACATCCTCAGGCCTCATTTTTCCGTGATACTTCTCAATAATCTCTATGAAATTCTCAAGAGTTGAGGGACTTCGCTTCAGCGTATCTTCAATTACTTTCATATATAGCGAGAACATCTGTTTTGAGGAATTTTTAACGTTTTCCATAAGATTTAGAGCCTGATCAAGTTGCTCGGGTGACAATTTTTCCTTCATTTTAATTCTGTACCATTCTTCAAACGTTTCAGGAATCTGCGAAAACACGTAAGAAACATTGGAAAGTTTATTCCCAGGCTTTGATGCCTCGTTTGTAATGATACCGTTCATGATGTCACTCTTATACATCTTTGGCTCATTTAAATACGAAGATAGGAATTTTTCAACCTCGGAGGGGTTTTGTGCGTATCTGAATACAACGGAAACAATTTCTCTTAATTTCGTGGCCATGTCTGAGGTTTCTTTGGAATTTTTAAAGGAATCAAAGTATAAATCTATAAGATCCGGTATCTTATCATGATGTTCCTTCATTATTTCCATCACTCTTTCCATGTACTTCTCTCTTGGAAGAATCATTCGATTCTCCATTGCATTATACATAGCTGCAATACCAGAATCCAGATCCATCTCCCCTGAGATAAGGAAGTCAAAATATGTCTCAGCAAGCATCTTAAGATATTCCTCAAACATCGTTTCCATTGTGTTGTATTGATTTATTTCATTGATTCTTGAATACATTGACTCAAGTATCTCTTTTCCATACTTTTCAAGAAGGATGGAAAATTGCCACAGTATGCTATTATCGTTCCTCACAACCTCAAGATTTTCCCAGTAGCCTCCCCTGGAAATCATCAGAACATTCTTTGAACTCTCCATGTTGATTATATATGTATCCGGCGGGATTCTCGCATTTAAACCTGTGCCGCCGATGTCAACAAATTCATCAGCTATGAAATCGTAAATGAAGGTTGAATATGTGAATGAAATTGCACCTGGGAAGAGATTTTCCAGATTTATTATTACACTATACAGATCATCAGTTTTCCCTTTTTTTAAAACAAGCTTCTTTTTTCCCGAGTACATCGATAAAAGCAGTGGAAATATCATCTCTTTGGTCGTCCCCTCGGGGAACTGTTTTTTGCCATCATTTTCAACATCTATTGTTATCTCAGGCAGTGTTAGAAAATCATTGCCCACCTTCAGTTTCAAAAGATCATTCACTGAGTTTATCCCCTTCAGGTGCTGTTCATCCACAAGATCAAAATTTTTACCTAAATTTTTAAGATTTTGAAAGTCAATTATTATAAAATGAGAAAGTAATGCACCCTCCCTTCCATACGTGTCTTTACCTATATTCTTAATATAGTTGAAGGCAAATTTTCCATCAGGGAGGTTAAAGAAACGCCTGCATTCCTTAAACGTAGTGTTGTCAAGAGATGCTGGAAGGCTGTGATTTTCGAGAAACTGTATATCTACGTCCTCAACATCAGAACTCTTAGTCACAAGTTGGTGGCCCTTTCTCGATCCCTTCTCGACCCATCCGTAAATTACCTGTGAACCCTTTACTAAGGAGCTCAAATTCCTCCCACCTCCGCAATCCATTGTGCTACATAAAGGAATCCTTCGTTAAATTCTGGATCAAATTTTATATCAAGCCTCCCTCCAACATCCACATCGAGTTTGGGCACAATCGTACCGTCATTGTCTCTCTCTGTCTTAATATATATCTTAAATGCAGACGGATTTTTAATATATTTCTTTACGTAGGCATTGGTATTCTTTAGAATTTCGAGAAGTTGAATTGGGCTGTAGTTGATTACTGCGCTGGGCAGTGTATCTGTCTTTGTAAATATAAAGGCAATTCTTGGGGTGTTTCTTTCAATCCTTGCCGTAATTATAGAATGGAGTATCCTCATATATTCCAGATCTTTTGTAGCCCATTCACGATAGGTGGAACAATCTATCATTATCAGATATGCCCTTGATCTAAGCAGATATTCAAATCTTGTGTTCATTAGCTGCGACCTTACATTTTCTTTACCGCCCTGGAGAGTATTGAATCGCTCTCCTGCAATATCGTTAACTCTCAAATATGTGCTATTTGCCCCAAAGCGTTTCTTCCTCGTAAAATTGAAGACGACCTCTCCTATCTTGTCCATTGCAGTTAATTCGGGAAATTTATGCTCCGAAATTATTCTCCTCAGATACTCTTCCATCAATTCTATGCCCGGATTGACCTCTATGGTAAGATTTGTTTTTGTCTCAATATCTGGCAGAAAATGGAAGAAGTAAGCTAGGAACGTTGTTTTTCCTGAGGCTGGAGGACCGACCATCGCAATCAGCTCCCTCGGGTCAATTCTTCTGTCCACGTTTGTTTTCTGTTTCATATTACTTTCCATATCTATATCACCTACATTCGTCTGAGGCGTTGGAGTCGGTTCAGGCTGGGCGGGTTTTGGCTTTTCGGTAACAATCGTCTGAGTTTTCCCTGAAACCTTTCCTCCTGCCTTTATAAAATCTATTCTGGCACTCTTTGTCGCGGACCCTGAAAATATATACATTATACCAATAATGAATGGAATTGCCAGAAGATCGACATAATTTCCTATGCTAAATTGTACTATCTGAAATATTATTCCCAGGAAAAGGGCCGCACCACCAATGCCTCTGGATGATATGGTTACAAGTGCCAGGATTGCGGCTGCTATGTAAATGGGATACCATAAATGAATTATATATACAAGTTCTGAATTGGCAAAGTTGCCTGGTGTAAATCCTCCATTGAAATTAGGGTTAAGGCCTATAAAGGGAATCTCAAAAATCATTCCTAAACCAGTTAGAAAACCTATAATGGAATACATCCTTGGGGCACCTGCAAGTGTTCTATGAAGATGTCCACCTACCTGTCCAATCTTCCTTGACGAGGATGCAGATGCCCACATAAAAATAAAGCCAATGTACGGTATAAGCGATAGGATTATCCATACTCCTGTATGGGTAAGGCCCTGCTTAGCTCTGTTGTAATAAATATCAGGAGAAGTTATAATGGCCCTGTTGGATTTTGAAAGGATTGCATATCGGGAAAGGTACCATATTATCATCACCAGGATTGCCAGAATGGTCAAGGCTTCCTGAAGCTGACTGTATGTAGACATTTTTACACCATTACGAGGTCATTTGACCTTTTCAGCTATCCTGAATACTTCTTCGCCATTTACGGTATCTATCTTTCCAAGCCCTTCCTTCTCCATTCTTTTCCAGGCCTTGGAGACCTTTTCCTCCGGTAACCCTGTTGCTCTTGCAATTGTTTTGTTCCTCGCCACTCCTGTTATACTGCATTCAGACATGGTCTCGGTCTTTACAGCCTGGTAATCTTTTTCTTCCTGATCGGCTGCACCACTAATCACGCTCACGATTTGCTCAGAAGTTTTATCATTCTTATCGTAGTAAATCTTTCCGTCTCTTGTGTCCTTCAGAATGATAGATACGCTCGAGCCCGATAATCCATTATTATTCAGATTTTGAACATATTTTATTACCTCTTCAGAGAATCCGTTTGGGGATCCCACAATGGAGACCACATACATGTTCATTTCTGATGCCGTTGATAAAAGGCCTGCATAATGTTCCGATATATCTTTTATATTCACCGGTGTTTGATCCATTCCAGTGCCTCCGACCGAAGCCATTTTCTTAAAAGTATCATCGTGCGTTATGAATGTAAAATTAAAGGCAAATCTGACGTCAGGCCTGAAAATACGGGATATATTGAAGTATGCAGTGACACCCCTGCTTATTGGCGCCAGGCTTTCGCTCTCCTCATTTTTTATTCTAATCCCATTCGATGTTGGCTGCAGGGAAATGATGGGAATAGTTTTCACAGATTCCTCCATTTCCCTGATCTTTTTAGCCATATCCTTCTTCCTTACGACTGCGCTAAAGGACATGGAAGGAATAAAAACTTCTATTGAATCCCTTCCAGAGAATGAAAGAAACGTATTCTCAAAAAATGCATCTCTTCTCAATCTTGCCTGATCTGCAGAAACAGAATATGACGAATCAAAGTTAGTACTTGATCCACCGCTAAGGGATATCGTCAAGGATTTAACTGCATCCAGAGATCGAAGCGGATTCAGTACCATTGAAGGGTATGTTTCTCTTGCCTCATCCAGTAAGGAATCGAGTCTTCTCTCTTCTATATCTTTTAGTACCGGGTTAGATCTCATTTCGAAATCATTCAGCAGTTTTCCCTTTTCGCTCTCCACCTCTGCAATCTTTCCCGTGATTTTGATGTTAAAATCGTTAAACCCTCTTATTAGGGAATCGATGTCCTTCTTTCTCAGTTCGTCCACATTTCCAGATTGGGCCAGTGCAAGTATGGCCCTGAAATCATCGTTGAGTCGCAAAAGCTCCGGTGAAGACAAGATCTCGCGGAGTTCTCTCTCTACCTGCATCCTTTTATTCTCAAGATTCATCACCCGTTTTATCGCATTTTCATAATTAATGAACATCTTTCTGATCTGTCCCGGGTCTTTCTGAATATAACCAATTATTCCTTCTGAGATCTTGTCAAACCTTGTCCTGTACTTCTCTTCCATCCCCTTGGCTATCTCTCCCCTTACATTTTTTCCTGAAAGTATATCGATGGACCCGAGGAAATCTTCCATATTTTCCTCGTACCATTCCTTGATCAGCCTATATATCTGGTCATCCTTATTCATGAGCAAAGTTGTTATAGATTCACTGTTAAGTGAATCTATCTTGGAGAATTTATCAAGCTTCTCCATGGCTTCATATTCGTCGTCCGTAAATTTCGATATGATTCTGGAGATATCGTTGTCATTTATGGTCTTCCCCTCTGTCTCCTTTTTCAATGCAAGAGATATCTTAAGCTGAGCCAACTTAAAATTTGCCAGTCCGCTTTGCATTACCTGAACAGAGAGGCTTTCGCCACATCTGCTCTCCATAGATGAATATAAAGATTCAAGTTCAGCAAAAAGTCGTTTCTTAGTAACAAGATCCATCCTTATAATCTCATTCAAATCCCTTGAGGATTCGGTATAAGACCTTCTTAAATTTGATAAACAGTCACTTTCCATGCCCTACCTCATTAACATAATAACAATCCATTTATATATATTGCTTTTCTCAAAGAAAGAAAAATCTTAATAATAAAATAAAGATAGATTAAAGCATGATATCGTCTGAAAGCGATCGAATCCAAGTTCTCATATCTGACATTGAAAGAGCTACAGGTTCCATTTTTTTTATCATTGCTGCAGACATTTTCAGAAATTCGAATTATAGGTCCATGGAAATGGCACTTGACCTTCTTGAGGAGAATCTGATCAGGCGGAAGGAAGGAAGCAGTAAGACGAGAGAAATATTTCTTGGGCTTTACGGAGGAGCACTTTTTTCCTCATCTTCCCTTATGAAAATGAAATTTCTCGCAGAAACCCACAATATCAAATTGATCCCCCTTGGCAACACATCATCCTTATTTTCAGCGTTCATTAAGATCGGTTTAGTCAAAGGTAAAGAGGACATTTACAATGACTTGGGGATTCAATATTTTAAAGTGCCTTTAGAGGACCAGATAATGGACTTTGAGGAAAGAACCCGAAATCTATCGTTCTTTCCGATGAGTCGTGAAGAAATAGATTCGGCGTTAAATGGTGTCATCAGCAAATCGGGTGGAGCCTTGCTTCCTGGTACAAAGGCTCTGCAACTATATGGGAAAAACAATGCTTTTTTATCCTATGTACGCTCCCTTCAAAACACATTTAATCTGCAGGGAGATGTGTTGGCATGGGATTATGGTTTAGAGATGGGTACATTCAATGATGTAAGATATGACAGCTTCGGTCCAGAAACTGGGGACATCGTGTATCATCTCAAGCAGTTGAACGAAAAACTCACATTGTTCAATGTATCCATAGATCACCCATATATAGCGGTCTTCGGATCAAGTTTTATAAAATATTCCATTAAGGATTCCGGTGTGTGGGAATGACGAAGGGAAAAAATCTTAGTAATTTGCTTAGAGAAGGCCTTGAATATGAGTCATCAGGCCAAAAGGAAAAGGCTGCTCAGTGTTATGAGGAATCCATACAGATTTTGAAGAATGAAATGAAGAATGTGGACCTGATTCAGCAGGAGGTTCTCAAAAGACAGATCCGCTCTCTTGAAAGCGCCATTCAGAAGATGAATCTCCCAAAAAAGGGTAAGGTTGTAGAAGAACTTCCCAAGGATGAGGCAACGGCAATACTTCAAGAACTTGGTTTAGCTGTATCTCAGGGAGAAGGGCCATCCCTCAAGGAAGTTGTTGGCATGGAAGACCTTAAGAAGGAACTGTTCACCAAGATCATATATCCTTTGAAATTCCCCGATCTTGCAAAAGAGTTCAACATAAATGCTGGTGGTGGTCTGCTTCTTTATGGTCCTCCGGGCAATGGTAAAACCTTCATAGTAAGGGCACTTGCCAAGGAGGTCAGTATGAATTTCATCTACGTAAATCCATCATCATTGTTTAGCCAGTGGTTCGGAAATTTCGAGAAAAATATCAACTCTCTCTTCCGAGCAGCAAAGTTGCTTTCTCCTTCAATCCTTTTCTTTGATGAACTCGACAGTCTATTTCCATCCAGGGATCAGAGTACCAGTGATGCGTCCCGTAGAGGAGTTTCGCAGTTTCTTAATGAAATGGGGGGTTTTAGGGATGACCCGTCAAAGCCCGTTCTGATCTTAGGTGCTACAAATGTTCCATGGCAACTCGATCCAGCAGTTACGAGGCCAGGGAGATTTGACAGATTGATATATATACCTCCGCCAGACAAAGTATCCAGAGCCGAAATTGTAAGGCAGTATATGTCGAAGGTTTCAAGAAAGGGAGAGATAGACTTTGACAAAATTGGTGAAATGACCGAAGGATACAGTGCCGCAGATATGGAATATCTTTGTAAATATTCTTCCCAGAGAGCATTCATGAAATCGGTTGAGGGCAAGGGAAATGAAATTGTTACGATGGACAGTTTCATGGAATCTCTAAAGGTGGTAAAACCTTCAATTAACAGGACGGTTCTTGAGAAATATAGAAAATTTGAGCAGGAGCGGAAGGAATAGTCAATTAAATTTGTCGTAAAACCAGTATGCGTCCCATGGTGAGGTTATAAGTACATCCCCATCCATGAATTTTCTGTCAATTAATTTTCCGTAAATGCACATACGCCGGTCCTCAAACATTACTTCATATTCCTCAGGCATGGCCGAAGAATAGAAGATAAAAAATGCCCTGAACAGTGTGAGTGTAATTTCGGAATTAGCCTCTTCAATACTTCTGTTGTTCGCCTGCACGTACTGGGCAACAGTTTCAAGGCCCAGATCCAGGATCTTTTTCTTCACGTCCATATCGGGATTAGTGCTTATACCATAATTTTTCAGGTTTTTGCATTCAGTAATCTCGATAGGTATGTTGCCGTATTTAGAAAAAAGGAAATCATGAATATCCTGGCTCTGCTCCTCTAGAGATATGAATATTCTCGCAGGATCAACTCCTGAAAGAAATTTTTCAAGAGATTCCATGCTTTTTTCTTTACCAAGTTCGTCCAAAACTTCATAAATTATTATTTTCCCCGTCATGATATTCACTAATAGAGCCTTATTGTTTCGAGATTCTTTAAGGCATAGGCCTCAATACCAAATCTCTGTTTGACCTGTCTTGCAAAATCCTGAGCTTTTTCGCTCTCCCCATGGTTTACCAGAATTCTATTGGGTTTTGGCATCATGGTAGCTATGTATGAAAAGAGCTGCTTTTTGTCAGAGTGACCAGAAAAACCCTCTGCAACTTCAACATCTATCTTAACCTCATAGGTCGATTGCTTACCGCCTTCACTTAAGGTTATCTCCCTTGCACCCCTCTGTATTCTTCTTCCCAAAGTCCCCTCAGCCTGATATCCTACAAACACCAGTGCGTGTTTTGATGAGTCAACCCATGATCTGAAATATTCCATTACTGGGCCCCCATTCATCATACCAGAGGTAGCCAGAACTACCTTATTTTCAGTAGAATCACAGATAGACATTCTCTGTTCTCGCGTTTCAACCTTTTTAAAAATTGGATGCATAAAAGGATTTTCCCGTTGAACCATTATCTGTTCACGAAGATCGCGATTCAAATACTCCGGATATGCAGCATGTATTGATGTGGCCTCCATGATCATTCCATCGAGATATACAGGAAATTCTGGGAGTAAACCTTTTCTAACAGCCTCCTCCAGAACCATCATTACCTCCTGACTTCTCCCTACAGCGAATACTGGAATGAGTACAGATCCTCCCTTCTCAAACGTTCTCTTTATGATGTTTATCAAGGTCTCTGATGCATCCTTTCTTGTCTTATGATAATCATCCCTTCCAGCGTACGTGCTCTCAGTCATAAAGGTTTCAACCCTTGGAAAATGATTATTTGCCATATTGAAAAGCCATGTTTTCTCAAACTTAACATCGCCACTTAAAACCACATTGTATAAACCCTCTCCAATGTGGAGATGTACACTTGCTGAGCCAAGAATATGTCCCGCATTGTAAAACGTCAGTCTGACATCAGGAGTTATATCGGTGGTTTCGTTGTACTTAAGAACAATTGTCCT
>JAKADQ010000031.1 GCA_021820405.1 Thermoplasmata archaeon | reverse complement strand
CCCAATGATACGCACATACCAGTACCTGTAATAGATGAACGCCCTCTCTGGGTAGATCTTGCCAGAAACCATATCCCTTCAAGCACTGGTGATTTAATGGGCAGGTGGGCGGACTTTGTTGATAGTATGAATAAGATAACCGTCACAAAGACAAAGGTATTCCGAAACGTTGAGAATTACCTTTTCAGTGGGCTTAACCTCACCAGAAAGGATAGTCTTCGATCGGATTCTCAAGAAAATTCATATTCAGCTGAGGCCCTGATTAAGCTTATGAACGTCATATATTTTAAGGAAAACCCCAAGATTGAAGTTGCGGATAGTAAAAAAGGAAGGAAAGTGTCCAGAAACATGTCAATTTTTATCGGAGATATGAATCTTGTTAGTGGAAGCAGCGAGGAGGTCTCTTCAATAGAGGCTAAAATTAATGCTCTTTTGAGTGCAGAAGGAACGTACAATGTCGAAGGAATGAATGAACTATCAGAGCTTTTAAGAAATGCTGAAAAATTAAAGGACGATATCACAAGTATTCTGAACTGGTTCATATTCGACAATTCAGAAATGAAGATGTGTGAGATGGTGAAGAATGATTAATGGTTCCAGAGCTTTTATAG
The DNA here is from genome assembly GCA_021820405.1 of Thermoplasmata archaeon. Classification (GTDB taxonomy): domain Archaea; phylum Thermoplasmatota; class Thermoplasmata; order Thermoplasmatales; family Thermoplasmataceae; genus Cuniculiplasma. The sequence goes on along the minus strand of JAKADQ010000031.1, from coordinate 11,281 downwards.
TTGGAAGATTTCAACCATTTCACCTGGGGCATCTTGAGGTGATAAAGGAAATTCTCAAGGAACACAAATCAGTGATAATCGGTATAGGAAGTGCACAGTATTCCCACACACTTCAAAACCCCTTCACAGCTGGAGAGAGGCACATTATGATCTCTAACACACTTGAAGGAGAGGGAATATTTAATTTCTACATAATACCAATAGAAGATGTAAATTCAAATCCCTTGTGGGTAGCTCATGTTGAATCATTGACTCCAAAATTTGACGTGGTTTACAGCAATAATCCTATGGTAAAGAGACTTTTTTATGAAAAGAACTATGCCGTTCGCTCTATGGACCTTATAAACAGAGTTGAATGGTCAGGTACAAAGATCAGAGAAAAAATGATAAATGGTCTCAACTGGGAAAAAGATGTGCCTGAAAAGGTTATAGAAATTATTAATGAGATAGATGGTGTTCAGAGACTGAGGGATCTTTCAAAGGGCGATGAGAATTAATATATAATCTGTTCAAGGGTTTCTCGGTCCATTAATATGTGATCTATTACACAATATTCATCTACCTGGTGAGCAACATCTGGCATGGTTGTACTCCACACAACTGCATTCATACCCTTTCGTCTGAAAAATGCTGCACAGGTTCCACCGCCGATGCCTACCGCTCTTGGAATTCCACCCCTCTTTGAAAGTGCTTCTTTAAGCAGTTTAACAGCTTCTGCATCCGATGGTGTTGGAATAGGGGCCTGTTCCTTCTGTACTGGGTCGATTGTTATTCTTGATTTATGAGTCTGCTCAAATTCGGACTTTGCCATCTGAATATCATCGATTACGTTATCCAGATCGTATTGTGGCAATATGCGGCAATCCATGAAAAATGTTTCCAGACCCGGAATCGTATTTATATTATCGACATTTTTCAAATGCTTCGTTGGTTCAAATGTTGAATAGGGATAATTAAATATTTCATCCTTTGCGTTGTATTTTTCGTGTAACATTTTGTCAATCGCCAGAATGAATTCCATCCCGTCCCTGTTCGCATTAATGGCATTTTGTGGCAAACTTGCGTGATATTGCTTCCCTTTTACTGTAAACTGAAGCCATAATATACTCTTCTCGGCAATTTCCATTTCCATTCCATCTTCTGCCCCGGCATCAGGAACATATATGATATCAGCCTGCCTGAATATATTTTGATCCAGCAGATATTGGATGCCGTACTTACTACCTACTTCCTCATCAGCAACAAAAGCAAGCCCAAGATTATATTTCAGAGAATCTTTCTTCAGATGCTTTAGAAGTAGAAATGATAGAAAGACGGCCTGACCATCATCGGAAGTACCACGGCCATATATTTTATTTCCATCAACAGTAACCTCAAAGGGAGGCCTTGTCCACAATTTCGGATCACCTTCGGGTACAGTGTCTGTATGAGAAATAAGCCATACAGTCCTGTCCATGTTTCCCACTTTCAATACAACACTGACCCTTGGTATACCCTTATCATCCTCCACAGAATATACTTTGTAATCGCTGAAACCCATTTCTTTGAGGATATTTTCTATGACAAGTGCCCTTTCTCCTTCTCCATTACCACCAGAAGCAGGGCTTATAGACTTGACTGGAATAATCCGCTTTGCAATTTCAATAATAAAGTCCTTATCGTCTAACGTCATCAAATCCATGTGTGGATAAGTCTGATTGTGTATAATTTATTTTCTACAAACGAATCTTTAATTGGTTTATTCCGGTATTCTAGAAGCAAATGAATATATAGATTATATAGGTTATATTGAAGATTATAGCCATATATTGAATTGAAATAAGAAATGAGTCAAAAAACTCTTAAAACAGACGATGCCAATAAACTTATAGATTCGTTTGATAAAGCTCAGGATTCAGAGTTCCATAAGAAGACTCTTATTATATCTGGCATGGGTTTTTTTACTGATGCTTACGATATATTTATCATAGGTGTTGTAACGAGCCTTCTCCCCTTAAGTGGATGGCCTAAGATAAGCAATCTGAATATTTCTATACTGGATTCCTCCTCCTTACTTGCAGCTGCACTCGGTGCTATGATATTTGGCAGGGTAATAGACAAGATAGGTAGGGGAAAAATCTATGGACTGGAGATGTTTCTACTTATTGTTGGAGCGGCGGGGAGTTCGATTATAACGCCAACTGGGAATATACTTGCCCTTACAGTGTGGAGATTTATTCTAGGTGTTGGTATAGGAGGAGACTACGCATCCAGTTCGGTCATTATGACCGAATATTCAAACACTAAAAGTAGGGGTAAATGGGTTGGTATGGTTTTTTCCATGCAGAGCATAGGATTTCTGGCAGGGCCCTCGATTACTCTTGCCCTATTATATTTCTCTGTTCCTGTTGGAATTCTTTGGAGGCTTCTTCTCTTCTTTGGAGCAATTCCAGCGATGGTTGTTATATATTATAGAAAGAAGATGCCAGAGACGCCGAGGTATGCAGCCTCCTTAGGCCATCTCAATAAAGAATCTATTTCTCAGCTTGAAAAATATACTGGCATGAAACTAAACGAGGGGGAAAATACAGAAAGGCTCAGAAAGATGAGCTTCAACGAGATTCTTTATGATCGCAGGCTTTTACTCCTGATTATTGGTACCTCAATGTCGTGGTTTCTGATGGATTGGGCTTTGTATGGGAACACTATAATGTCGGATTTTATGATTTCCTCAGTCGTTCCTACCACACTTAAGGGTCTTTCAGAAGTGTACTATAAGACGGAGATAACGGGAATAATATTCGCCCTCTTTGCCTTCCCCGGATACTGGATTGCCACCTTCACCATAGACAGGATAGGTAGAAAGCTGATTCAAAGTATAGGATTTTCAATGATGGCCATTACCTTTGGTTTGTTATTCCTCTTTCCGTTCATTGAGACTGCGTCCTACGTGACATCTTTCATTTTGATATACGGACTGAGTTATTTTTTCATTGAATTCGGACCCAATCTGACCACGTTTGTTTATCCGCCTGAGGTTTTCCCTGCACAGGCTCGTGGTACTGGGACAGGAATAGCAGCCTCGGCCGGGAAGATAGGGGCCTTTCTGGGAACCTTTTTGAATCTTTTAATCCAATCTGCAATTGGTACATCTGGTCTTTTCTCGATTCTGGCGGTTTTTTCTGCTGTAGGTCTGATAATTACACTGATCCTTTTGCCTGAGCCAAAGAAAAAAGATCTTGGGAGCTCCTCTGGTGAAAACCTTTATCTTACGAGCTGACGCAGAGTTCCTCTTATTTAGATCTCATATTTTTCCGTGACAATCTTATGAACATTCCATAAGCTTTCCTGCCAACACAATTTCACAGGATTCAACAATTTAAATAAGTGAGTTGAAATTAACTTTCTGTATGGAATATTCCAAAAAAAATTTCAGCGAATGGTATAATGAAATAGTTGAACTTTCTGAGCTTACAGACAAAAGATATCCCATAAAAGGGATGAACGTCTGGATGCCTTACGGATATGATCTGATGAAAAATATAGATGAAATCATAAGGAGAAGGTTCAAAGAAGATGATTTTGGGGAGGTCATGTTTCCTGCCCTCATTTCGAAGACAATGTTTGAGGTTGAATTTGAGCATATAAAAGGTTTTGAAAAAGAGCTTTTCTGGATCACAAAGGGTGGAAGAGAATCCCTTGAAGATGACCTTGCTATGAGGCCAACCAGCGAGGCAGCCATGTATCCAATGTTCAGGTTATGGATCAGAGATCATTCTGACCTTCCATTGAGAGTATTTCAGATCGTTCAGGTATGGAGATATGAAACAAAGCATACAAGGCCGTTTATGAGATCAAGAGATATTCACTTCATAGAGTGCCATACTGCGCACGAAACCTATGATGATGCAGAAAAACAGCTTGAGATTTACAGGAATCAGTGGAACTATTTTACGCATATACTGTGCATACCCTATCTTGAAGTGGAAAGGCCTGAATGGGATAAATTCCCTGGAGCTGTGTACACAAGGGCTTTTGATACGATCATGCCATCCGGAAGAACCTTACAGATTGGAACTATACATCAGTATGGCCAAAATTTCGCAAAGAACTATGAGGTAAAATTTGCCAGAGAGGATGGTGAAAGCGATTTCGTTTACCAAACAACATTTGGGATGAGCGAAAGACTTGTGGCCGCAGTAATTTCCATTCATGGCGACGACATAGGTCTTATAATTCCGCCTTACATTGCCCCGATCCAGGTCATAATAGTACCTATTCCTGGAAAAGAACCAGGTTTACATGAGTATGCTCAAAGTATCTTAACAAAAATTACCGAATTTGGTATAAGAGTAAAAATGGATGATCGTGATTCATATACTCCGGGATACAAATATAACTACTGGGAAATGAAGGGCGTACCCATAAGGGTTGAAATAGGAGACAGAGAGATTACGGAAAGAACCATCACGGTTAAAAAGAGAACCGCAAAGGGAAGATCAAAAGTCAGCATAGATCACATAGAGGAAATGAAAGTGTTTCTGGATGACGTGGCTCAAACCCTGAGGGAAAGGTCATTGAAAATCCTTGAAGATAATCTAAACGGATTAAAAATTCAGCAACAGGAATCCCAGATCGTCACAAAGATTCTCTGCTACAGGAAGGAGTGCGCTGATGCAATGGAAACTGAGACTGGCCTTACAATGATGGGACATATAATTAATAAAGGTAAAAATGGTAAATGCGAGGTGTGCGGAAATGATGGGAGAACTTCCCTCTTCTCCAGACCATACTGACCATAGCCCTGTAATCTTCTTTGATATGGATGGCGTACTCACAAAGGAGAAGAGCAGTTGGAACTACGTAAACAGAACCCTTGGAATAGACAATTCAAAAAATTATGAAAATTTCAAGACGGGAAAGATCACATATGAAAAATTCCTTGCACTCGATCTGGCACTATGGATTCAGTCTGGAAAGGCGAGGAACGCGGATACGGTTCTTAAACTTTTAAATCAAATCGAACTCTTTCCGGGTGCAGAGCAGGGGTGTAAAAAACTGATCACAAATGGTTTTAAAATAGTAATTGTGTCAGGAGGAATAAGCTGGCTTGCACATCGCATAGGGGAGGCCGTTGGCGCATCTGAAATTTACGCAAACGTAATATTTGCCAGAGATGGAATCATACAACCTGAAGGAAAAGCAATTGTAAATCCGAAAAATAAGGGAAAAATCGTGGATGAGTACATTTCAAGAAAGAGACCAGATTTCTCCATATCCGTTGGCGATTCGCCCGATGACGAAAGTATGTTTAAGATCACCGACTACTCAATCAGCTTCAATAATGATGCTGACTACGAAAACATTCACGGGTTCAACCTTCGAAGTGATGACTTCGTGGATCTCGCTGATTTTATTATATCAATTAAAGAGGAAAGAGATGAAATTAAGGGAAATAAGAGGAGATGAAAAACTTCCCCTTGGGATAGGCTGCATAGACAACCTGTTAGGAGGTGGTTTTGACAGAGGAGTTATAAATCAGATATACGGTCAAGGTGGTACGGGAAAGACAAACGTAGCCATGCAAATGGCTGTAAGTGCGGCCTATTCCGGAGAAAAAACAATCTACATCGATACGGAGGGTTTTTCTGAAAATAGATTTATTCAGATAGGAGGGAGCAGGCCCGAGGTTTCCTCTAACGTCAGTCTTTATCGGGTCAGCGATTTTTCCGATCAGGAGGTTGCTGTAATCAAGGCTGAAAAGATGATTGAAAAGGATCAGAGATTCAAGGTTTTGATCTTAGATTCATTCACTGCAATGCTGAGACTTGAGAGGGATGAGAAAAGTAAAAATATATCCATGCAGCGTCAACTAAGCATAATGCAAAGACTTTGCAATGAATTTGATCTGACCGTACTTATAGCCAATCAGATATATTTTGATCCGGATATTCAGGGCATAACCCCCTATGGCGGATACTTTCTGGATCACTATTCCAAGACCATACTCAAACTTGAGAAATTACAATCGGGAACAAGAAGAATGACAATAATGAAGCACAGATCCATAGGTGAGGGAAACTTTGTTGATTTTTCTATTACCGATAGTGGCCTATCCTGCACCCCCATTTAAACGGCTTATGGTGGGTTTTAATAGGAATAAACATATTGCATAGGTATGGGTGTAAATTTAGAACCTATTCTTGTTAAGCATAAGACTGCCCTCAAGGATTTTTCGGGAAATACCGTATCTGTCGATGCATATAATATGCTATACCAATTCCTGAGCGGAATCAGGCAACCCGATGGTACACCACTTATGGATGCAAATGGAAATGTAACGTCACATCTTAGTGGCATATTTTACAGAACGATTGCGCTTATGGAAGAAGGCATTAAACCGGTATACGTTTTTGACGGGAAACCCTCACCAATGAAACTGAAAACACTCGAAGAGAGGAAACTCCTGAGAGAAAGAAATGAAGAGGAACTGGAAAGGGCGATTGCAATGCAGGATGTCGAGAAAATAGCGAGACTTAAGAGAACAATAAACAGGATAACCATCGAAATGATCGAGGAGAGCAAACACCTGTTGGAATATATGGGACTTCCCTACGTCCAGGCACCCTCCGAGGGAGAGGCACAGGCTTCTGTTATGAACGGTGACGGAATAGTACAGGCCGTAATATCTCAGGATTATGACTGCCTTCTCTTTGGAGCAAGGCGTGTTCTCAGAAATTTCACAATTTACGGGAGGAGAAGAATATCCAGCAGGAACATATACATATCAGTGGATCCTGAATATATCGATCTTCAGGAAAATCTCGAAATACTATCCATAAACAGGGATCAGCTGATTGATATCGGGATACTGGTCGGTACGGATTTTAATGATGGCGTCAGGAAGGTCGGTCCAAAAACGGCTTTAAATCTTATAAAGAAACATGGAAATATTGAAAGCGTCATAAAGGAGAAGAATTTTGAAATTCCTGAACTTGAAAAGGTGAGAGAGATATTTACAAGACCACAGGCAGACCATGATGTGAAGATAAAATTTGCATCTCCCGACAGGGAAAAGATAATTGATTTTCTATGTGGCAAACACAATTTTTCATCTACACGGGTGGAGCCGTATATAGAAAAGCTGACAAAATCTCTGGAGAAGGGAAATCAGTTCAATCTCGATTCATTTTTTTGAAAGCTTTTCGTAGGGCTTCATTAGTTCAATCAAATATTCTGTAGTTGCTTCCTTAAGATCCATAGGATGAATTTTACCTTCATTGTAAACCGTAATTAATTCCCTGGAATTGTCGAATTCTATTGGCCCCCCTTTCTTTTCAGGTCTGTTAATTACTATCCTTTTAACGGATGGCAATACAATCTTGTCAAGTATTTCTATTACAGGGTTCCCCTCGGATACCCCTTGCGGGCAATATGAACCCTTTATCTTTCTGGTAATATCCTCTTCCCTGTCTGTGATCAATATGGCCCCGTCGGGATCACTTTTTGACATTTTCTGAAATGAATCCATCCTTCCACTTCCCTTCAAACTTCCCATCAGGGGGGTGTGCAGGGCCACCACCTTCTTTATTCCCATTTTGTCAGCAACATCTCTCTGTAGCATGTGTGCATGCCTCTGATCCATGCCACCCATGGCAATATCCACGTCCAGCATCGCGATATCGTTTACCTGCATAACCGGATATATGAACTTGCTGAAGTCTGACTCGGCCTCGTTTTCAGTTCTCCCCATTATGGGAAGAGCGCGCTTGAGTCTGGATAGGGTTGTAGCTTTGGCTGTCTTTATGAGACCCTCAAGATATCCCTTCCTATCGATGAGATCAGTTGCCCACAGATATTCTATGTTCTGGCCAGCAAGAGAAATATGAAATGCATTCTTCATTAATTCTCCGCTTTTCCTAATTTCCTCCATATCTCCTCGAAGCTTATCGTTAATCATCGCGTGCCAATCCGCAAGAAGAATCGTCATCTTAACACCGGCACTGCTCAGGACCCTGATACGTTCCCCGACAAGAAGTATCTGGGCTATGTGCGGGATTCCCGAAGGTTCAAACCCGATGTATCCAGTCGCTCCAGGATCAAGTTGATCGAACTCCTCCTCAGTGACAATTTCCTGAAAGAGGCTTTTGTCAATTTTAAGCATCAGGCAGTTCAATTAAGGAATTTATATTAATCTTTGCCTGCATATTTCTAAATATGGACAGTTTCTGCACCGACCTGGCCTATCATGGTTTCTAACAGGAACGCCCACGGTTCTTCTAATGATCTCAGCCTTAGACAGAACCTCATCCCTGAGCTCTTGCGTATTTTCTATCTGAAATCTCTTGTTGCTGTACTGGAGTATTCCATAGCTTATATTATAATCATTATAAACGTCAGTTAAAATAATGAAATATACTCCCATCTGGAGAACATGGGTATGTTTTGGGGAATCCTGAGCTACGCCACTTTTGTACTCGAAAGGTATTATCATGTTTCCGTGGCGAACTATTTTATCGGGCTTGCCTGAAAGAAAATGCTTTCTGGATACGAGCACCTTTCCCTCCTGAAGGAGATCTCCGTATATCATCGCACCACGGGGGACTTCCGCTATAGGACCGGAATTTCTGCCCCTTATATAGAAGTATATCAGCAACAGGAGAATTATCAAAACTGGAATTCCGTAATAAATGCTGACCAACATTCGATCACAAGAATATTACTAACATCAAAACGACAACGACCAAAATAGCAATCAGAAGAGAATTTGACTTCCTTTTATCTGCTATATATTTCTGCTCATAATTCATATGCATTTGGGTTCCACGACTCATTCGATCCATAGATCTCTGGGAACGCTCATAACCATTTCTCGTAAAGTACCACGAAACATTACAGAAATCATATTCTGCCAATTCACTTGCACTTACAATCCTTTTACTGCTAGCTGGTTTTTCTGATCCATATTCTGTCATATGACACTTCCTGCTTCATATCGATTAGTCCTTTCCTCTGTATAAACATGCAGTAAATAAAAAATTTCATTTTTGACTCGCGATCATCACCCCAGACAGATTCCATGAAGAACTCAGGTGAAGACCTTGAAAAAATGCTATTCATTACTCGTTCAAGTTCCTTTTCAGGTTCATCCATATTCAGAGCAGAAAGAATGCCCTCTACATCCTTTATCTGCTGAACCTCCGGATTCCTTTTTATCTTCTCTCTGATCCTCTCTGTCTGCTTCATTACTTCTATTAACTCTACAAGCATGACTTTTCTTGGCTCGTGGTGGTGAATGGGCATTGATATCTTCAGTTTTTCGACCTCTTCCCTTTCCATCATGTTGTAATCCATTGGATTTTCTGCAAATTCATCACTTAATGTTTCCTGGTCCTGCGCCTGAACATTCTGAAACGCCCTCAATAATTCCTCTGATTGAAGGTACACAATACCCCAGGATCTGTATATTATGTAACCGGCCTCCGGAAGAGAAACCAGATTTTTGTCCACAAGCTCACCGATTATCCTGGCGAAATCAATAACATTTACCTTCCAGGGATCAATATTCTGTGTAACGCATTTTTCCATGATCTCTATGATCTTTTTGCTTTCGTCCTCTACCCCTTCCAGATCAATGTTTTCATAATATGTGTAATTTAAACCCAGAACAGTTGCCTGTGTTATTAAGGTTTTTTTCAGTTCAGAAAGGCCAGTAGATATCAAGATGGGTACCCCTCCTCAAAGCTCTTGCTGAATACTTCAGTGCATCCCGTCTGCCTGTTCAGGGTCACTCCGAAAAGAGAACCGGCATATTTTGTCATCGCATTCTTTAACGAAATCATTATGATCTGAGAGGTATTTGAATTTTCCCTAAGAAGTTCTCCCATTCTCTCTGCATTTGCGCCATCAAGGAACATATCTATCTCATCGAGGAAATATATTGGTGATGGTTTAATTCTCTGAACCGCAGTTATGAATGAAAGTGCAACAAGACTTTTCTCACCTCCGCTCAGTGCATTCAATTTTGTATATGTGGTGCCTTTCGGCCTTGCTTTAACCAACAGTTCTGAATTCAGGGGATCCTTTTCATCGGAAAGATAAAGAATCACATCTCCCCCATTGGTCAGTCTGGAAAAGATTTTTCTCATCTCTTCCCTCACTTGATTATAAAGATTCAGAAGGCTTACTTTCTTCACCTCTTCAAGGTTTGCCATAAGTTCTATGAGGCTATCTATTTCTGCCCTGAGTTTTTCGATTTTCCCAGTTAACTCTGATAGCCTCATTGTTTCCCTTTCCAGATCAGACTCAGCAAGCTGATTCACCGCACCGATCTCCTCCAATTTCCTTTCCCTGACAAGTATCTCAGATTTTACCCTCTGTACGCTCGAATACTCAGAAAGTACAACACCTCCAGTTGATTCAAGTTCGTTTTTCAACTCATTAATTCTTTCCTTAAATTCTGATATTTTGATATTTGCAGTCAATATGCTGTTATCTACTGCGTTTTTTTCGGCATTGACTTTTTCTACCTTAACATTTATCTGATTTATTTCAAGTTCGATTCCCTTCAATTCGCCCAGTATCTTTGAATTCTTCTCATTAAGATCCTTTTCCATTGCAATATACTTTTTATTCTCTTCATCAAGTTGCAGGATTTCACTTTCAAGCCTCTTTTTCTCCTCTTCACTTTCATGTATTTCAATTGAAAGCTCTGATATTTCCTTCGACAGTTCCATCTTCCTTTCGGACAATCTCTTCTGGTTTGTTTCAATTTCAGTTATCTTTCTTCGGGTAGCGATAAGGTTCGAATTGAGAAGGTCTGCCTCCCTTTGCATCTCATTCAGATCATTTCCCCCTTCCTCATCATTGCCTATAAAATCATACATCTCCTTCTTTCTTAAATTCAGCTGCTCCACAAGTGATGCTTCATTTTCCATGTTTGTTCTTAATTCATCAATCCTTTCCTTGAGGCCGGACCTCTCGTTTTTAAGTTTTATGAGGTCCTCCTCCATCCGGCTCAGATTTAAACTGTACTGCTCCAGCTGCTTTTCTAATGTTTCAATCCTGCCTTTTCCCTCGCTCCCCTTCTTGGATTCCTCCATCAGGTCTCTCTGGACCTGGTCAAATCTTAATTTTTTTGAACGAATGATTGACTCCATCTCTGCCTTTTCTCTCCTGATGTTTTCCAATTCTTCGTCCATTTTCATCAGTTCCTGAGGGTTGCCTTTTCGCTGGCGCTTTTCCTGAAAACCGCCACTTATCGCTCCGCTTGCTTCAAATATGTCTCCTGCAAGCGTAACGA
>JAKADQ010000030.1 GCA_021820405.1 Thermoplasmata archaeon | reverse complement strand
TATGACTCTCGGCTTCCATCTGAAGTCTTGCCATTTTTGCCTTGAGCAAACCAATGTGAGATTCAGTTGCCTTGTTATACTTAGTTTTATGAATTTCCTCCTCTATTTCTTTGATCTTTTCTTCTATTGTAGTCATCTGAAGCACTCTCCATTGACAGGCTCCATTTCATAATATAGCACTGGACTTCTATCCTTACTATATGAATTTTCTTTTTGTTTATTGCAAATTCCCATAAATATCCGAAACCATATTAATCTTCAATTTCAAGACCCTGCTAATTTACACCTGAGACTTTTTTTGCCATAAGGTTAAATCTTCCTTAAGAGAACAAACCTCACACTGTGATCTTCCACCTTTTTCATTATAAGATCCGCGTGGTACTTTGTCCCTTCAATATTCTCCTTAAGGTTTTTTCCATTTATGCTGTCCCATATTTGATTTGCTATGTTTATGGAAGTTTCATCATCGATTTCTGAATATTTTCGAAAGTATGACTGAGGATCTGTAAAGGCTGTCTTCTTCAGTTTTAGAAATCTTTCAATAAACCATTTTTTAATCATTTCCTCCTCTGCATCTACATATATTGAGAAATCAAAGAAATCAGACACCATCAGTTCAGGATTTGCGCCATCTATCTTCCTTGTTTGGGTTTGCAGCACATTAAGTCCTTCAAATATTATTATGTCAGCATCATTGATTACCTCATATTGGTCATCAACGATATCGTAAATCAGGTGTGAGTAAATTGGTACTCTGGTATTATTTTCCCCAGATTTAACTCTGTAAAGAAACGAAAGCATCTCCTTCAAATTATAACTTTCTGGGAAACCTTTCCTGTTAAGTATCCCCCTTCTTTCGAGTTCAGCGTTTCTATATAGAAAACCATCTGTTGTTACAATATGCACCTTTGGTTTCTCGGGCCATAGTGAAATTAGTTTCTTTAAAATTCTTGCAGTAGTGCTCTTCCCAACGGCTACACTCCCAGCAACGCCTATAATATAGGGTATGTTCTCATTTTCTATTCCAAGAAATTCCCTTCTTGTTTCGTTCAGCTTGCGGTAATTATCATAATATACCTTCAATAGTCTGGAAAGAGGCGCATAAATCTCTCTGACTTCATCCATGGAAAGTTTTTCATTTATTCCCTGAATTTCGTCTAATTGTTCCTGTGTAAGATCAATTTTCAGGCGTTTCTTCAATCGCTTCCATTTTTCTCTGTCGATTTTTACATACGGTGTATCCGGTTTTATAGGGTTGTCATTCTGATACGTAAGGGGACTATTTCAAGGTACTTATTAAAATTGGCTACTTCCTCACTTTCTTTACCTTCAATAAACGTATTAAAATATTCGGCAATTACATTTTATTAATATCATTTCAAAAGATGCGGACTATATAAGTATGGTTAAGAAAACCTAAGAAAACAGATTAGAAATATACATGGTCGCAATCATATAAATTCAACCAAGACTAATTCGATTAATTCAACCCGATTATCAATATTCTATATTATGCCTGAAGATTGCTTGAATTAAGCGATCGCTTTATGACAGTTTAATTAAACTAATATTACTTATAATTTTAAAAATATCTATATTTTATTATTATCAGTTTATTGAATTCCAATTAACCTGCCAATTATATTTTACGTAATAAAAAGTATAAACTTCCAAAAGCGTGACATACAAATAGATTATGCAGTAACCAAATAGGTTATATAGTGTGGTTTTTTATAACCTAACAATGGAGCTAAGGTATTACATAATAAGAAGGTTTTTAATATTGATACCTACTTTATTTGGCCTTGTATTGTTAACCTTCATATTATTAAGGGCTATCCCAACGTCTGATTTAATTGCAAGTTTCATATCACAAAAAGCTACCGCACAAGAAAGGGTTATCGAAAAACAGCAAGCTATTGCGTATCTTGGGCTGAATCAGCCACTACCTGTTCAATTCTTGTACTATCTGAATGATATAATTCACGGAAATTTGGGAGTTATGTACACTTCATTTTACACGGGACCAGTCATGGGCGGAATCGAAAGATTCCTGCCTTACACCCTTGAACTTTCAATAGCAACTGTTATTTTGTCAATATTGATTGCGATCCCACTGGGGACGTATATTGGAGCAAGGCCAAACTCACCTTCAGACGCAATCGGTAGAATCTTTTCGCTTGGTGTCTATGCAATGCCCATCTTCTGGCTGGCTCTGCTTGCACAGATCATATTCGGTAAAAATATAGGAATATTTGGTTCTTATGGTCTTCCTATTAGTGGAGAAGGCTATCCGACAACAACAAAAGTGCCGTGGATAGTAAACAATGTGTCAGAACCTACACATATGCTCTTTGTGGACGCTTTGTTACACGGTAATCTTACAATTGCTTATAGTGCTTTTATACATCTTATTCTGCCTGTAGGAGTCTTAACACTGAGTATTCTTGCCGGTTTATTAAGATTCATAAGAGCCGGAATGGTAGACACAGCAAATCAGGAGTTTGTAAAAACTGCTAGGGCTAAAGGTGTCCCTGAGAAACTTGTCCTGCGGAGACATGTAAGGAAAAATGCTCTGTTACCTTCTGTTACGGTCATCGGACTTCTTATGGCAGGGTTACTTGGTGGTGTGGTTGTAATTGAGTATGTTTTCCAATTAAGAGGAATGGGGAGATTGACACTCGCAACCATCACCGGTTTAAACATTCAATTCTATGGAGTAGCAGGGACAGTGTTGTTTTTTGGAATAATACTTATGATTACAAATTTGATAGTTGATGTCGTATACGCGTTCCTCGATCCGAGGATAAGATATTAAGGTGAAATAAATGCAGTCCACAATTAGTATTTTTAAAAGATCAGGTGTTCAGAAAAAGAGAAGACCAAAAGTTGAGGACTTCCAGGCAACAATGAAACTTGTTTTGAAAAACAAGGTTTCATTGACAGGTCTTATCATAACGTCAGTTTATTTTATATTGGCTCTTATGGATTATGTATATCCTCAATATTTAGGGGCGGGGCCTGGAGTGGTAACATCAATGCTTCGTTTTAATGGAGGTTTTCTAGGCCAGGGATTTCCATCAGGACCAACACTGGCTAAGGGATGGTGGTATTATTTAGGTACAACATATGCAAACATACCGCTATTTCCCGCAATCCTGTCAGCGCTTTACATAGATTTGGGTTATAGTCTTATGATCGTCCTAAGCGGAGCTGTAATTGGAATTTTAATAGGGACATTCTCAGCGTATTATGGTGGCTTCTGGGACGAACTTATGATGAGGATTACAGATATATTTTACAGCATTCCATTCCTGATAATGGCCATAGCATTCACCACAATCCTTTCATACAGTCTTGCCAAGGCACACGCTCCCATTAACGGTTTCTCACTTATAGCAATCGCACTTATTATTATATGGTGGCCAACATATGCAAGGTTAACACGTTCAATAACATTATCTGTTAAATCATCCAGGTTCATAGAAGCAGCAATTGCTTCAGGTTCATCTAAAGTAAGAAATGTTTTCACACACGTGATTCCAAATGTGCTTTCACCAGTATTTGTACAGATTTCACTGGATCTCGGATCGATTGTTCTGATCTTTGCAACCGTTGAATATCTGGGGCTGGGAAGCGTGATTAAAGTCACTCAATATACACCTGAATTGGGTGAACTGATTTCAGCAGGTCAGACATACCTCCCAGTAGGAATATGGTGGCCTGTTTTTGTACCTGGTATTTTTCTATTAATATTTACGGTTGGGGTAAACATTCTTGGCGACGGAATGAGAGATGTACTTGATCCAAAGATGAGGAGGTAAAAAAATGATTACACAGGAGGAGAACGTAAAGGAAATAAGCGCGTCTAAGCCCTATATAGTTGTTAAAGACCTTGTAACACAATTCTTTACCTCAAAGGGTATTGTCAAGGCATTGGACAAAGTAAGTTTTGAAATATATCCAGGGGAGATTTATGGACTTGTGGGGGAGAGTGGATGTGGTAAAAGTGTTACTTCAACGTCTATAATGGATTTAATTCCAGATCCACCAGGTAGGATAATGGGTGGAGAGATCTATATAGATTCGTTTAACATTCTATCCGATTTGAGGAGTCTTGCGAAGATAAGGATTAAAAGTGAGACAGAAGTTAAGATCAAAAGAAGTAAGAGAGCAAACAAAAGGCACAACGAGATACTTTCGCAGATTAGAGGGAATAAAATCTCTATGATATTTCAGGAACCATTTTTGGCTCTGAATCCAACCATGCGAATTGGAGATCAAATAATGGAATCTATTTTATTGCATAACATTCTAAGCATTAGTGACGGTATCATTAAGAGACACAATCTAAACAGTAATGATCTGGATAAATTTATGAAGAACCTGAATGGTGAAAATGACCATTTAAAAAGGAAAAAGATCATTAACAACTTTGTTTCTGAATTCGGAATCCAGGAATTCGAAGAAAGTTTGAACTCGTTGATTGAGAATTCGACAGATGACTCATATGTAAAAACAGAAATTATAAATATGGTTCAGGAAAACAAGAAAAATATAGATATGAAATTGATTTCTGAGATAAGGGAATACTACTATTACAAGAATCAATTGTTTCAGCTTACCCTTGAAGAAATACAGGCCGAGAGGACCGGGGAAACCGCAATCAGGAATCAAAAACATGAACAGATCAAGGCTTTAAGGAGATATATTAATAACAAGTATTTTGTTCTCAGAATGAAATTAAGGCTCGCGGAAAAGCATTACATGGCTCCATTCAGAAAAGAGGCGAGAAGAAGGGCCATAGAGTTACTATCGCTTGTCAATATTGCTGGTCCTGAAATAGTTGTGGATTCTTATCCTCACGAACTTTCCGGAGGCATGCAGCAAAGAGCCATGATAGCCATGGCTTTGGCATCAAATCCAAAAATGCTAATCGCAGATGAACCAACAACAGCCCTGGACGTCACAACACAAGCACAAATTTTAGAAATTATAAAAGATCTTAATGAACTAATAGGCATGGGAGTGCTCTTTATAACACATGATCTCGCAGTTATTGCAGAAATGTGTGACAGAGTTGGTGTCATGTATGCAGGAAATTTAGTAGAAGAAACATCAACAACGGAAATATTCAATGATCCAAAACATCCATATACAGTGGGTTTAATGAATTCAGTACCAAGAGCAGATAGGAAGAGAGAGAAGGAAATCCGTCTGGATACCATACCTGGAACTGTCCCAAATCTTATCACCCCACCTAGCGGATGCCGTTTCCACCCAAGGTGTAAATTTGCCATGGATATTTGTTCCCTTAAAAAGCCAAAGCTAGTTGAGATATCTCCTCAGCACAAGGTTGCATGTTTTCTATATTCAGATGAATCAGAGGTGGATTAGATGGAAGATGATAAAACTCTACTCTATGTATCAAATTTAACTAAATATTTCCAGATAGCTGGCGGGATTGGAAGAAGAAAGGGATATGTGAAGGCTGTAGATTCGGTCACGTTTTCACTAAAAGAGGGTGAAACGTTAGGAGTTGTTGGAGAAACAGGGTGTGGAAAGACAACCCTTGGCCGAAGCATTTTACAGTTAATAAAGCCAACAGCAGGGGATGTTTTTATCGATATTCCAGAGGAGGTAATGAAAGAAGTAATGGAAATCGACAGGAGGCTTTCTCTTTTTGATGAGGACGGCATAGAATCCGATGAATACAGGGACTTGAAAGATAGGTTTGACGAAATAGCTAAAGAGTATTCCCTGACAAGGATGCACAGCCACAAGTTAAAGGAGTATAGAAAAATGATGCAACCCGTTTTCCAGGATCCATTTTCATCTCTTGACCCAAGGAAATTAATTAAAGATTCAATCGCGGAACCTATGAAGCTTCTTACTGAAATGACGCAGACCGAGATTATTGACAAAGAAATTAGCCTAATTTCAGAAATTGGATTGAGTGAGGATCATTTATATAGATTCCCACATGAATTTAGTGGGGGCCAGAGGCAGAGAATCGGGATCGCGAGGGCAATATCTATAGAGCCAAAACTTCTGGTACTGGACGAACCAACTTCAGCTCTGGATGTTTCCGTTCAGGCTCAGATATTAAATATCTTGAAAGAACTTCAGGCTTCCAGAGGTATATCCTATATATTCATAAGCCACCATCTGAGTGTCATAAGAATGATGGCTGATAGGGTAGCTGTTATGTACCTTGGTAAATTAGTAGAATTAGCGGATACTGAAGAGTTATTTACAGATATGCTACATCCATACACGAAGGCACTTCTTTCAGCTATACCAATACCTGACCCAGCAATAAAGAGGGAGAGGATTATTTTGGAAGGGGAGATCCCCAGTCCAGCAAATCCGCCAAAGGGCTGTTATTTCCACCCAAGATGCCCAGTTGCTATGAAAAATTGTGGGTGGTCGCCTCGAGATCTGATCAATCCGATTAAGGAAATGCTTGACCCATACAGAAATCAGGAAGCATCATCTTTACCTGAGATAACAGAGATAGTTTCTGATGAAGAGGAAAACATAATAGAGCTGATCTTCAAGGAGGGACAGGAATTCGATAGAGAGAGCGTTAAGGAGCAGATACAGCAAATGTTGCTTAAGGAATCAGCAAAGAGAGGTGGCGTCAAATATTCAGCCGTAGAATCTGTTGATTATTCTGAGGAAGGGTCAATGATAATAACACTGCTTGAATACGATACCCCAACTCTCAAGGAACCCAGGAAAGGCCATTTTGTTTCTTGCTTACTTTATGATTACAACTACTTTGACGAGAGACAAAAGGTAAATGATGATGCAGGGAAACAGACAAAAACCAAAATTAACTTCTAGGGATGAGAGGAGAGAAAACTCAAGATGGGCACTCTCTTCAAAAGAACTATCCCGAAAGGAGATTTTTCTTTATATTTTCTCTGATTTTATACGTTATGGCTATTTTTTTTCAATCCTATTTTTTAATTTGATAATTGTTCTTTTGCAATCTTACTATTCATCTTCCTATCTTATGAAAATGTTAGCATACGCATATCCGTATAATATCTTTGGAGGCCTTTATGAAATATATTTCATATTTGCAGTGGGAACAATCGAAATTCTATTATTTTATTATGAAATAAAATTTTATCTTATTAAACTTAGGAAAAAAATTTATGGTGAAACCTATTGAAAGGCAAGTAGATTATTGTATGATAATTAAAAAACCGAGTCGTTTTTCATTCATGAAAGTTCTAAAAAAGATTCGATAAGGAATCTCTTGAATTCATGTAAGGGATATCTCCAATGAACATTTGGAAAATTAAATTATTTTCAAAATTGTTTAATAATCATTCTGTTTGCTGAGCCAGAAGAAACACTATATAACGCCGGAATCGTAGACCAAAAAATTAAATACTAAATTTCAGTTATTCAGGAAAATTGGAGGAAAAAAATGACAGAAAATAGTGCTAATGGACCTGCAAGTCCCTCATTTACCCCACCATCTGGTGGCGGAAAAACGAGGCTTATTGCAATAATAGTGGCCATAGTAATTGTAGTTTCAGTAGGAGGTTTTGCAGCTTACGAATTAGTGCAAAAACCAACAACGAGCGTAACAAAGTCATCAAACCAAGCAGTCTCTATAGAGGTGAATTTCCATACTGCTCTAAAATCTGTGGCATATAACTTTGGTGATATGCAATCTGGTACAATAACATCCAGCGGAGTCAGTCATGGCGTTTATGCGGATTTAAGCTCCGGATTGTTATATCTGAATCACACTTATAGCGAAGGTGGAACTTTTGTGCTTTCCGTTCAGCCGACCTATACCAATGGGACTGTTGGGCCGATTTATGAGAAACAGTTAGTGACTGTATCGCCTAACCTTATATCATCAACCGAATCTGCTGGTCTTCTTGCCGTCAATACAAGTGCATCTACCGGTTTAATATCCACATATACGTCAAACAACATATTCACCCCTGGTGCAAAAATATCTGTTCTGGTGGGTTATTTTACAGAGCCTTCAAACAGTTCATATCAGGTATATAAGCAGGTTGTAACCCCATATTTCAATGGAACAGCACAGTCTTCACAAACATTCAATTATGGATTTTACCAGGGTTCGTACGTTCTGAATACAACAAATGCCACAATGACAATTAATACACCATCGAAGTCAACATTTGTTGTAGCAGCGGTAGACACATATACCGGCTTAGTTAATGCAACAACTGGTGCAGTTTCAAACTCAACTTCCATTCTTACTTACTACGATTACCTTACTGCCCCTTCAAGTGAAGTAGCCGTCCTTCCAGTTGTCTCGCATCCATCAAAGGCTCACGGAACATTCACAAATGCTGAGCTGGAAACAGGTGGTTTTAGAACTCTTGATCCGCAGATAGCATATGATACGGTCAGCGATGAAATACTTGCTAACACCTACCAGCAATTAACAATCTACAACGGTTCTGATGTTAGCGGATATTCACCATACCTGGCAGCATTTTTGCCGACTCCTGGCCACGGAATAAACATCCATTACCACAATTACACAGTAAAAGCCACAAAGGCAGATGGAGCAAGTGGCAATTTCAACTACGCAGTTAATGTAACCCCTGGTGAGAACTATACCTGGACAATAAGATCAAACGCAACATTCCAGAATGGTGCTCCGGTTACTGCGTACGATGTCTATTACTCTCTTGTGAGGGACCTACTGTTCACATCAAACGCAAACAATCCTGGATGGATTATAGCTCAGTACCTTCTACCAGGTAATTACTATGCTTCCAATACATATTATAACATCACCCAGAACCTAACTTATAATAATGCAAGCAACACAGTTACAATGCACTTCCAGAAACCAATGGCTGAGGCTTTGGTTTACCAGATATTCTACACGTCTGGAACATATATAACAAGTGCCCAGTGGTTAATAGAACACGGTGCCGGAATTACCTTCACGCCCGCAGGCTTCACAGCATACGAGGCTCAGGGATATCCATCCGGTTACAATACCTATGTGCAATTCCATGTAGATGCGAATGGCCCATACACAATATTCTCAGTATCTCAGTCCGCAAAGGTTGTGCTTGAGGCGAATCCCAACTTTACATCACCTAACAAGTGGGTTCTGTATCCATCCTACAAGTATGTCGTGATTGAATATATCGCTGAGGCATCAACCACATATCTCGATCTTGAAAGTGGAGCATCTCAGGCAGCTGGTATACCCACATCCTCTTGGAATGAGGTTCAGGGGCTCGTAAGTGCTGGAAAGGTTCACGAAACAGGAGGGCCGTCAATTAGTATATTATGGTATAACTTCAATGCCAACGTAAATCTTACGATGGCCAGTGCTTCCACGCCTGGCATAAATATGCCGTTCGACATGTTCACGTCAATTCATGCGAGGAGGGCATTTGCCTTTGCATATCCCCACAACTTCTACCTGAATCAGGATGTTGGTAATGCACTCTTCCACACAAAATTCGCCAGTAACTACGCTGGTATGATACCTGATGGTATGATAGGTGGAGTTCCATTCTCACAGCTCAATAACTCGGCAAACCAGTCATGGATATCACAGGATGGTATATCCTACAACCTCGCAGCTGCCCAGGCAAACTGGAACACATTCCTTAAGAATTGGAACAACAATCCTAACATAAGCAAGCTTGGTATGACAATAACGAAGGATAGCTCAGGAGACTACATATACAAGGGAGCAAAGCTTGACATACCCATATACATATTCTCAGCCGACCCAGTGGATCTTAACGGTGCAACCGCATGGGGCTCGAATCTAAGTAAGATAATAACCGGAGCAAGCTTCCCCGTTATACCCACTGCGTTCCCAACACTGCTTGGAAACCAGGTACAGGGGCAGAACCCAATGCCAGTATATCTGCTTGGCTGGCTTCCAGACTATCCATTCCCAACAGACTATCTTAACCCAATGGCAAACCCATTGAACTCAACCACATATCCTGGACCAAACGATTTCACGCCCTGGTGGTTCGGATACAACACATCAAACCCATACCACAACACAACAGAAGCAATGATAATGAAACAGATGCTTGCTGATTACAGCAACGGAACCAAACAGGTTAGTACAAGCGCTGCTCTGAAGTACTTCTGGATGGAGAACAGGGATCTCATTAACATGACATACTACGTCTACACTGAGCAGGCATATGAGTTCCTCATACTTTCAACCACAGTCAACTTCACTCAGGCAGAGACATACCAGATGAATACTGTTTGGTTTGGGGGGTACTATCTTTACAATGATTTTGTCCAGGCAAGCTCTTAATAAAAATTTTTTAATTTTTTATACTATTTTTTAATAGCCTTATGTGCAAAATTTAATTTTCATCCTACTGACAGAAGTTTTGATGACGCCTTTTATTGTCTATGTGGTTGTTTATCTTTCAAAGAATTACTCAAAAATGAACAACGTTTCGATTTCTGTCATTCTATTCCTGCTCTCAATGATGTCTGGAATGCTCAACTCCATAAATTATTATATCATATTTCCCAGCGGTTTCATTAATAATGTGGCTGCATTCAATATTTCAATGTTCGAAATGTCAGTTATACTATCTTATCTGCTTCTTGAGGGGTTCAATGGAAACCTCAATTCTATGAATCCTTCTCACGCTAAATGGTTCGCAATTCTTGTGGGTTGGAATGAAGTTTCGATGGCCTTCCTGTTATACACCCTTGCCTATGGATATGGAAACAGAGGCATCCTGGATAATACATTGAATCTGATCGGGGCATCCGTCACAAATTATCTCTTTCTGATTCCAATGATAATCGAAATGGCTTTTGTGCTCCATCTGAAACTCCACGTGGGAATCTCAAGAAGAATAATGGCATCAATCATTTTGATGCAGATTGCCGATCCAGCTGCGATTGGCAATTCACCTTACGTAATATATGGTTCGATTATTTTCTCTGTTGTGATGATCATGGTGATTTACTATGTATTCTCCTTTGCGTTTAAAAACAGAAAGGAATTGAAAGGCAGCTGGAGGCGAGAACTTAACTACTTCATATTTATTGTGGCACTTTCCATATTTGGCCTGATAGAACCACTCATAATAAGTGGTGCATTTGGAATAAGGTGGCTTGTGTTTTCATTTTCTATGGTTGCCTCAATGATATATTACTTTACAATATCCTTCAAGGTTTTTGACTTTCCAAACTACCATAGAAGGAAGAACAGAGGAGAGGAAATCATTGCACCAATTTGATCAGATATTAATTTGAATAATCTTTATAGATGTCTCTGTTCCATATTGTCTGCCTTTTCATTCCTTTTCTTTACACTTTTCATTTCAATTCTGTCCTTTACAAAATGCCTCACATCGTAGAAAAATATATTATCGTAGGGGCAGGCCTCCACGCAATCCCCTATGCCAACACATCTTGAATTTTTAAACTCGCCATTTTCAATAAAATTTCCGGGTTGTGATGATAGCCCAACAGGGCAGGCCTTTGCGCAGTCCTTCGTCTTGCATTCAATACATTGATTTGAGTTCTTAACTTTGAGTTTGAAAAAGCCAAATTTCCCTATCCACCTATTGAAATTTCCCCAGTGGCAGTATCCTGTATTAATGCATCCGTAGGAACCAAAATAGGGCATTGTTATAAAAACAACATACCAGATAATATCATAGAGAAAAATGTATATGAACACAAGTGGATCTGTGCCGTACATGGTCAGGTTCAGGTATCCGAAATTATCGAGCAGAGAAACAACGGAGGCAATTCCGAGTGACGCGTATACTGTCAGAGAAACTGTTCTGTATATCTTATTATTCCTCTCAGCAGGGATAGTTATCTTCCTGGCAAGATCACCCTCCCTGTTGAATTTCTTCATGGAATCATAAAACGTTCCCTGATACATGAGAGGGGCAGTGCAAAAAACAGAGCATAGTTGTCTTGCCCCGA
>JAKADQ010000130.1 GCA_021820405.1 Thermoplasmata archaeon | reverse complement strand
TGACAAAATAATACATTTTGTGCGCAAGCGGGAAAGAAAAACTCCAATGAATGATAATGAGAGACAGAAAGCCAGTCTAAACATACAAAAAGTTAACCAAAAAAGACGGCACATAATTAAGAATTCTACTTCAAATTTTAACGAAAAGAGGTTGGATGATTATTTGGTTGAGGTAAATAAAAATGAATAAAGAAATTAAAGAAAAAGTAGAAGAAAAGAGAATGGAGATAAAGAACGAGTCTCTAAGGTTAAGGGCAGAGGCGAAAAAAATCCATAAATGCCCGAACTGTGGGAAGGATGTACCTGCGAAAAGGCTCTACTGTTCCGATGAATGCTCCCTTGAATTCACAAGAAAATACGATTATTCCCAGGATTCTCAGATATTAAGAGAATATAAGCAAAGTCTGCTTGAATCTAAAAAAGCAGTCAATAATGAGAAATCGCCCTGGTCAACTCCAGTATCAAGAAAAATATATACATGTACTTTTTGCGGCCTTGACATACAGAAGGGAGAGAAATATTATAAATATACCCGGCTTCCAGGAATTGATGAGTGGTTCGACGACTCCCCATATGAGGTTCTGCACTATCATCTAAACTGCATGAATTTCTTAAATATGCTTGTAAATGAAGGAGTGCTAAGCGAGGAAGGATTTTGTGATGGAGAAATCATATCGCTTTTCTATGCCATTGCAATCGAAACAGGTGAAACCTTAGAGAATGCCACAAAAAATATAAGTTCCGGCCGTTTCCCCTACAATGACACCCTTGATAGAATAGAGGAATATGATCTGGACCGAACATATATATGCATTATCCAGCCCGATCCAATCTATAAATATGTCTACGGAGTCAGATACAAATCCGATTCTGAAATAGTTGCTGAACTGTTTATTTCTGAGCATGAAATTGCAAATCCAAATAATATGTTTTCAAACTTTTTAATTGAGGAAAGGCTTGGAGATGATTTTAATGGCATAATCTCAATAAAATCCCTGAAAATTAAAAGAAATAAAATATCTGAGGTGAAAAAATGAAGGGAACAATTAAAAAAACAGAGTCAACGCCTGATGAGGCCTACCTTGATCGCAATCTCGCTGTCCAGGCTTTGGCAAAGATGGCTGAAAAGTTTGGCTACGTGGTCGGCATCAAAGATGATCCACAATGGCCTATCCTATATATAAACTTCCCAACAGGTCAGGTATCATGGCATATCCCTAGAAATGAAATGGTTTGTTCTTTCCCTCCATATGATGGGGAATGGGATGGCCACGATGTAGAGGAGAAGCGAAAGAGGCTAACGAGATTCGTGAAGGTGGAAAAATGACAGATAAGTCAACATGGAAGAAGAGAGAGACAACGATAGCTCGGGATTTCGGAACTCGCAGGAACCCATTATCCGGATCAATGTCAGGCCACTCATCATCTGATTCATTGTCAGATACATTTTACTTAGAATCAAAGTTAAGGGCGAATCCTCCAGGTTGGAATTTATTCCTTGACACAAGGGACAAAGCGAAAAAAGAGAAGAAAATCCCCATTGTCGTACTATCAAAGAAATATCATAAGGACAAGATTGCAATGATAGATTATGATTTTCTTCTTGAATTATTAAAAAAATCTGGGTATCTCGATGAAATTTTAGAGGTGGAAAATGAACTCTGAAGAGCTAATGATCCTTGAGATCCTTGAAGAAAATTCAGGCATTTCCCTGAAACAACTTGCAGTCCTTCTATATATGCGAAAACTCGGTCTCAGTGATCTTAAATGGTGCTATACTGTTGAACTTGTTGATCCTGCTCATTTCCATTATCTCCATGTAAGAAAACTTCTTGAAAATATGGAAATAAAAGGCTACATTATCCGTGAGGAACGGGAATACAGCAGTAGGAAAAGGGTAATTTTTCACAGGAATAGCAAAAATCAGTATTCGAAAGATATATATACCGAACCGTGAATTTTGATGTAAACGGTCGAGTGAGAAGATATGCTCGACCGTAAATCTTCTTACCCGGCCTGGAGTTCAATATATGAAAAGAAAGATAATTGTTTCAAGTGGCAGGACCATGCCGAAGAAGGGCCGGGATAAAATCGCAGCATCTTTTACAGCTGCAGTAATTTTCCTTGTATTTCTTGCCCTTGCACCGTCTCTCGGGCATGCAATGGCCCCTACGAATGCAGATGTTCTATCCTCAGGATCGACAGCTACTTATGTATATGCCCACAATACCGGAATACCCTTTTCTGATACCAATGGCTTAACCGCATTTTCAATGCCAGTGAATCAAACAACTGCATACATAGAATACGGCGTGACAATGGGAGAGATGAATGACAGATCCGCAGGAAAGGTAATACTGAAAACTGATTATACAGGCGCTGAAAATATTACACTCGGCTTCGGGACAAATCAATCCAATTTTGTCAAGGAATCATATGTTTCAGTGAACAACGCATCAAAAGTAACAATTCCAGTATCCTATGGAATGCTTGACGGTAACCAG